>JALOQC010000694.1 GCA_025453555.1 Myxococcota bacterium | reverse complement strand
GTCACGCCGTACATCACGAAGCTCGGGCCCGGGAAGAGCACGGTGGGCTCTTGGCCCGCGTCGTCGGGGCGCGCGAAGGCGCCGAGCAGGATCGCGATCGCTTCGTCGCTGCCCACCCCGATCACGAGCTCGTCCTCGCACGCGTCCAGGTAGGCGGCCAGCGCCGTCCGCAGCGCGCTCGCGCGGCCGTCCGGGTAGCGGTGGAAGTCGATCGCGGCGAGCCGCTCCGCCGGGACCGTGTAGGGCACGATCCCCGCGAGGCTCGGGCGCACGCGCGAGAGGAGCGTGGCGAGGCGCGGATCCATCGACATGCGCGGGACGTAGCGCGGCCGGTCGAGCGCGGCACGCCGACCGCGAACGCGCGCTCGACGACGTGAGCGAACGCGGGCGCGCGAACACAAAAGCCCGCGGCGCCGTTGAAGCAATTTCGGCGGACTGCTAGACGCGCGCGCATGGCCAAGGACCCGACCTCGCTGGCGATCGACACCATCCGCGCCCTCTCCATGGACGCCGTGCAGAAGGCCGACAGTGGCCACCCCGGCACGCCGATGGCGCTCGCCCCGCTCGGGTGGCTGATCTTCTCCGAGCTGCGTCGCCACGATCCGAAGGATCCGCATTGGATGGGGCGCGACCGCTTCGTGCTGAGCTGCGGCCACGCGTCGATGCTCCAGTACGCGCTGCTGCACCTCTCGGGCTACGACCTCTCGCTCGACGACATCCAGCAGTTCCGTCAGTGGGACAGCAAGACGCCCGGTCATCCGGAGGTCTTCCACACGCCGGGCGTCGAGACGACGACGGGTCCGCTCGGGCAAGGCATCGCGAACGCGGTCGGCATGGCGATGGCCGCGCGTCACCTGCAGCGTCGGTTCGGCGCCTCTGAACTGGGAAGTGGCCTCTTCGATCACCACGTGTGGTGCATCGCGTCCGACGGCGATCTCATGGAGGGCGTGTCCTACGAGGCGTGCTCGCTCGCGGGGCACCTGAAGCTCGGGCAGCTGATCGTCTTCTACGACGACAACGACATCACGATCGACGGCCGCACCTCGCTCGCGATGAGCGAGGACGTCGACGCGCGCTTCGCCGCGCAGGGCTGGCACGTGCAGCACGTCGGGGACGGAAACGATCTGGTCGCGCTGCGCGCGGCGGCGGAGGCGGCGAAGAAGGATCCGCGCCCGAGCCTCATCCGCGTGAACACGATCATCGGCTGGCCCGCCCCGACCAAGCAGGACACCCCGGGCGCGCACGGCGCTCCGCTCGGCAAGGACGAGATCGCCAAGACGCGCGAGCTGATGGGCTGGCCGAACCAGGACTTCTACGTCCCGGCCGAGATGGCCGCCGAGACCGCGAAGGTCGTCGCGCGCGGTGCCGCCGATCACGCGGCCTGGAAGCAGAAGCACGACGCGTGGGCGAAGGCGAACCTGCAGCTCGCCGAGGAGCTCCGCGCGGCGTTCGCGGGTGAGCTCCCGGCCGGTTGGGAAGACGCGCTCGTGAGCTTCCCCGCCAGCGACAAGGGCGACGCGACGCGAAACACCAGCGGAAAGCACATCGCGGCGATCGCGGACAAAGTCGGGCTCGATCATGAACGGCATGGCGCTGCACGGCGGCGTGATGCCCTTCGGCGCGACCTTCCTCGTCTTCGCGGACTACATGCGCCCCGCGCTGCGCCTCGCGGCGCTGATGGGGCTTCCGACGCGCTACGTGCTGACGCACGACTCGATCGGTCTCGGCGAGGACGGACCGACGCACCAGCCGATCGAGACGCTCGCGTCGCTCCGCGCGATCCCGGGCTTCACGGTCCTGCGTCCGTGCGACGCGAACGAGACGCGTGAGGCGTGGATCGCGGCGATGCGTTGTCGTGGGCCGGCGGCGCTGGTGCTCACGCGGCAGAACGTGCCGACCCTCGATCGCGCCACCCACGGCGCGGTGGACGGCGTGCACAAGGGCGCGTACGTGCTGCGCGACGTGGAGAATCCGCAGGTGATCCTGATGGGCTCCGGCAGCGAGGTGCACCTCGCGCTCGACGCGGCGGAGACGCTCGCGAAGGACGGCATCCGCGCGCGCGTCGTGAGCATGCCGAGCTGGGAGCTCTTCGCCGCGCAGGACAAGAGCTACCGCGACTCCGTGCTACCGCCGAGCGTGACCGCGCGCGTGGTGGTCGAAGCGGCGGCGCGCTTCGGTTGGGAGCGCTACGTCGGCATGGACGGCGGCTTCGTGACGCTCGACCGCTTCGGCGCCTCGGCCCCGGCGGAGACCCTCTACGAGAAGCTCGGCATCACCGCCGCGCGCGTGGTCGAAGAGGCCAAGCGCCTCTTGACGTGAGCGCGAGGATCGCGCGTCGGGATCTCGCGCGCTTCGGCGAGGTATCGTCGGGCGCGCGATGCGACGACTGAAGCTCTTCGCCGACTACCGACAGATTCACGTGGAGTCCGATCCGCCGCGCGGTGATCTCGCGGACGCGTGGACGGTGCAGGCCACCGAGGACCGCGTCGCGGCGGCGGGGGACGTGGTCGCGATCGGGACGCACGACGCGGTCGAGGTCGCGGTGGACATCGCGGTCCTCGACGCCGCGCCCACGCTCGACCCGCGCGCCGAGCACGTGACGGAGGCGCCGATCACGATCGCATCGGACGTCGTCGTGGTCGCGGGCTGCACCGACTTCCGCCCGAAGGCGAAGCGTTTCCCGATCGCGCCCGGCGATCACGTGGTGCGGGCGTCGCATCGGGGGCGGTCGAGGTGCTCGTCGATCCGGTGCTCGCGCCGCTGATCACCGCCGAGCGCGCGGAGCAGATCCTGCGGACGCCCAGCGGGGCCGAGGCGGGATGAACGTGACAACGACCCCTCGGAGCTCGCGCGGCGACACTTTTCGTCAACAGCCCGCTCGTTCACGACCACACGAAGACATGACTGCCGTTCGGGTCTTCGGTCCTTCGTTCGTTTTCCCAATCTTTGCGATGATTTGGCTCTCGTCGCTGGCCTGCACCGGCTCGATGACCGGTGTCGACGGGGAGCGCGATGCGGGTTCCCGACCGGAGGACGGAAGGGACGGCGGGCTTCCGGTCGGGGACGGAGGAGAGTCGGAGATTCGCGACGGGGGGCTCGTGGACGACGACGCCGAAGCCCCGATGGATGATGCAGGGACTCCCACGCCTGGCCCCACCTCCGACGCCGGCGGTCCTACCGAGCGCGGCTTCCGCGTCGACGGTCGACGGCTGTTGATCGACGGCGAGCCGCTCGAGATCCGTGGCGTGTGTTGGAGCCCGGTGCCGCGCGGGTCCGCGTGGCCACCCGACTACGCGCGCTTCGTCGATCGCGACGCGGAGATGATGGCGGCGGCGGGGATCACGCACGTGCGCACGTACGGACCGATCCTCGATCGCACGGTGCTCGATCGCCTACACGCGCGAGGGATCGCAGTGCTCATGACGGTGTACTCGTGGGGCGGCGATCCCGAGTCCGTGGCGACGGAGAGCGCGCGGCAGGTGATCGATCACCCGGCGATCGCGATGTGGCTCGTCGGCAACGAGTGGAACTACAACGGCTATTACACGGGCCTTCCCTTCGGCGAAGCGGTCGCGCGCACCGAACGCGTCGCGGCGGCGCTCAAAGCGCTCGATCCCTCGCGCCCGGTCGCGACCATCTACGGCGAGCTGCCGAGCCCCGAGACGCTCGCGGCGATTCCGTCGGTGGATCTCTGGGGCATCAACGCCTACCGCGGGATCGGCTTCGGCGATCTCTTCGCGCG
>JALOQC010000296.1 GCA_025453555.1 Myxococcota bacterium | reverse complement strand
ACGAAGCCGTTGCTCGCGGTGTCCGGCTCGAGCGCGGTCGCTTCCGGCACCTCGATCCCGGTCAGCGTGCGCACCGAGTTGCGGTACTGACTCTGCGTCAGACGCCGGAGCGTGGCGGGCGCGGCGATCACCACGTCCGCGATGCCGTCACCGTCGTCGTCGTTCGGGATCTCGGGCGTCGGATCGCGATCACGAGACGCGGAGTCCCCGATCGTCCCCTCGCAGGCGAGCGCGAGGCCGAACAGGAGGAGCCACGGAGTGCGGTGGGTCATGGAGCCTCGACGGGTGGCGTGCCGGCCGAGCCCCGAGGCCACGCCGTCCCGAACGGCGCGACACCCGGAGCCGAAAGACCGGGGGCGGGAGGCCTAGTGCGTGATCCGTGCCTCGGGGGCTCGGAGCCACATCGCGTGAGGAATCGCCATGGACTCGCGCAGGATTCCGCTGGCGACGGGACGCTTTGGGGGTTCGTGGGTACGGATGGCCTCGGCGCTGGGGTGGAGTGGCCCCTCCGTCCGACCGTTCGTCGGTACCGCTCGTCAACGGGAGCAGCGCGGGAACGAACGCTCCGCCACCGTCACGCGGCGGAGCGCTCGCGTCCGCGTCCGACGCTGCCCGGGCGTGCGCTCGCGTCCACGTCCGACGCTTGCCCCGGCGTGCGCGCGCGTGCCCACACTCGCGCCCATGCCGGACAAGCTCGTCCGGCGAGGAGCCCCATGACCGTTCGAGCCACCGTCTACCTCCGCGAACCGCTCGCGTTCACGCCCGAGGTGCTCGGCGCGTTCGCGAGCGGGGCCACCGCGGCGTTCGAGGGACGCGGCATCACGTTGCGCTGGAGCGACGGGACGCACGCGCGGGTCACGCCGCTGGCCGAGGAGCAGCTCGCGTCGCATCGCGAGGGGCTGCTCGGCTACTCCGAGCGCGCGGGCGCGAGCGCGGGGTTGCTCGAAGAGCTCGCCACGGTGCGCCAGGTCTTCGGCGTGGTCGGCGACGGCGAGGCGGCCGGCGCGCACGTCGGGGAGCTCGTGAGCGCAATGGTGCGGCGCGGGCGCGGCTGGTCGATGTTGCCGCCGGGCGAGCTCTACGACGGAGACGGACGGCCGCTCTACGGGCAGACGGATCCTCCGAGCGCGGAGCGCGTCGCGCGTCGCGCGTTGGTGCTCCTCGCGGTCTCGTGTCGCGCGCTCCTCGAGGACGACGCGGGCACGCGCAACGCGGGTGCGGCCGACGCGCGGCGACGCGAGCTCGCGGAGTGGGCTCGTTCGCTCGACGGCGAGCTCGAGCCTTCGGAGCGTGCGCTGCTCGACACGCCCATCGGACGCCTCGACCCTCGCGCGCGCATCGAAGGCGTGTGGCGCGGCGAAGGCGCGGCCGTGCTGCTCTGGGCGCTCGGTGCGCGCGAGCTCGCGCCGCCCGACGTGTCCGAGCACCCGTACGATCACGCGCGCGCGGTGGGGCTCTTGCGCTTCGAGGGCGACGTGCTGCGACCGGCGATCGTGCCCGCGCTCACGCAGCCACGGCTGCGATCCGACGAGGAGCTCGACTGGATGTACCGCCGATTGCTCGGCCTGCATTGGCGCGCGGTCGAAGCGCGCGTGAGCCCGGGCCGCCCGGTCGACATGCGCGCCTTCGCGAAGGAGAACTTCTTCGGCGGCATGGACCTCGCGGGCATCGCGCTCGCCGACGGCGACGTCGCGGTGGCAGGCGAGCCGATCACGCGCGCGAAGGACACGGGGCTCTTCCAGTCGATCGCCCTCGAGCGCCACGTCGCGATCCTCTGGCTCACGGGCCAACACGCGACGTACTCGCAGATCGAGCCGACGACCTGATCGGCACGCGGGGACCGAGCTTCGCGCGGTGGACCGAGCTTCGGACCCGAAGAGCACGCGTGGCCGAACCGCGTGCGTGGTCCCGACGTCGCGCACCCGAAACGCCGTCCGGCGTTCGCGGGACGTGCGGGCGTTCGCGGACCCGTTACGCTCTTCCACGTGCGGGGCTGGGTATGGGGGGTCTGGGTCCTCGCCGCGATGGGCTGCGGTGTGGGCGACCTGCGCGAGCTGACGACGTGGGAGCTCGAGCTCGAGGCGCAGCCGCCGCGCACCGTGGAGCTGCCCGCGCACCTCGAGGTCCCGCGGAGCGCGCCCCGCTATGCGCTCTCCACGACGATCGACGTGCCCACGCACCCGCTCGAGCTGGTGCTCCCCTCGCCTCCCGCGCCCGCGCGTGTGCTCGTCGACGGCTTCCCCGCGCTGCCGCGCCACGACGTCGTCGAAGGATTGCGCGCGGTGGGTGCGCAGCGCTTCGTGCTCCCGGACGAAGCCACGCGCGACGGCCGCGCGCACGTGCGGGTCGAGGTCGAGAACGGCTGGACGCAGGCGAGCTGGTGGACGGTCACGCCCTCGCTCGTGCGGCGCGGCGTGATCGACCCGCGGGTGCGACGCGCGGCGTGGGTGAACGACGCGGCCGCGGCGGTGTGCTTCGCCGCGTTGGTCCAGATCGGGCTCGTCTGCCTCGGCGTGTTCCTCTTGGATCGCAAGCGCGTCGCGTACCTGCTCTTCGCGATCCAGGTGCTCAGCGCGGCGGTCTATCCGCTCTACGTGGTGGGCTGGATGCGCCTCGGGGTCGCGGAGGTCCCCGTGCTCGCGGTGGCACTGCTCGTGGCGGCGACCGTCTCGCTCTTCTTCACGCACGTGTACTTCGGGCTCCGCCCCGCGTCGCGCGGGTGGATCGTGGCGTGTGGGATCGCGATCGCGATCTGCCTCGTGGCCTCGGATCCCTTCGTCTGCACCGACGTCGCGGGCCCGGTCGTCGTCGCCCTGGTGGGCCTCATCGCGCTCTACCAGCTCGTGACCTGCGCACGCCTCGTCGCGCGCAGCGACGACCGACTCGCGCCGGGGCTCTTGCTCGTCGCGTGGATCTGCCTCGCCGGCACCGCGTGGCTCGACTTCCTCTACTGGGTGCGTGGTCCCGATCTCGCCGAGGGCGCGCGCCCGACCGTCATCGGTCTCGCGCTCTTCGCGACCTTCATGGCGCTGATCCTCTCGCGCCGTCACATCCACAGCCTCGCGGAGGGCGATCGCCTCAACGCGGAGCTCGCGCGCCGCGTCGACGAGCTCGAGCGTCACGCGCGCGAGATCGAGGCGTTGAACACGGAGCTGCGACACCAGATCGGCGAGCGCTCGAACCAGATCGTCGCCGCGCTCGCGCTGAGCCGCGCCGAAGCGTCTCCCGCACCACGCCTGGAGGTCGGCGACGTCGTGCAGGATCGCTACCGCGTGGTCGGCCCGCTCGGCACCGGCGCGATGGGCGCGGTCTACGAGGTGGAGCGGCTCGGCGACGGCCGACGCTTCGCGCTCAAGCTCACCCACGATCTCGACGCGACCGCGCTCGCGCGTCTGGCGCGCGAGGCGCGCATCGCGGCGTCGATCCGCAATCCCCACGTGGTCGGCGTGGTGGACGTCGACGTGTCGAGCCACGGCTTCCTCTTCGTGGTGCTGGAGCTCGTCCGCGGCACCACGCTGCGCGACCAACGCGCGCACTTCGGAGATCACGCGTGGGCCGCGCCCATCCTCGCGCAGATCGCGGATGGCCTCGCCGCGCTCCACGCCGCGGGCATCGTGCATCGCGATCTGAAGCCGGCGAACGTGCTGCTGACCGGCGACCTGCTCGCGCCCGTCGCGCGCATCGCAGACTTCGGCGTGTCGCGGCTGGAGTCGGAGGCGGACGTGGTGGCTGCGTCCGCGGGGTCACCCGCGGACGGGGTGGCTGCGTCCGCGGGGCCCGCGTCGAAGGAGGACGCCGACACCGTGACGGCGGCCCACACCGTTCCGCTCGTTCGGGCCGAGCTCGAGCCCCGCACGACGAGCGCTCGCGACGATTCGGGCGCTTCGCCACGCAGCGCCGTCGGGCTGCGTCGCAGCTTGCAGCTCACGCAGACGGGTGACGTCGCGGGCACGCCGCTCTACATGGCGCCGGAGAGTCTGTCGGGAGAGGTCGCGACGGCGGGCGACGTCTTCGCGTTCGGGGTGATCGCCTACGAGCTGCTCACGGGTCGCCGCCCGTTCGACGAGTCGCTCGCGCTCGCGTTGCTCGAAGGACGCGACCTGCCGCCGCCCGAACCTCTGTCGTCGCTCCGAGCCGACGTGGATCCGGAGCTCGCGGCGACGGTCATCCGTTGTCTCGACCGTGAGAGCGCGCGAAGGCCGACCGCACGCGAGCTGGCGGAGCGCTTCACGCGTCGCGCTCAGCACTGTGCGGAGCGTTGAGCAGAGCGCGACGCGGAACACGGAGCGCCGCGGGTTTCGAACGACGCGATTGGCTCACTCCGCGCCGACCACGAGCACGCAGCGCGCGTCCACGCAGCGTGCCTCCACCCGCGGCGGCGTCTCCGGCAGACACGCCGCGTCTTCGACGGACGCACACTCCACGACCGCGCACTCGTCCTGGTAGGCCGCCCACGCGGCGCGGCTCCACGCCTGCGTGTCGCTCGGACAGAACGACGCACAGCAGTTCCGTGGTGTGCCCACCATGCAGTCCGCGTCGCTCGCGCAGACCTGCGGGTCGATCTCGTCCGCCGGCCCGACGACACCGTCGTCCTCGGGAGCGTCTCCGCCGTTCGTCGCTCCGATCGTCACGGGCGCTTCCGATGCGGCTCCACCGCCGCACGCGAGCACCAGCGCGAGCCCGAGAGCAACGCTCGATCGCTTCGGTCGGCTCGCGCGCATCGCAACTCCCACGTCCGAGTCCATCACAGATCGTCCGCGAACGGATCGTCCACGTTGGCGAGGGGAAAACGTGTCGAGCCGCGCTTGGTGCCGCGCGCGGGCGACGTCGAGTCCGAGGCTGGAGCCACCATGCTCGACGTGCCCGGCGGCGTCGTCCGGGTCGGCTGGGTCGCGGCCCCGCCCGTGCTCCCGAGCCCCGCGTCCACGACCGCCGTCGGCTCCGACGCGCCGGTCGGTGGCTGCTCGCTCGGAGTGGACCCACTCGGGACGGCCTCACCGGGGACGACCGGGCTCGGGCTCACCGCGCTCGGCGCGACCACGCTCGGCATGACCACGCTCGGGGCCGACACCGCGTCGTCCTCGCCGCCCTGCGGGATCAGCACGATCACCACCCCGAGCCCCGCCGCGAATCCCCCGAGCGCGAGCGCGAGCGCGACGATCCAACGACCTCCCGTCGGCGGCGCGGGCACGCGCTCCGGATGCTCCGGCGTCGCGAGCGAAACCCGCGGCGCGGTGTCGGGGAGCGAGCCCCTCGTCGACCGCTTCGCCGGGACCTTCAGCGGCTCGGTCCAACGCTGCACCGCTTGCAACGGCGCGGTCGCGAGCTCCTGCGTGTCGAGCGCGGACACCAGCGGAAGCCCCACGCGCTGCGAGCGATCGTCGATCTCCGGGCCGAGCAGCCCGAGCAACACCGCGGCGCGCGCGAACGCGTCCGCCTCGTGCGTCGGCAACGCGGCATGCAGCGCCTCCGCGAACGCCTCCGCGCTCGGGAAACGATCGTCTGTGCGTCGCGAGAGCGCGCGCATCACGCACGCCTCGAGAGCGACCGGCACCTCCGCGAAGTCGCTCGGGCGCGGCACGTCGCCCGCGAGGATGCGTCGAATCACGGTCGCATCGTCGGGATCGTCGAAGAGCCGCCGCCCGGTCAGCGCCTCCCAGAGCACGACCCCGAGCGCGAACACGTCCGTGCGCCGATCGACGTTTCCGTCGAGCTGCTCGGGCGCCATGTAGCGCAGCTTGCCCTTGAGCTCCTTGCCGGTCGTCTTCTGCAGCCGCTGCGACGCCTTCGCGACGCCGAAGTCGATCACCTTCACCTGGCCCTGCGTGCCGAGGAGCACGTTCTGCGGGCTCACGTCGCGATGCACGATGTTCAGCGCGCGCCCGTGCTCGTCGCGCGCCTCGTGCGCCGCGTGCAGTCCGGCCGCCGCGTCCGCGACGATCGCGACCGACATCGCGGGGAGCAGCCGACGCCCCATCGTCGTGAGCTTCGTGAGCACCTGCGCGAACGACGCGCCCGGCACGTGCTCGATCACCATGTAGAGCTCGTCGCCCTCTTCTCCGAGGTCCTCCACCGCCGCGACGTTCGGGTGTCGGATCGCCGCCGCGAGCCGCGCCTCGTCGAGGAACATCGCGCGCAGCTCCTCGCTCCGCGCGTGCCGTCGATGCACCACCTTCACGACCACCGGCTTGCCGACCCCACGCGCGCCGCCGCGCTGCGCGAGGAAGACCTCGCCCATGCCTCCACCGCCGAGCTTGCCGAGCAGCTCGTAGCGACCGAGGTGGCGCCCGATCATCGCGGCGCCTCCGGGAACGAGACGTTCGCGCGCTCCCCGGGTCGCACGACGACCTGCTTCACGGTGCGTGCGTCGGTGTCGCGACGTCGCCACGCCACCTCGTACGTGCCGGGGATCACGCGGCCCTCGCCGCGGTCGAGCACGACGCCTCCGACCGTGACGACGTAGCCCGAGGGCGCCTCGACCACGATGCGCACCGGGCGACGCAGCGCCTGCAGCGCGTCGTCGACCTGCCGCCGCAGCACGCGCGAGAGCCCTTCTCCGTGCGCGCTCAGCACGCGCTCGTAGCGTTCGATCGCCGCGTCCGCGTCGCCACGCCGCGCGTACACCGCGGCGGAGTTGAACAAGATCGTCCCATCGGGCACGCACTCGTACGCGCGATCGAACGCGGTCGACGCCGCCTCGAGCTCTCCACGCTCGGCCGCCTCCCGCCCCGTCGCGTATGCCTCGCGCGCCGTCTCGCGCGGATCGACGCCGCACTCGCTCGGCGCGGAGGTGGCGGGATCCGTGGGCACCGGCGCCACCTCCGGCGTGGGCGTGACGGTCGGTACGACCCGTGGCGCCACCACGAACGCGGGCGGCGGCTCCGGCAGGTAGCTCGCGTTCATCGCGTGCTCGCCTTCGCGGCCGGGCGCCGAATAGATCGCGAGGTGGAGCGCGCGGCTCATCGGCGCGCGTGCGGTGACCGTGGTCGCCAGGCTCCGCGCCCCCGGCTCGTCCGCGCACACCGAGAACCACGAGAGCCCTGGCGCGCCGAGGCTCACCGTCGGCTCGCGCCGCAGCTCGAGCATCTCGCCTTCGCCGTCCGTGAGCACGACGAGCAGGTTGCAGCCCTCGCGCGGGATCTCCACGTCGATGAAGGCCGTGCGGCTCTCGTCGAGCTCGACCGCGCGCCACTCCTCGCGCCGCAACGTGCGATGGCTGCTCAGGAGATATCTCGAGCTCGATCGCGCGCGTCTCTTCCGAGGGCGCGAGCTTCGGACCGCAGGCGGTGAGGACGCAGAGCACGAGCACGATCCGGTTCATTGCGGAGAGGCAGCTCGGGGGCGCAGAGGGTCGTGGGGGTCGCCGAGGCCGCGGAGCGGCCCAGAAGCGGAGGTGAAGGCAGCGGAGGTCGATGAAGTGGAGGTGAAGCTCGAAAGAATAAGGGAAAGAAGCCGGTGTGAGGTGGACTTCGGACCACGGTCGAGCCCACACCTTGGCCGTACCCATCCATCTGGCGGATGACTCGGGGAGCGGACGTGACGGGAAGCTTATGGCATCGAGGCCCGGAGGGGTCTGGCAAAGCCTCGACGGGGGTGTCCGATCGTGAGTGGTACGGTCCCGCGCCCGTGTCGCCGCCGACCGCACCTTCGAGCCCGCCGTCGCGCCTTCCGCCGCCCGCCGCGATCCTCCGCACGCTCCACCGCGAGCTGCAGGCGGTCGAGCTCGCGGACGCAGAGAAGGCACGCGCGCGGCTCACCGCGGTGCGGATCGCGCTTCCGACGAGCGGGCTCTCGACCGAGCTCGCGACGCGGCTCGACACCGCGCTCGCCGAGGTGATCGCGATGCCGCGACCCCGCGTGACCTCGTCGCTCGCCGACGCCTACGAGGACGCGTCGCTCTCGATCGGCGCCGCGCTCCCTCGCCTGCGCCCGGTCAACGTGTCGCGTTCCCTCGTCCACGTCGCGGTCGGCGTGGTCGCGATCGTGGTGCTCCGCCTCGGTGACGAACGCACCATCCTCTGGACCGCGACCTGCGCGCTCGTGAGCGTGTGGCTCCTCGAAGGCGCACGTCGCGTGAGCGGTCGGTGGCGCGCGCGCGTCGACACCGCGCTCGCCGCGACCGCGCACTCCTTCGAGCGCCACGCGGTGACGAGCGGCACCTGGTACGCGACCTCGCTGGCGGTGCTCGCGTGGACCCTCGACGCTCCGGCCGCCGCCGCGTCGGTCGCGATCCTCGCCGCCGCCGATCCGACCGCCTCGTACTTCGGCCGACGCTTCGGGCGACACCACCTCGGTCCACAACGGAGCGTGGAGGGGTCGGTGGCGTTCGTGGTCGCGGGCACCCTCGCCGCGAGCGGCGCGTTCGCGCTCTTCGGTGTCGTCCCGTGGGGCGTCGCGCTCGCAATGGCGATCGCGGGCGCGCTCGGAGAGCTGTCGAGCGTGGGACGCGTCGACGACAACCTCACGATCCCGCTCGCAGCCGGTCTCGCGGCCGGCCTGCTGGGCTGAGCCGACGCGCACCCTCCGACGGGCACCCTCCGACGGGCATCCTCCGACGGGCATCCTCCGACGGGCACCCTCCGACGGGCACCCTCCGACGGGCACCATCCGACGGGCACCATCCGACGGGCATCATCCGACGGGCACCATCCGACGCGCACGCTCGCGTGCTCGGTCGACGCCACACGCACCCCGAGCCGCATCCCACGCTTGGACGGCGCGCAAGCGCGGCCTATGGTGCGCCATGCCGCTCTATCCGGAGATCACGCCCTACGACGAAGGTTGGCTCGCCGTCGACGGTCGCCACCGCATCCACTACGAGCAGTGCGGGAACCCCGCCGGCAAGCCGGTGGTGTTCGTGCACGGCGGCCCGGGCGGCGGCACCGATCCGACGCAGCGGCGCTTCTTCGATCCGAGCGCCTACCGCATCGTGCTCTTCGATCAGCGCGGCTGCGGCAAGAGCGAGCCCTTCGCGTCGCTCGAGGACAACACGACGTGGCACCTCGTGGCGGACATGGAGAAGCTGCGCGAGCACCTCGGCATCGAGCGCTGGCAGCTCTTCGGCGGGAGCTGGGGCAGCTCGCTCTCGCTCGCCTACGCGCAGAAGCACCCCGAGCGCGTCACCGAGCTCGTGCTGCGCGGCATCTTCCTCGTGCGCGACGAGGAGGTGCAGTGGTTCTACCAAGACGGCTGCAGCCGCATCTTCCCCGACGCGTGGGAGGGATTTCTCGAGCCCATCCCCGACTCGGAGCGCGGCGATCTCGTGCACGCCTACTACGCGCGCCTCACGAGCGAGGACGACGCGGTGCGCGCACGCGCCGCGCGCGCCTGGAGCGGCTGGGAAGGACGCACGTCGCGGCTGATGCCCGACCCGAAGCTCGTCGCGAAGACGGAAGCCCCGCGCTTCGCGGAGGCCTTCGCGCGCATCGAGTGCCACTACTTCGTCAACCACGGCTTCTTCGAGGTCGACGGCCAGCTCCTGCGCGACGCGCACCGCCTCGCGAACATCCCGGGCGTGATCGTGCAAGGCCGCTACGACGTGGTCTGCCCCGCGAAGAGCGCGTGGGAGCTCCACCGCGCGTGGCCCGGCAGCGAGCTCGTGATCGTGCCCGACGCCGGACACTCCGCGCTCGAGCCCGGCACCACCGACGCGCTCGTGGCCGCGACGGATCGATTCCGCCCGCGCTGAGAGGCGCGCGTCGACGACGCAAACGAGCCGCACGCACCTCGGGGCGCGTCCGCCTCGTTCTCGTCGCTCGCGCGGCCGTCCGTCGCCTTCGTCCGTCGCCTTCGCCCTTCGCCGCGGCGTCGTCCGTCGCCGCGGCTCCTGCGCCTCCGTCAGCCGCGCAGCTCGCGCTTGAGGATCTTCCCCGTCGGGCCCTTCGGGAGCGCGTCGAGGATCTCCACCACGCGCGGGTACTTGTACGCCGCGAGGTGCTCCTTGCAATACGCGACGAGCTCTTCCGGCGTCGCGGAATGTCCCGGTTTGAAGGCCACGATCGCCTTCACCTCTTCCCCGTGCGACTCGTGCGGAATCCCGATGACCGCCGCCTCGCCGATCGCGGGATGCGCGTAGAGGACCTCCTCGATCTCGCGCGGATACACGTTGAATCCGCCACGAATGATCATGTCCTTCTTGCGATCGACGATGAAGTAGTACCCCTCTTCGTCGCGGGTCGCGATGTCGCCGCTGTGGAACCAGCCCTCCACGATCGACGTCGCGTTGACCTCGGGCCGCTTGTAGTAGCCCTTCATCACGTTGTGGCCCTTGATGCAGATCTCGCCCGGCACGCCGGTCTCGGTGACCACCTTGCCCTCGGCGTCCTCGCCACCGGCGAGGTCTCCGAGAGGCCGTAGCCCTCCAGCACGTTCACGCGGAACTTCTCGTCGAACGCCCGCATCACCTCGACCGGCATCGCCGAGCCGCCGCTCACGCAGCGCTCGAGCGACGAGGTGTCGAACTTCGACGACTCCGGGTAGTGGAGCAGCGCGAAGTACATGGTCGGAACGCCGGCGAAGAGCGACACGCGATGCTTCGCGATCAAACCGAGCGCTCCCTCCGGATCGAAGCGCGGCATGAGCACCATCGTGCCGCCGGAGCGCAGGGTTCCGTTCTGCATCACCGTCTGTCCGAAGCTGTGGAAGAGCGGCAGACACACCAGCGCGACGTCGCGGTGTCCGCCGAGCAGACGGCTCGACATGTAGTCGGCGTTGTAGAAGAGGTTGAAGTGCGTGAGCTCCGCGCCCTTCGGACGCCCCGTGGTGCCCGAGGTGTAGAGGATCACCGCGGTGTCGTCGGGCATCGTGGGCGGCAGATCCGTGATCGGCTCCGCGCCGCCGATCAGCGCCGTCATCGACACCGCACCCTCCGGCGCCGTGACGTCCGCGCGATCCGCCTTGGCGACGATCAGGTGCTTGCACGTCGCGATGCGATCGAATGCCTTGCGTGCCTGCTCGTAGAAGCCCTCCCACACCACGAGCGCGACCGAGTCCGAGTCCTCGAGGTGGTAGGCGATCTCGTCCGCGGTGAGCAGCACGTTGAGCGGCACCACCGGCGCGGCCGCGTAGTGCGCGCCGAAGTACGCGATCGTGAAGTGCGGCACGTTCGGCAGCAGCAGCGCGACGTGCTGGCCGCGCTTGACCCCGAGCTTCGCGAGCCCGCCGCCGAAGCGCTGCGCCATCCCGTGGAGCATCGCGTACGAGAGCGTGACCTCTCCGAGCACCATCGCCGGGCGCGAGGGATCGGTGGCGGCGGTCTCCCGCAGCAGCGTGGCCAGATTCAGCGTCATCCGTAGACCCCTCCGCGACTCGCGCGGTTCGTCGCCGCGACCCCTCGCGACGAGCCGCGACACCCCGACGCGGCGAAGCGACGGTACCACGCACGCGGTCGTCGTTCGCACGTCGCACCGCACCGCATCGCTCGGTTGCACGTATCGCTCACGCACCCGCGTGTGCGAACTGGCTCGCGGGGGACTCGATCGTCAGCGCACCGGCGCGCGCACGATCCATCCGCCGAAGCGCGTCCGCCCCGGCCCGGGGTCGAGCACCCGCTTCGCGCGCGCGTACACCCGAAAGAACGCCTCGAGCGCGCGCACGTCGCGAGCACGGAGCACGTCGCCCACCACGAGCTTCGGATCCGGGGCGTCGTGGTCGACGAAGTCGATCACCCCGAGCAGGCGACCTCGCACGAGCGTCCCCCGCGGTCGCCGCGGTCCGAGCACCACCGCGTCGAGCGGATCCCCATCTGCCGCGCGCGTCCCGGGCACGCTGCCGTAGTTGAAGAGCGTCGGCAGCGGCGAGACGAAGTGCACGCGACCGTCCGGCCTTCGCTTCACGAACGAGAAGCGCGAGACCTCGAGCTCGACCTCGACCTCGTCGCCGAGCGACGGCAGGGACGTGCTCATGGGCACGTGCTCATGGGCCGGCGCTCGGTGGCGCGACGTCACGCGCGCTTTCGTCGACGCCACGCGAGCAGCGACGCGAGCACGAGCCACACGACGCTCGACGAGCCGGTCGCCGACGTCGCGCACCCTCCCCCACCCGCGAGCCCCGGCGGCGCGGGCGCCTGCGGTCGCGGCCCCGTGCAGGCGTCGCCCACGCCGTCGTCGTTCGAGTCCGCTTGGTCCGCGTTCGTCACGCTCGGGCAGTTGTCGTCTGCGTCGAGCACCCCGTCGCCGTCGCGATCGTCGGAGCACGCGTCGCCCACGCCGTCTCCGTCGGTGTCGCGCTGACGACGATCCCAGACCAGCGGGCACACGTCGGTGCCGTCCACGATGCCGTCGCCGTCCGAGTCCGGATCGCGGAAGTTCGGGATGTCGTCTCCGTCGAGATCGTTCGCCGTCTCGATGCGATCCGGCACTCCGTCCGCGTCGGTGTCGGTGTCGCGGTGATCGGGGATGCCGTCGCGATCCCAATCCGACGCCGCGCCGTCCACCCCGCGCGGCAGCACCTCCACCACGTCCGCGATTCCGTCGTCGTCGTCGTCGAGATCGCTCGAGTCGGGGATCCGATCGCCGTCCGTGTCGCGCACCGTCCCGTCGGGCAGCACGCTCTCGGAGTCGTCGATGCCGTCTCCGTCCGCGTCGAGGTCGAGGTAGTCCGGCGTGCCGTCTTCGTCCGCGTCGCGCGGTGGATCCTCGAGCGTGGTGGCGCCGCCTTCGAGCGCGTCCGGAACTCCGTCGTCGTCCGAGTCCCGGTCGACGTAGTCCGCGTCGCCGTCGCCGTCCGAGTCCACCGGTGCGGCTGGGTCGGCCCCTGCCTCGAACGCGTCGCCGATCCCGTCGCCGTCCGAGTCGAGGTCGCGAAAGTCGGGGCTGCGTCGCTCCATCGCGTCGTCGGTGTCGACCGGCGGCGTGCTCGGATCGTCGTCGCCCGCCTCGATCGCGTCGGGGATGCCGTCGTCGTCCGAGTCGAGATCGAGCTCGTCGTTCGTGCCGTCTCCGTCGGTGTCGACGGGCTCGCCCGCCGAGTCGCGCTCGTCCGCGTCGACGATTCCGTCGCCGTCCGCGTCACAGACCTCCGGGTCGTCGCACCCCGGCTGCGCGCGAAGCGAGCTGGACGTCGACGCCCACGTCCAGCCGAGCAAAGCCAACGAGACGACCGCGAACCGGAGCTTCCGCATCGCGCGAACGGTACTTCGCACGCTCCGAAAAACGAAGCCCGTCCGCGAGGTTTCGGTGGCGCGGCTCGAGGGTGCGGTCCCTTTCGCGCGTCGCGGTCGTGAGTCGACTTCGACGCGAACGGTGACGAGGCCATGCGCGCCAAGTTCGGACGTGAACGAGTTACACTCCCCCTCGATGCGATGGAGCTGGCGGTGGTGGCTCGTGGTCGCGCTCTCGAGCGGAGGCTCGGGCTGCGCGCCCACCGAACCGGGAAGCGGCGCGTCGTCGCTGGAAGCGACGCGACGGCTCGTGCCGAGCGCCGTGGTGTTCGCAGCGCCCGAGGGCAGCGACGGCGCGACGCGACGCACGTACGCGTGGGAGCGCGCGGACGGAGCTCGCGAGCCCTCGGGGCTCCCCGTCGCGATCGACGCGCAGGAGCACCGCGGCGACGTCTACCTCGTCACGCCCGACGCGCGTTTGCTCCACTTCGTCGAAGGCGATCCCTCGCGCGAAGAGCTCGTGGCGCGCTCGGTGATCGATCACGTCGCGGTCTCGCCGCGGGCGCTCGCGTACGTCGTGATCGACGAAGGCGCACAGGCGACGGCGAGCGTCCTGCATCGCCGCGAAGCAGGCCGCGACGTGGTGCTCGATCGCACGCTCTACGCGCTCGGCGCGCTCAGCTTCGCGCCCGACGAGCGCACGCTGCTCGGCGTCGGCTCGGTGAACGGCGGCGTCGCGGGCCTTCACGTCTTCGACGACGAAGGTCGGCGGTGTCTCACGAACTGCGAGCACCGTACGGGCCATTCGGATCCTGCGCAGTGGACTCCTCTGCCCGCGAGCACGCTCCGCTTCGACGGAGACGAGGTCCGCTGGGACGACGAATACGGCGCCACGCACTCCGCCACGTGGAGGTCGCGATGAGCGTCGCTTCGTTCGCGCGTTCGCTCGCATCGCCGACCGCGTCGTCGATCGCATCCTCGCTCGCGGTGTTCGCAGCGACGCTCGCGGTCCTCGCCGCGTCGCCGACGTCCGCGCAGCTCAGTCGCCCCACCGCCTGCGACTCCTGCATCGCGGGTTGGTACTACTTCGACAACAACGGCGGCGCGGCGGGCTCCGAAGACTGGAACTGCGGCACGAGCTCCTACGACGGGCACCGCGGGAGCGACTTCAGCCTCGCGGGCGGCAACGGCGCGATCGCCACCGGCTACGACGTCGTCGCGGCGGCCGACGGCGAGGTCGTGAGCACGCAAGACGGTCACTTCGATCAATGCCGCACGTGCAACGCCGCGACCGACTCGCGCTGCGGCACCGGGTTCGGCTTCGGCTACGGCAACCACGTGGTCGTCAACCACGGCGACTACCGCGTGGTCTACGCGCACCTCCGCAACGGCAGCGTCCGCGTCTCACCCGGCCAACGCATCACGTGCGGCCAGACGCTCGGTCAGATCGCGAGCTCCGGCTGCAGCACCGGCGCGCACCTGCACTTCGAGGTGCGCCCGCTCGGCGGCGCATCGACCACCGCGTTCGATCCCTTCCGCGGCCCCTGCTCACCCACGAACCCCTCGCGCTGGAACGAACAAGGCCCGCACCGCGGCTTGCCCGGCGCGACCTGCGGCGAGCCCGTCCCGACCTGTCCGGGCGGCACCTTCCCCATCTGGACCTGCAACGCCGCGCTCACCGAACGCACGCGCTGCGTCGACGGGATGGTGATGACGGAAGCGTGCCCCGGCGGTTGCGTCTCGATGCCGGTCGGCACCGACGACGTGTGCGCCGCGGTGCCGACGTGCCCGGCCGGCCTCGACGCGGAGTGGCGCTGCGACGGCGACGGCCGCGCGCGCTGCGTGGCGGGCGAGGTCGAGCGCGAGAGCTGCGCGGCGGGCTGCGAGATGCGCGACGGCGACGACGGCTGTCGCGACGCCCCGGTCGACGCGGACGGCGACGGCCACAACACCAGCGTCGACTGCGACGACGCGGATCCCTCACGTTTCCCGGGCGCTTCGGAGACCTGCGGCGACGGCATCGATCAAGACTGCGACGGTTCGGACCTGCTGTGCCCCGGCCAAGACGGGGGGCCGCTCGGCGACGGAGGCGCGAGCCCGCGCGATTCGGGTGCGCATGTGGACGGCGGTGGCGAGCCGCGCGACGTGACGCGCGCGGTCGGCGGTTGTGGCTGCGGGACTTCGGGCGACGCACGCGGCCTGATGTGGATCTTGGGTGCGCTCGTGATTGGGCTGCGTCGGCGTCGGCGTTGAGCTCGTCGATCGCTCGACACCGTTCGACGCCGCTCTCGTTCGTCGCCGTTCACGTCGCGGACGTCGCCGTTCACGTCGCCGACCACGACCACGACCACGACCACGTCGACGACCACGAAGAAGCCGACGTGCGACGGTCGTGTGTTCGTCGATCGACGGTTCCGCTTCAAATCCACAAGATCAGGCCGAGCGCCGGGGTCAGCACCCGCCCGGTTCGGTCGATGGCGTGCTCCATCGGCTCGCCGGACATCTGCAGATCCAGATCCGCGCGCACGCGGGCTCGTGCGACCGTGAGCTCGAAGGCGACCCAGAAGCGGGAGCCGCCGAGCGCGATGCCGAGCTGGCCGGCGGAGAAGAGCGCGGTGCCGCGCGCGTCGATCGGCACGTCGGTCAGGCACTCGCCGTCGACCCGGCGCGAGCAATAGTCGAAGCTCGCCGACGCGCGCGACCACACGAGCTTCGGACCCGCCCACACGTGCACGTGCTTGCGGCTGTAGCCGAGCACGAGCGGGATCGAGACGTCGACGCGGCGGAAGCTCCGCAGATCGACGCGCGACGCGAAGCGTTCGATCGGGAACGCGCGAAACGACGCGTCGACGTTCAGCCCGATCGCGCCGTAGATCCCGGGCGAGCGGCGCAGCCATTGGAAACGAAGCCCCGCTCCAGCGGAGGTGGTCCGCGCGCGCGCGTTGAGCTCGAGCCGCTTGGTGAGGCCAGCCGCCACCGCGAGCTGCCCGTCACCCGAAGGGGGCGCCAGCAACGCCGCCCCCGCGAGCCCCGCGATCTCGCGCATCCGCGCCTCGCTCGGGTTGCCGCCGCGTCCACGCAGCTCGTCCAGGTCGTCGCGCACCTCGCCCGGCAACCCCACCGGCGGCGTCACCTGCGCCGACGTCGTGACCGCCACGTGCCCCGCGGGCGTGGTGCGCGCGGGCTGGAGCGACGTGAGCGAGGTCGAGCACGCGCCGAGCAGCAGGATCGCGGGCAGGACGGCTCGGGCGACGCGCATGAAGATCGACAGAGCGAGGCACGTGCCACCCTCGGAATCACACGACTTTCGTCGGCGATTCCACGCGGAATGCGCCAGCCCGGCTCGCCGATGGCACAGCTCGCGCCGAAGCACGCGATTCGGTCGATGTCGCGAAACATCGCCGCGATCACGATGCCCCGATCACGATGCCGCGATCACCGTGCCCCGATCACGAGGCCGCGATCACCGTGCCCCGATCACGATGCCCCGATCACCGTGCCCCGATCACGATGCCGCGATCACCGTGCCCCGATCACGACTTCGGCCGCGCAATCAGTAGAAGTACGTCGCGCCGAAGTGCGGGTAGAGGAAGATCTGCGTGGCGCCGTTGCCGCGCGAGTCCACGAAGACCTCGTTGACCACGGGGATGATGGTCGTGGCCTGCAGACCGACCTCGAGGCCGAAGTTCTGCGTGAGCTCGATGGTCGCGCCGATCCCGGCCGTGACGGCGGGCTCGAAGGTCAGGTCGGTCGAGGCGTCGATGGTCGGGTCGTAGATCGAGAACCACGAAGGTCGGAACGCGGCGGAGACGAAGGGCACGACGTTGGAGTAGTTCAGGAACTGAATCCGAACGCCGACGCTGAACCAGACGCTCTGCAGGTTCGTGTTGCCGGGCGCGTCGAGCAGGTTGAGCTGCCAGCCGAGCGCGATCTCGGGGACGATCCAGCCGAGCTCCCAGCCACCCCGAACGTGGAAGCCGATGCCCGGACGCAGCGTCTCGCGATCGGTGAGGAAGAAGGGCACGCCAGCGTAGACGCTGGCCTGGCGGACGAGACGCTGTGGCTGCGCGGGCTGCGTGACGGGCTGCGCGTTGGCCTGCACGTAGACCTGCGCGACGCTCTCCGACGCCGCGAGCTCCGCCGCGAGATCGTCGGCCGCCTCGTCGGGCGCGTTGGTCGCGGTGTTCGCGGACGCGGTGGACGCCGCATCGCTCGGCGTCGGGGGCGCGGCGAACGCGGTAGCGGAAACGAACGAAGCGAAGAGGACGATCGAAAGACGCATGAAGCTCACCTCGGCGGCGCTTACCGCGTGCGATGGGTAGGGGCCAGCGCGAACGACGCGACCCGACGAGAGAAGATTCTCCGCGCCCGCGGACAGCATCGGACGTGCCACGAGCGAAGGGTCGATCGAGCCCGCGGGGAAGCCCTCCGGATCGGCTTCGAAAACCGAGGGATCCGTCGAATCCGCGAGTCGGGCCCGATGACGCGACCACGACGCCTGACGTGCAGAGCGTGCACGGAGGTTCTCGCTGCGCTCGATTCGACGGTCGCCGACCACGCCCACCGATCGCGTCGATGAGGACGATGTCGACGACCTGGGACCGACGACCCGACGACCGGTGTTGACGACCCGATGACGACCCGATGACGACCACGTGCGGTGGCTCGATCCGGCGCTCGGTCCGACGTCATTCCTCCGGCGGCACGAGGCTCGACGGCATGAAGACCTCCGGCACCGGGAGCTCCCATGCGCGCTGCACGTCCTCGATCACCACGCCGCGCTCGTCACGCACCCGCACCGTGAGCTCGACCACCACGTTCGAGGTCGAAGTCGAACGAAGCCCCGCGCGCAACCCGACGAGCGCCGGCACCACGCTCGGCACGAAGGGCGTCGCGCGCGGATCGACCGCGGAGTGGCTGTCCGGGTGCACGATCAGGTTCGCGTTCGTCACGCCGTTCACCACCGTCGCGAGATCCACCGCGACCTCGTCGAACTGCTCCTCGCGGATGGTCCCGAAGCGACGCTCGAGCGGCTCGAGGACGATGGTGCGCTCCCACTGCGCGAACTCCGGGATGACCTCGTCCTCGTCGACCGTGAAGCCCGGCAGGTACTCGTGGAACTCGTTGATGCCGTTGAAGGTGAGCGCGACCTCGCGCTCCTCCTCGTCGAGGTTGATGATCACCCAGTCGATCTCGAGCTCGTAGTCGTGGCGCTCGACCCAAGGACGCCGCGCCCACGGCAGGCCTTCGACTTCGGTCGAGAGCTCCGCCATCTGCTCATCCGTCGGCGCGCGCAGCGGCAGCTCCACGCGCTGCTCGACGAGGTAGAGGTTCCCGTCCTCCGTCTCGACGAAGGGCGCGGTGTCCTCGGTGAGCGCGAAGGTGTAGAAGCCGCCTTCGCCGACGTATTGCTGATCCGAGCATCCGGCCACGGCCAGAAGCCCGACACCCACGAGGCTCGCCATCCGCATGAGCGGTAGCGTATCAGCGAGCGCCCCTCGCTGTCAGGGGGGCCCCGGACGCGAGGACGAGCGCACGGCACGAGCGCACGGCACGAGCGCACGGCACGAGCGCACGGCACGAGCGCACGGCACGAGCGCACGGCACGAGCGCACGGCACGAGCGCCGCGAGCATCGCGCCCACGGCATCGCGGGTATGGGCGGATCTCAGAACACGTAGCGGATGTACAGCGCGCCGTGGATGCCGATCGCGAGCTCGCCGTCGAGGCCTTCGAAGCCGGGGAAGATGCGCGCGCCGCCGACGAGGCCGAACGAGTGGTGTCGGTTGCGGGCGTGCCAGTCGAAGCCGAGCTGTCCGCCGTAGAGCAGCGCCACGTCCTCCGCGTCTTGCAGGCCGTAGGTGCGCAGGACCTGCGAGGTCGCGAAGCCGAGCCCGACCTCGCCGCCGAGCCAGAGCGCGGCGCGCGCGCTGACGTTCGCCTGCACCCGGATGTCGAGCAGGAAGTCGAGCACCTCGAACACCGTGGCGCTCGGCGGGCTCGGCGCCTTCGTGCGGTGCACGGAGCCTTCGGCCGCGAGCCCCACCAGCAGCCAGCGCGTGAGCTCGTAGCCGAAGCCGATCCGAAGCATCGGGCCCGCGCCCGCGAGCCGGCCGACCCCACCGACGAAGCCGCGCACCCCGACGTGCGCCTCGAAGTAGAAGCCGTGGCTGTAGAGATCGCGCGTGATCTCGATCGCCTCCGGCGGAAGCCGCTCCACGTCGAGGCGCGTCGGATCCGGCTCTTCGACGACCGGCTCCTGGGCCGACGCCACGCTCGTGCGCGCGAGAGCACCGAGCGAAGCGACCGCGAGCACGGCCACGAAGAGCGCGCGCGATCGGGTGACGCTCGAAGCGAGCGAGCTCGAGGGCGGCGGCGCGTGCCCAAGCATCGGGACGGACGCTACCACGGGCGTTCGGACGTCCGCGCGAGTTTCGTGAGGGCCCGTCGCGCTCGGTTCGTGACCTGCTTCGTCGATGGCGAGAGCGGTCCGCACGACGAGCAGGGGCGGTCCTTCTCGAACCGCGGGATGGCCAGGATGTCGGGCCCGCCCCGGAGCGAGCCACCGAAAACCTGCCGCCCGAGGAACGCGAGAAGCCCAAACGTCCGGTGGGCAACGTGACGATGCAGATCGACGCGTACCGCGATCAGATCGAGCTCTACGACGACGCCGAGGACGCGGACGAGGCGGACGAAGGCGACGTGGCTGGCGGCTCGGTCGCACCGCCTCCCCTCCCGCCGCGCGGCACCCACGCCCCGACACCAGGGTCGCCCGCTCCGAATGCCTCGGGGGGCTCGAAGGTCGGGGTGATCGCGATCGGCGTGGTGGTCGCCGCCGCGGCCGTCGGTGCCGCGCTCTGGCTGAGCGGGATGCTGGTCGAGGAGCCGCCCGCGACTTCGCCCGAGCCCTCCGAGCCTCCCGCGCTCGAGATTGGGCCCATCGAAATCGACACGACGGCGCCGTAGGGCGCTCAGGAGAGGTCCGAGAGGCGACGGCTCACGCGGCTTACCCACGGATCGTCGTCGCGGACGGCAGAGTTGAATCGAAGGACTAGCGTCTCGCCCGTCGTGTCCTTTGCGCAACGGGAGGTGAGGTGTCGAATGCGGGCGTCCGATAGACCACGGATTCGTTGGTCGAGGCTCCGCCCTCGCCATTGAGCCGGCGCGTCGTCGGGGTCGAGAACGAGGTCGAGAATCAACTCGCGCGTCTCACGGGTCAGCCCGAACTCTGGCGCAGCAAGAATCGGAATGCTCTCCAGAAACTCGATGATCGCCAAGTCGCGCGTGCCTTTGCCGACGACCTCTTCCGAGTATGGCTGAAGCGCATCACGCCACTCTGCGCGGCGATCTCGTCGTGTTGCGGGACTCGGCTGGGTCTCGCCCGCGAGCGCCCGAAAGACCGCTCGTACGTACGTGATCGCAAACCGATCGGCGAGGATCTCGAAGCCTCGATGCAGGCGGTCCCGCATGGCGAGCTCGAGCGCAACTGCCCAGGCCTCCGCGATTCGCTCCGCGTCGAGCAGCAACACGTTCCGTACCGCCGGCCATGGCACGACCGCCGGAGCCTGCGCCCATTCGACGAGGGTCTCTGCGAGAGGTGGATCCTCGAATGAGAACTCGCGGTTCTGCGGAATCCCCAGATC
>JALOQC010000693.1 GCA_025453555.1 Myxococcota bacterium | reverse complement strand
ACGATGGCCTTGTTCGGCTGCACCACCATGCCCGTCACCTTCGAGACGAGCCGCGACGCGCGCGTGAGCTGCGTGGTGTCGATGCCGGTCGTGAGCCCGAGCAGCGCGCGTCGCGTGTGCAGCGCCATCGCGATCTCCTCCAGGCTCGTGTTGCCCGCGCGCTCGCCGATGCCGTTGATCGCGACCTCGACCTGGCGCGCGCCGTTCAGCACACCGGAGAGGCTGTTCGCGGTCGCGAGCCCGAGGTCGTCGTGGCAGTGCACGCTGATCACGACCTCCTCGATGCCGGGCACGTTCTCGCGCAGGAGCCGGATCCGCTCGCCGTACTCGTGCGGCAGCGTGTAGCCGACGGTGTCCGGGATGTTGAGGGTCGTCGCGCCCGCTTCGATCGCGACCGCGAGCACCTCGTAGAGGAACTCCATCTCCGTGCGGCCCGCGTCCTCCGGGCTGAACTCGACGTCAGCGCAGAGACTCCGCGCGTAGCTCACCATCTCGCGCACCTTCGCGACGACCTCCGCCTTGCTCATGCGGAGCTTGTGCTCGCGATGGATGGGCGAGGTCGCGAGGAACGTGTGGATGCGCGGATGCTTCGCGGGCGCGATGGCTTCCCAGCACTTGTCGAGGTCGCCCTTCGCGGCGCGCGCGAGCCCGCAGATGCTGGGCGGCTCCGGAGACGGACGCCCGATCACGGGCTCACGGCCCACCGTCTCCGCGATGGCGCGCACCGCGCGGAGATCGTCCGGGCTCGCGGCCGGGAACCCCGCCTCGATGACGTCGACGCCTAGCCGCGAGAGCGTCTTGGCCACCTCGAGCTTCTCTTTGGAGGTCATGGTCGCGCCGGGCGACTGCTCTCCATCGCGCAGCGTGGTGTCGAAGATGCGGACGTAGTTGGGTTCGTTCGTCATGGGCGTGGACTTGGTTGAAGCGGCGCCGCGGAGTTCTGGGTCGCGGCGGCGCGTGAGCTGCGCGTGGGGCGGCGGAGCGAGGACGACGAGCGTGCGGGGAGCCCGGAACGCTCGCGTCCACGATCGAGGCGAAGGATTCGAGAGTCGTCCCCACGATCGCCCTTGGGGCTCGACCCGAAGAACGTCCGTGGCCCGCTGGGGGGAGGGGCAACGCCCATCCAGGAATCAATCCCCGGGCTTGATCTCGACCGCGTCGACGAAGGTCATCATCGGGCGGAGCTTGCCGCCCACGCGCTCGATCTCGTGCTCCTGCTCGGCCGCGCGGGTCGCGAGGAACTTCGGCTTGCCGGCTTCGTTCTCCGCGATCCAGGTGCGCGCGAAGCTGCCGTCGCGGATCGACGCGAGCAGGCCGTCCATCGCCTTGCGCGCCTCCGGTCCGATGATCTGCGGGCCGGCCACGTAGTCGCCCCACTCCGCGGTGTCGCTGACCGAGTAGCGCATGTAGTTCAGGCCACCGCGGTACATCAGATCGACGATGAGCTTGAGCTCGTGCAGACACTCGAAGTACGCGACCTCGGGTTGATAGCCGGCATCGACGAGGGTCTCGAAGCCCGCTTTGACGAGCGCGGACACACCGCCACAGAGGACCGCCTGCTCACCGAAGAGATCCGTCTCGGTCTCCTCCGCGAAGGTCGTGTTGATCACGCCCGCGCGCGCGGAGCCGATCGCCGCCGCGTAGCTGAGCGCGAGCGCGTCGGCCTTGCCGCTCGCGTCCTGGTGAACCGCGAGGAGCGCCGGCACACCGCCGCCCTCCTGGTAGGTCTCACGCACGCGATGGCCGGGGCTCTTGGGCGCGATCATCGACACGTCGACGAAGTCGGGCGGCGTGATGGCCTTGAAGTGGATGTTGAACCCGTGGGCGAACATCAGGGTGTCGCCCTTCTTCAGGGTCGGCGCGATGTCTTCGAGGTAGATCGCCTTCTGCGCGGTGTCCGGCGCGAGGATCATGATCACGTCGGCTTCTTCGCAGGCCTCGCGCACGCTCTTGACCGGCACCCCCGCGGCCTCGGCCTTCTTCGCGCTCTTGCTCCCCGCGCGGAGCCCGACGCGCACGTCGACCCCGCTCTCCTTGAGGTTGAGCGCGTGGGCGTGGCCGATCGCGACCTTCTTCCCCTGAATGATCGAAAGGTCGGCGTCCTTCTCGTAGCGAATGGTCGTCATGGTCTCTCTCTGCTGATGGCGTGGATGACTGGGGCTCGCAGTGCCCGTGATTCGATGATGTTCGGGTGGATCCCACCCGCGACGCATCCTTCGATGCGTGGGTTTCGTTCGCATGTCGCGCGCAACTCTCGCGCGCTCACTCCGCGGCGGTTCGACCCCGCCGCGTCCGGAACACCGCGCTCAGGCCGCCTGACCTCGCGAGAGCCGCGGCTTCTCCGCCGCGCGGGTCATCGACACGAGCCCCGTCTGCACCATCTCGAGGATGCCGAAGGGCGCGAGCACGGAGACGAGCCGCTCGATCTCCTCTTGCGAGCCCGTGGTCTCCGCGACGAGCGAGTCGGGCCCGAGATCGACCGCACGCGCGTTCACCGCGGCGAGGATCTGGAGCACCTGCGGTCGCTCCGCCGCGCCCGCGCGCACCTTGATCAGCGCGAGGTTGCGGTCGACGCGCGGGACCTCCGTCACGTCGTCGACGCGCAGCACGTTGACGAGCCGGTAGAGGTTCGCCTCGATGCGCCGCGCCACCGACGCGTTGGCCTCGCAGACGATGGTCATGCGCGAGATGCCCGGCTCGTGGGTCTCTCCGACGTTGAGCGACTCGATGTTGTAGCTTCGGCGCCGGAAGAGCGACGCCACGCGATCGAGCACGCCAGGTTGGTCCTCGACGTGGACCACGAAAGTGCGTTTCTCGGTAGGCGTCATTTCCTCAATCCTCCCCGGTCTCGTAGATCGGGTTGTGCTTCTTCTGGCGCTCCGGCCGGCGGATCATGTCGTCCAGATCCTTGCCGCTCGCGACCATCGGGTAGACCGAGTCTTCCTGCTCCACGCGGAAGTCGATCACGGTCGTCTCGGTCGACGCCTGCGCCTCGCGCACGACCTTCTCGACCTCGCTCCGCGTCGTCGCGCGCAGGCCCTTGAGGCCGTGCGCCTCCGCGAGCTTCACGAAGTCCGGGCTCTTCATCGGCGTCGCGACGTAGCGCCCTCCGTAGAAGAGCTCCTGCCACTGACGCACCATGCCTAGGTAGCCGTTGTTGATGATCGCGACGTGGATCTTGATGCCCTCTTGGGCGATCGTGGACAGCTCGCACGCGGTCATCTGGAAGCCGCCGTCGCCCGCGACCACCCAGACCTCCGTCGGATCGGGCTTGCCGCTCGGCGCGCTCATCACGTTCAGCGCGAAGCGCGCGCCGATCGCGGCCGGCAGCGCGAAGCCCATCGTGCCGAGACCGCCGCTCGTGAGCAGACGCCGCGGGTAGTCGTGCTTGTAGTACTGCGCTTCCCACATCTGGTGCTGACCGACGTCGGTCACGACCAGCGCGCGCCCCTCGGTCAAACGCCAGAGATCGTGGATCACGTGGGCGGCGTACAGACG
>JALOQC010000295.1 GCA_025453555.1 Myxococcota bacterium | reverse complement strand
GTCTGTCAGCTCTTCGGCCAAGAGGTCGCGAACGCGTCGATGTACTGCGCGGCGAGCGGCGCGGCCGAAGCCGTGATCATGGCGCGGCGCGTGACGAAGCGGACCAAGGTGCTCGTCAGCCTCGGCAATCACCCGCACCACATCGAGACGGTGCGAACGTTCTTGAACGGGCAGGACGACGGGAACCCGGATCTGTCCGAGGTCGGTCTCGGCGCGGACGGAACCACGGATCTCGCCGAGCTCGACGCGAAGCTCGAGGGCGCGGCGTGCGTGATCGTCGGCTACCCGAACTTCCTCGGCTGCGTGGAGGACGTCGCGGAGATCGCCAAGCGCGCGCACGCGAAGGGCGCGCTCGTGGTGACGGTGACGACGGAGCCCTACGCGCTCAGCTTGTTGGAGCCGCCGGGCACGCTCGGGGCGGACATCTGCGTCGGTGAGGGCCAAGCGCTCGCGGTGCCGCCGCAGCTCGGGGGGCCGGGCGTGGGGCTCTTCGCGTGCAAGGAAGAGTTCGTGCGTCAGATGCCGGGTCGCCTCGTCGGTCAGACCGTCGACCAGAGCGGGCGTCGTGGCTTCGTGCTCACGCTCTCCACGCGCGAGCAGCACATCCGCCGCGAGAAGGCGACGTCGAACATCTGCACCAACCACGGCCTCATCGCGCTCGCGTTCTCGATTCGCGTCGCGATGCTCGGGCGGCGCGGCTTCGTCGAGGCGGGCGAGCACTGCCTCGCGAACGCGGAGTACCTGAAGGCGCGCGTGCGCGAGCTGCCGGGCTTCGAGCTGCCGTACGTGGGCACGACCTTCAACGAGGTCGTGATCCGTCGCAAGGCCGGCAAGGCGGCGCCTTTGCTCGCGGCGCTCGGCGCGCAGGACATCCTCGGTGGTCTCGACCTCGGCGCGTTCCGCCCGGACTGGGACCACGACTTCCTCGTCGCGGTGACGGAGAAGCACTCGAAGGCGGACCTCGACCGGCTGGTCGACGCGCTCGCCGCGGCCTGAGAGCTCGCAGCGATGAGCACCTCCATCGTGGTGCGAGCGGCGACGCCCGACGACGCGGCCACGATCCACCGGTTCATCGTCGAGCTCGCGGTGTACGAGCGCGAGCCGGACGCGGTCGTCACGACGCCGGAGGTGCTGGGCGCGCAGCTCGCGTCGGAGCGCCCGCCCTTCGAGGCGCGCGTCGTGGAGCTCGACGGCGTACCCGTCGGCTTCGCGCTCTTCTTCCCGACCTACTCGACCTGGCTCGGGCGCCCGGGCCTCTGGCTCGAAGACTTCTACGTCACGCCCACCGCGCGAGGGAAGGGCGCGGGCGAGGCGCTCTTCTCGGACCTGCTCGCGCTGGCGAACGAGCGCGGCTACGGCCGCTTCGAGCTGACCGCGCTCGATTGGAACGAGCTCGCGCACCGCTTCTACGAGAAGCGTGGGTTGCGTCGGATGGACGAGTGGACGACGTGGAGGAAGCCGCTGGCGGGCTCGGACTGACGGGGGGATCGTGCGCTTCGGCTCTCACGTCGCCGTCGCCGTCCACGACGGCTGGTCCAGTTTCTCTCGATGATTCCGGGCAAGCTCACCGCACCAGCGCGCACTCGCCCGCGCGACAGACGGCGCTCGCGCCGTCACACGGATCGACCGCGCATTCTCCTTCCACGGGCGGGCAGGTGACGGCTGCCTCGCAGTTGCAGCTGTCGATCCAGCAAGCGTGACAGTCGGCGTCGGCCTGACAGGCGATCGTGAGAGCGGTTGGTGCGGGTGTCGCTGCGGGGACGAGCGCACAGTGTCCGTCTCGGCACACCGCCTGCGAACTCCCGCAGGGATCTGCGACGCACGTGTGAAGGACGGGACCGCAGGTCGTGCCCGGGGCGCAGCCGCATCCTTCCATCCAGCACGGATGGCAGTCGGTGTCGTTGACGCACGCGGTGGGGGGAGGTGCGTGGCTTGGGTCTGCGGACCCAGAGCTCCCCGAGCAACCCATGTTCGGCGCGCACATCAGCGCGAGGCACGACAGTTGGAGACGCCACGTCAGATTGCGAGTCATGACACTCCGAGGGGTTGCGAGAGCCGAGGATAGGGAAACTCTGGCCATCCCGTCCATGCGCTTCGCGGAGGCCTCAGCGCGCCGCGCCGCGCGACCCGCGCCGCGCCGCGCCGCGCGACCGGCCATAACGACCCCAACTTCGCGGGACACGAGGTGTGGTCGGGTCTCGCCCGTTTCGGCGCGCAACTCGTCGCGCTTCGCGCACCAGCCGTCCCGCGCCGCGAAACAGTCGGGCCGCGCGTGAGCGCGGAGCCGACGCAATCGCCCTGACTCCACGAACATCCGTGAAGAGCAGGTGGTAGTGCGTCGACATCAGCACCACCGCGTGGAGCCGAATCCCGTGCACTTCCGCGTAGACCTGCAGCAGGTAGAAGAAGAGCTCCCGCATCTGCCGGTCCGGCCGGAGCAGGAAGCGATGCTCGAGCGACATGCGGTCGGCGAGGATGACCTGCCCTCGCACCACGTACTGCGGGCGGGACATGCGGCGTTCTCGCGTTCGACGACGTGGTGTTCGAGCGGACATGCCGACGAACACATCAAGCCGCGTGCCGAGCCTTGCGCTCCAACGATTTCACGGCCTTGGCTCACCACACGCGGTGGCGGCGGGCGAGCGGCGGCGAAGGTGGCGGCGCTTCGGCAGAAGATCTCACGAGCGCGGAGTGCTACCGGCCGTAGTGCCAACCGCCAGGGACAGAACGTCGCCGGCGCCGGCGATGGGCGCTCACGCGCGCACGAGCGCGATCCCGAGATCGCGCTCGGCGCAGGCGCGTGCCATCGACCGCACGCGCGCCATCACGCTCCGCATTTCCGGCAAGACCACGTCGCGCACGTAGGGATCCTCGAGCTTGGGGGCAGCCGCGTGCGCGTCGAGGTCGTAGCCGTCGAGCTCCCCCGCGAGCGTGTGGGACTCGTGGGCCGAGAGCCAACCGAGGAAACCCTCGCCGAACCCGCCGTCTCCCCAGCCCCACGGCGCGCCGCGTCGCGCGAGGCGCATGAGCAGGAGCAGCACGTCGCGGACGTCCCGATCCTCGTCGCGCCCGAGCTCCCAGCCGAACCCGCTCGCGAAATCGTGCCACTGCGCGCGCCGGCCGAGCAGGACCGGGGGCGGCGCATCGAGCACCGAGCCGCGCACGGCTTCCTGCACCTCGCGCTGGAACGCCTCGGAGCACATCGCTGTCCCGTGCGCGACGTAGAGCGGACAGCGCGACGCGAACGGGCACTCCGCGCGCACGCATCCGCCGCGCAGCGTCGGCACCAGGGCTGTCAAATTGCTCGCCGAGGCGTGGCGCGCGCCGAGCTCGTCATCCAGCGTCGCGCACGGCACCACCACGCCGAGCTCGCGCAAGCGCGCACGGAGCGCCGGCACCACGATCGCGACGTGACGCTGGTGATCGAACGCGAAGAGCTCGGAGAACGCGCCCATCGTGAATCCCTGCCTTCCAGTCGCTCATCGTCAGGCATCCGCGTGGGGTCCGCGAGCACCTCGAGCAGCGGCGCGTGGCGATGCAGATCGCCACGACGACCACGACGACGACCACGCCGACTCCTTACGGGACCGAGGTGAGGTGGGGCGCCTCCCACGTTCGATGCGTCTCGTTTCGTGATTCGTGGGAACCTCTACGCGGGGCCGTGGTCGGGGAGCCCCGGAGGTTCGGGATGGCGCGCAGCACGTGCGTGTTCGTCGTGGCGCTCGTCGCCGTGGCGTGTGGCGGTCGATCGCTCGAGTGGCAGGAGGCGCCGCCGCCCGCCGACGAGTGGTCGGACTTGGGCTTCGCGCCCACACGGCCCGACGCGGGCGTGATGGTGTTCCGCGACGCCGCGCTTCCGCCCATCGAGCGACCCGGCGAGGTCGACGTGAAGATCGGGCAGGCCGCGAGCGGGGAGACGCTCGAAGGCGGCGCGATCGGCGAGGTGCACGGGCTCGGCGACGTGTGGGCGGAGTACGACGCCGACGGTCGTCCGGTCGCGCTGCCGATCCACCTCGTGATGGACTTCCCGTACCAGGCGTGGACGGGCGAGGGCTCGTGGGTGCACCTCGTCGTGCTCGACACGAACCTCACGCCGCTTTCGGGCGCGGAGGTCTTCTTCAATCGCGCGCTCATCGGGCGCGCCGACGAGAACGGCACGTTCGTCTTTCGCAAGCGACCCTCGCAGGAGCAGCCGGGGACCGGCGGGGTGCTCACGGTGCGCGCGGGCACCCGCACGCGCTCGGTGCGCTTCTCGTCGTTCGCGCGCACGCCGACCTTCGAGGCGACCACGATCTACGCGTACACGGATCGCGGGGTGGTGCAGCCGGGGCGCACGGTGCACCTGCGTGCGCTCGCGTGGCGGCTGCGCGGCGAGTACCGCGCGCTCCCGGATCATCCGCTGACGGTGGAGCTGCGCTCGCCGAGCGGTCGCCTCGTCGGAGGAGGCAGCGTGCGCACGGACGATTGGGGCGTGGCGAACCTCGATCTGCCGATCCCCGCCCACGCCGAAGAAGGCAGCTACGAGCTCACGGTGTCGTCGGGCGACGAGCGCGCGCGATCGCCGCTCCAAGTGCGGCGCTTCGTGGCGCCCGTGATCCGCATCGAGCACGACCTTCCGCGCTTCCTCACGCCGCGCGTGGAGCGGCTGCCCTTCGAGGTGACGCTCGCGTACGTCGACGGGGGACGCTTCGAGCGCGGCGAGCTCGAGGTGCGCGTGACGGTCGACGGAATCGTGGCGCACGAGTCGACGAAGACGCTGGAGAACGCAGGCCCACACGCGCTCGCGATCGAAGAGGACACGCTGCGGCGCGTGCGGAGCATCGCGGAGCGGACACGCTCGGCCACGGTGGTGGTGGAGCTCGTGGCGCGCGATTCGCTCGGACGGCGCGAGCGATTGCTGCGCGACATCCGCTACGAGGAGATCCCGTACAAGGCGACGATCGAGCTCGACAAGACGCGCTACGCGCCCGGGGAGCCGGTGGCGGCGATGGTGCGGCTCGTGGATCTCGACGACGTGCCGGTGCGCGGCGCGAACGTGCGGCTCGACGTGCTGCGCGACACGCGGCGCGGCGCGCCGATGCGTGGGCGCACCGACGACGGCGGCGTGGCGGCGTTCCGCTTCGACATGCCGAACGCGGAGGTCGAGCTCGTGCTCGGCACCGACGACGCGGAGGAGATCGCGACCACGGAGGTACCGCTCGGGCAGGTGTTGCCGATGCGTTCTTCGGTGCAGGACACGGTGATCGCGGAGGGCGAGCGCTTCGAGGCGCTGGTGCGTTTTCCGCGCGACGTCGTGCCGCACGAGCGGGTCGTGCACGCCGACGTGGTCGACAGCTCGGGCGCGATCGTCGACTCGTTCCTCGTGCCGGTGATCGAGGAGAACGGAGAGCCGATCGCGCGAGCGCGCGTGAACGCGACGAGCTGGGGCTCGATGTTGCTCACGCTCTTCACGGTCGGGCGTCGCGGGCGCGACGTGGGGCTGCTGACGGATGGACAGAACCTCGTGGTGCAGCCCGGCCAGCGGCTGGAGGTCACGCTCGGCGGGCTGCCGGAGTCGGCGTCGCCGGGCGATCGCGTGGAGGCCGACGTGCGCGTCCTGCGCGACGGTCAGCCGCGCGAGGCGATGATCGGCGCGAGCGTGGTGGACTCCGCGGTGCTCGCGTTGCTCGACCCGCTCGAGCGCGCGCCGGTCGATCGTTTCTACAACGCGGAGCGCAAGGTGCTCGCGAGCACGGGCGCGCAGACGCTGACCTGGCCGGTGGTGGCGCGTACGTGGGGACGCGAGCGCTACGACATCGGCTGGCCGCCGCGATTCGGCTACCACGACGGGCGCCCGCCGCCGCCGCCGCGCGGTCGACGCCCTTCGTTCGGGAGTGACGCTGCGCTCGGCAACGATCCGATGGGGGCGCTCGGCGCGCTGATGGGCGATCAGATCGGCGAGAGCTTCGGCTTCGGCGGGCTAGGGCTCGTGGGGACCGGCATGGGTGGCGGCGGGACGGGCGAAGGGACGATCGGCCTCGGGAACATCGGCACCATCGGCCACGGCGCAGGGACCGGGAGCGGCTCGGGCTACGGACGCGGCGGTGGCGCGTTCGGGGGGCGTCGTCGTGGTCCGCCGCGCGCGGCGCCCACCACCGTCGTGCTGCGCACCGACTTCGCGGAGACGAGCTTGTGGGAGCCCTCGCGGGTCGCCGAGAACGGCGCGCTGCGCGTCGCGGCGGAGCTGCCGGACACATTGACCGAGCAGACGCTCACGGTGGTGGCGTCGGATCGCGAGGGTGGCATCGCGACCGCGCGCGTGAACGTGCCGGTGCGGCAGAGCTTGCAGGTGCGCGCAGAGGTGCCGGCGACGCTCTCGGTGGGCGACGTGGTGGAGGTGCCGGTGGTCGCGCGGAACCTCGGCCGCGAGCCGCGACGCGTTCAGATCGCGCTGAGCAGCGAGGTGCTCGCCATCGAGGCGCAGGACGACGCACTGGAGCTCGAGGTCCCGCCGCAGGGCGCGGTGGCGGCGCGCTTCTCGGTCCACGCGCGACGCGCGGGGGAGGCGCGGTTCGAGGCGCGCGCGACGAGCGGCGACTTCGTGGACGTCGAGCGCCGGAGTGTGCGGGTGCGTCCGCGCGGCGAGCCGACGCGGCGTGGTGCGTTCGGGATCGCGCGCGAGGGGAGGGTCGTCGAGACGGACGTCTCGATCGACGCGAGCCGCTACGAGGTGGTGCGGCTCGAGGTCGCGCTCCCGAACGGCGTGCCGGTGATCCACGGGCTCGATCGGCTGGAGGGGGTCGCGGATGGACCGGGCTTCGCGGCGTCGCAGGCGCTCTCGCTCGCGGCGGTGTGGCGCTACCTCGAGCGCACGGGGCAGCTCCACGACGCGGCGCGTGCCTCGCTGCGGGTGCGGCTCGACGCGATCGCGATCGCGCTGGTGAGCGCGCAGAACCAAGACGGCGGGTTCGGGCTTCGGTTTTCGCGCGAAGGCACCACGAGCGACGGATACCTCGGCGTCTACGCGCTCGAGGCGTTGCGTGAGCTGCGCGAGGTCGGCGCGATGGTGCCGGAGTCGGCGTTGATCGCGGCGCGCGATCACGTGCTCGAAGCGGCGGACGACCACGGCTTCCTCGACGTCCGTGCGATGGCCACCTGGCGTGGGGAGAGCGCGGCGGAGCGGCGCGCGCTCGCGGCGGAGGCGGCGCACGCGGTGATCGCGATCCATCCGCGGAATCTGGAGCACCCCGTGATGCTCGCGTGGCGGGTGATGTGCACGGCGGAGCTGGAGAGCCCGAGCCTCGACCCGCGCACGCTCGCGCATTGCACGGCGTTCCTGCACGCGCTCGACGCGCGCGCGTACGCGAACCTGATCGCGCGCGCGGCGGAGAAGCTCGTGGAGCTCCGGCACCTCACGCACTTCGAGCCGCAGTGGCTCGACGCGTGGGCGGGTCACGTGGCGGCGGTGGACGTGGCGCTCGAGGTGCTCGAAGACGTCGCGCCGGAGCGCTTCGAGGCGCTCGCGCCGGAGGCCGCGCGCTTCTTGTTGTCGACGCGGCGCACGTGGGGCTCGACGCACGACGGGCGCGGCACGGCGCACGCGCTGCGGGCGCTCTCGCGGCTGCGTCCGATCACCGACGGCGACGGAGTGCTGCAGGTCGAGATCGACGGCGAGGTCGTGCGGCGCGTGGAGGTGCGGAGCGACGACCTCTGGGCGGCCGCGCTGGCGCTGCGCGCGCAGGAGCTCGAGCTGTCGCCGGGTGAGCACCGCATCCGCGTGCGGTGGAGCGGCGCGCAGGAGGCGCGGGTCGAGCTGACCCACGAGGTGTGGTCGGGGCAGGGCGTGCGCGACGACGCGCCGCCGCTGCAGCGCCGCGTGCCCGACGCGCTGACGATCGACATGCCGACCCTCGTCGAGCTGCGCCTCCCGGGCACGGGCCCGCGTGTGCGGCGGCAGCCGCTGCCAGGCGGGCTCGAGGTCTTGCTCGAGCCGCTGCGCGCGCACGCGAAGGTCGCCTCGGCCTGGATGGACGACGACGAGCTCGTGGTCGCGCTCCACGACGACGCGGCCGACCTCACGCTCGCACTCGTGCCGCGCGTGCCGGGGCGGGTTCTGCTCCCGCCCGCGGTGTTGGAGGACGCGATGGGTGACGTGATCGCGCGCTCGAGCGAGCAGGCGGTGGAGCTGCGCGAGTCGGAGTGAGCCGGAGCGCGGTCAGCTCGGCAACGACAGATCCGCGCTCTCGCCTTCGACGCCCACCCGCAGGGTGCGTGCGCGGAGGCTCGGCTCGGCGGCGAGGCGCGCGGCCACGGGGGTCACCACGTAGGTCTCGAGCACACGCTTGAGCGGGCGCGCGCCGTAGCGCGGCTCGTAGCCGAGCGTCGCGAGCCGATCGCGCGCGGCGTCGGTCACCACGAGCTTCACCTCGCGTCGCGCGAAACCTTCGCGGCGCGCGATGCTCGCGAGCTGCAGATCGACGATGCGCCGCACCGAGGCCTGCGAGAGCGGATCG
>JALOQC010000017.1 GCA_025453555.1 Myxococcota bacterium | reverse complement strand
CGCTCGAAAATGCACCACATTTCCTCGGTTCGCGGACGCGGCGATCGACGCACGGGCTGCCACGAATCAACTCACGGCAGGTTATGAGATGCGCTCTAGAGCGAAGAGCAGAACGCGCGCCACGTGTGGTCTCACGCTCGTGCTCGCGCTCGTCGCGTGCACCAGCACCACCACGCCCACGCGTTCGACGACCGCGCGACGCACCACGCCGCGCTTGCAGGTGCGCGCGCTCGCGGTGGAGCACGTGCGGCTCCCGAGCGGCGGGCTCGTGCATCTCGCGCTCTGGATCGACGCTGGCTCGTTCGACGCGGATCCTCCGGCCACCGCGACGCTCGCCGCGTGGGCGGTCGAGTCCGCGGTCCTCTCGACGCGCGCGACGCCCGACGGCATCGAGCTCTCGCTTCGCGGCACCACCGACGACCTCGACGCGCTGTTGGCGCAGCTCGCCGACGCGCTCGCCACGCGCACGCTCGACGACGCGCGCCACCGCCAGCTGTCGGAGCGACTCGTGGACTCGCGTCGTCGCGCGCTCGCGTCGCCCGCGCGTCGTGCGGACGAGCTCGCGCTTCGCGGGCTCCTCGGCCCCGCGGCGTCGCCCTTCGAAGGCGATCCTTCGCGCGCCGACGTGGAGCGCTTCTTCTCTCGCACCTTCGGGCCGGAGCGTGCGTTGCTCGTCGTGGTCGGTGAGGTCGACGAGGTACATCTGCAGCGTGCGATCGAGGGTGCGTTCGAGCGCGCGCCCGCGGCGGCGGGCTCGACGCGCGGCGCGATCGAGGCGGAGACCTTCGGCGAGGTCGAGCGGGGTCCGCTGTCCGCGCTCTCGCTCGCGACCACGACGGCTTCGGTCGACGAAGCGTGGGCGTTGGCGCGCGCGCTCGCGCCCGAAGCACGCGGCGTGTGGGTCTATCCGCACCGGGAGGGCGCGAGTGTGATCGTGCGCGCGGAGCCCGCGACGTTGCCGCTGCTCGCGGCGCAGCTCCGCTTCGCGAGCGCGACGCCGCGCACACCGCCCGAGGCGGCCGACGTCGCGACGCTCGCCGAGCAGCGCGGGCTCGCGTGGCTCGCGGAGCGTCACGACGACGTGCCGGAAGAGGCAGGGCGCGCGCGGCGCGTCGCGGTCGGTGCGGTGTGTGCGGAGGAGCGCGGCGAGAGCTGCGTGAGCGCGGTGGAGCGAGCGCGCGCGATCGCCGCGCTGGGCGACGTGAGCCCCGTCGACGAGCGCACCACCGAGCGCGCGTCCGAGACGCGCGCGGAGAACGGCGCCCGGGTCCGCGTGGAGACGCGCGAAGGCCCGCTCGTGCTGGCGCTGGGTCTGGAGACGGACGGCACCGACGCTTCGGCTGCGACGGTGCTCGCGAACGTGCTCGCGGCGCGCTGCGCCAGCGAGCCTTCGCTCGAGCAGGTGACGCCCGAGCTCGAGGCGCAGGGGATCTCGCTCGTCGCGCGCGCGGCGGATCCGACGCGCGCGCGGGAGTCGGTCGCGGCGCTCGTGCGCTGCGCGAGCACCACGAGCCTGCGCGAGGTCGATCGGATCCGACTGCGGGCGCTCGAAGCACGGCGACGGAGCCCCGAGCGCGGCTGGCTCGCGCACGCGCTGACCCCGGGTGCGCTCGCGACCGTCGCGCCGCGGGGCGACGCCCGCGGCTTGTCGCGGACGATCGATCCGCGCGCCTTCGCGAGCGCGACGCGGGTCGGGACACGCACCACGCTCGCGCTGGTCGGACCCGTGGAAGCGCGGAGCAGCGCGGAGCTCGGCGCGCGGCTGCTCTCGTTTCTGCCGTCCGGCGAGGCCGTGACGCGCGCGCGTTGGGGCGAGGCGGTGCCGCTCGTGGCGGAGCGCTTCGAGGCCCCGCGCGTGCGGCTCGCGCTCGGGTGGCGCGTGGACGACGTGAGCTCGAGCGGCGCGGCGGTGGTCGCGCGGGCCTTCGCGGACGCGGTCGCGGCGCGGCTCGGCGCGGAGGCGGAGCTGCGTTGGCGCGACGGTGGCGAAGGACCGAGCGGAGGCGCGTGGGCGGCGGTCGGGATCGACGTGGCGCCCGAGCAGGTCGACGCGGTGATCGAGCGCGCGCGCGGGGTGCGAGGTCCGAGCGCGGAGGAGCTCGCGCGCGCCTTCGAGCGCGAGCGTTGGGCGGGTGCGGACGCGCGCGTGGCGGCGCTGCGCCTGGCGCGCACGGGCAGCACGCGCGCGACGCTGCCGAGCGCGGCAGAGGCGGAGGCGATCGTGCGCGCACTGCGTTCGGGCGCGTTCGCGATCGCAGTGGGCCGCACGCAGCAAGCGCGCGCGTGGCAGCGTCGTTGAGCGGCGGGTCGCGTGCGGCTTCGAGCGCGCCGTTGACCGCCCGATCGCGCGATGGTAACGAGCGTTGAATCGCGGTTCAGTGGTCGGCGCGACCACGTTCGGCGGGAGTCATCGGCTCCGCGCTCACGCGCGGTCCGATAGTTTCGCGGAATCGTTCAGCTCCGCGGACTTCGTCCGCTTCGCCTCGAACGATTCCGCTTCAAACCCACGCGCGATCATGCAGGACGACGGCTCGAAAGCTCGCGGCAAGAAGGCCCCCGGCGACAAGCGCGAGCGCATCCTGCGCGCTGCGATCCGGGTGTTCGCGGAGAACGGCTTCTACTCGACGCGCGTGAGCGAGATCGCGAAGGCGGCCGGGGTCGCGGACGGCACGATCTACCTCTACTTCGAGAACAAGGACGACGTCCTGGTCTCGATCTTCGAGGACCGCATCACACGTCTGCTCGACGTGCTGCGTCGCGCGCTCGACGAAGAAGAGACGATCGAAGGCAAGGTGCGCCGCATCGTCGAGCTGCAGCTCGGGCTGCTCGAAGGGCAGCGCGATCTCGCGGAGGTGATCACCGTAAACCTCCGGCAGAGCTCGCAGCTCCTCAAGCAGTACGCGGCGCCGCTCTTCCGCCAGTACCTCGAGCTCATCGCGGGCGTGATCGCGGAGGGCCAGAAGAAGGGCGTGCTGCGCAAGGACGTGAGCCCCCGCGTGATGGCCCGCGCGCTCTGGGGTGCGCTCGACGGCATCGCGCTCACGTGGGCCCTCGGAACCCCCGATCGCGCCCCCGATCCGGCCTCGCTCCGCAAGGCCGCCACGCAGCTCGCGCTGGTCTTCCTCGACGGCCTGCGCGCGTAGCCGAGCTCGGCCTCCGCGAGCGGCCGCAAGCACCGCGGCTCTTTTCAATCTCTCGTCACTTCCGGCATTCTCCGGCCCGATGAGCGCGCCGTCGGGAGCCTCGAGGAACGCGGAGCGTCGATGATCGGACGCGTGGATCGACTGCGCGATCAGAGTCGGCGGCTCGTGGAGGCCGCGCGCGACGTGAAGGTGCTCTCGGCGCTGAGCTGGCCGGGGTCGATCGGGGAGCGGTTCCTGGAGGCGTGGCGGCAGGGGCGTCGTGAGCTGCCGATCGCGCCGAAGCCGCGGCCGCTGCCCGCGTCGGTGACCGACGAGCTCGACGCGATCCTCGACGAGGTCGATCTCGGCGATCCGGTGGGGCAGTTCCTCGCGGACACCGCAGACAGCTACCGCACGATCTGCGGGCTCATCGGGGCCGCCGGGACCGCGAAGGCGCACCAGATCAGCCGCGAGCTCTTCGGTGGCCCGCAGGCGCACATCACGGGCTCGAGCCTCTCGCACCTCGAAGCGGCCGATCGGCTGCTCGCGGTCACGGCCGCGCTCTTCGAGGCCACGCACGACGATCACGAGGACGTGCAGCTCGGAGCGACGGAAGTCGCGATGCGATTGCGCGCGCGCTGGAACGGCTTCTTCACCGATCCGCTGGAGATCGTGCTCGACGACGACCTCGCCGCGAAGGCGGCCGCGAGCGCGGATCGGGTTCGGCTGCACACGAGCAGCGTCTTCACCGAGAACGACGTCGCGCAGCTCTCCGAGCACGAGATCGGCGTGCACAGCCTGACGAGCCGCAACGGGCGCGCGCAGCCGATCGTGACCGCGCTGAGCCTCGGCGCGCCGCGCACCACCGCGACCCAAGAGGGGCTCGCGACCTTCGCGGAGCTCGTGACGGGCAGCATCGATCTCGCGCGCCTGCGCCGCCTCGCGTACCGCGTGCGCGCGATCCACCACGCGGAAGAAGGCGCGGACTTCGTCGAGGTCTTCGAGTGGTTGCTCTCGATCGGCGAGCCGGAGGGCGAGGCGGTGCGCACGACCATGCGCATCTTCCGCGGCGGCGATCCGCGCGGACGTCACGTGTTCACGAAGGACGTCGTGTACCTCCGCGGGCTCTTCGCGGTGCACACCTTCTTGCGCAAGGCGATCGCCGATCATCGCCCGGATCTGATCCCGCGTTTGTTCGCGGGGCGGCTCACGCTGGTCGACGCGCTCGACCTCGAAGCGTCGTTCGACGACGGCACCGTGAGCCCGCCGCGCTACGTGCCGCCGTGGGCGGCGAACGTCCGCAACCTCGCCGCCTTCCTCGCGTTCACGACGCTCAGCGATCGCATCGACCTCGCGGAGGTGGAGCTCGACGAGGTCCACGCCGCGCCGGTGCGCCGCGTGATCGTGACGTAGTTGCTGGTCGGCTGCGCCGACTTCTGGGGAGTGATCTCCCCAGCTCCCCAGCCTCCTCGGAGGACTCCCTGCGCTTCGCTCCGGTCGGTCTCCTTCGGCGACGAGGGGCTTCGCCCTCTTCGAACCCCTCGTTTGCGCATGTTGGGTTGCTGGTCGGCTGCGCCGACTGGGTCGGCGGGGTCAGCCGCCGACTTCTCGGGAGAGGTCAGAGCGGGTCGAGGGTTTCGGGGAAGCACAGCTCCACGTCGCGTCGTGCGGGCTCGCCGCCGCCGACGAGGAGCACGCCGCTCTCGAGGCGTGCCACGAGCGGGTCTCGGCGTGCCACCGCGAGGGTCGCGTGGGGCACGATCGCGTCGCCCGTGAAGCGCTCCACGCGATCGCCCGCGACGAGCAGATCGCCCGTGGTGGCGAGGCCTTCGCGCGGCTCGTCCCACGTGGGTCCCGCGCTCGCCACGCACGCGCTCGGGCAGCCGCGGAACGCGACGGTGTCCGAGCGCAGCGCGCCGCCTGCGTCGACGCCGCCGACCAAGAGGACCACGTCGCCCGCGACGACGAAGCGCCCGTGACGTCGCACGCCGTCGGCCGCGCCTTCGACCGGGACGCTCGATCCGTCGGCGCGCAGCAGCTCCGCGAGCGGTGCACCTTCGGCGACCACGCCGCCCGACAGGAGCGCCGCGTCGCCGACCGCGATCAACGCGCCGTCCGCGCGTGCGCCCTGCAGCGCGATCGGGATGCGCCGCTCCTCGGCGGTGATCCACGTCGCGCCTTCGCTCGATCCACCCGCGACGATCGCCGCGTTGCCGACCGAGCCGAACGCGCTGCCGAGATCCGCGCCCTCGTGGAGCTCGAGCGCGGCCTCGCGTCCTTCGAAGACCCCGAGGTCGTAGCGGACCGCCGCGTCGTCTCCGACGATCACGAGGCGTGAGACGCCGAACGCCGCCGCGCGCGCGGGACCACGGAGCCGCGTGAGCGCGGGGAGCGCGCCTTCGGTCGTCACGTCGTCGAGCGCGTCGAAGCGAAGCAGGTCGAGGCTGGTCACGTTGTTCGAGGCCGCGCCCTCCGCGTCGAGGCCGGCCACGAAGACCGCGAAGGTGTCGACGAGCGCGTGTCCGCGTCGCGCCCGCGCGGCGGGGAGCTGCGCGCGACCGACCACCGCGCACGCCCCGGGCGGACCGACGACGATGCGGACGAGCCCACCGGACGCGAGCGGAACGAAGGGAGGCGCCGCGCCGTGCAGCAGGACTCCGTCCGCACCTTCGAGGATCACGCGCGTGCGCGTGCGCAGCGTCAGATCCGTGAGCGCGAGGCCGAGATCGAAGTCGTCGTCGACGTCCTCCACCACGCGCACCGGCTCCGCGCCTTCTTGCTGGAGCTCGAGCGTCACGCGGGTGATCGGCTCGCCGTCGAAGGGGTCCGCCGAGGTGGGCGTGATCACGCGGACCTCGACCGTGGCAGGCGGGATGGAGCTCTCGCAGGCCACGAGGCAGACGAGCGGCGCGAGAGAGACGAGCGACGCGAGGGCGGACTTCTTCCGACGAAACGAAACGAGCACGCGCGCAACCTGCGAGGCGCGAGCCGCGAGGGCAACGCGACGTCGCCCCACCGAGGGCCCCGCCGCACGCGCGATCACTCCCGCACCTTCACCTCGACCACCCCACGCGCTTCCCCGTTCACGCGGAGCTCGAAGCGGTGGACGCCCGCCCGCACGGTGCGGATGGTCCGATGCACGAAGCGATGTCTGCTCTGCCGACTCGCTTCTTCGCCCGGCGCGAGCGGCACGTCCGCGAAGCGGAAGGTCTTCTTCGTGGGCTTCGCGTCGGCGCCCTTGCGCGACGGACTCTCGAGCACGAAGTCGACGCGCGCCGTGATCGCGGCCTCGTTCGGGTTGTGCAGCCGGACCTCCAAGATCACCTCGTCCCCGATCGCGACCCGCTTCGGCTTCACGTCGAAGCTCCGCACGTCGACCGCCACCGGCGCGTGCCCGAAGAGCGCGAGCGCGTCCGGATCGCCCGCCTTCAGCAGCCCGCGCGCCGCGTGCTTCGCGATCCACTCGGTCGCGGGATGCCCCTCGCGCGCCCAGGCCTCGAGCACCGGGAACGCGAGCGCGCGATCGTCCTTGAGCGCGTCCTGCAGGTGGTTCGCGACCGAACGTCGAACGTAGCGCTCGGGATCGTGGCGGAGCTTCGCGAGCAGCGCGAGACGTCGCGGCGCGCGCGCTTCGAGCGCGGGCACCCGCTTGCCCCAAGGCAGTCGCGTGCGGGTGCCTTCGCTGACCCAGCGCCGCACGTGGAGGCTCGGATGCGTCACGAGCGCTTCGAGCCGATCGAGGATCCCGTCGGCGTCGGCGGCGAGGAACGGGCGCACCGCGAACTCCGCGCTGAAGCGTTGAGTGAGCGCGATCATCGCGTCGAAGCTCGCGTCGACGTCATCGAGGCCGTAGCGCGCGATGTGCTCGCCGTAGGGCCAGAGCGCGTAGCCGTAGCTCGTGATCGCCTCGTCGCTCTGCGCGGGTGGCGGCATCGAGGCCACGAGCGCACGCAGCGCCGCGCGGGTCGGGCGCGGCAGCGCGACGTGCAGCGCGTCCGCGAGCAGCCCCACGCGTCCCATCATCTCGAGCGCGTCGAGCCCGTCGGTCGCGTGCGCGACGAAGCGGGCACGGTCGAAGCGTGGCTCGACCTCCGAGAGCCGCGTCGCCATCGACTCCACGAGCGCCGCGTCGAACCAGAGCTTGAAGGGTCTACTCTCCGCCATGACGCCAGTGCTACGACGAGGCCGGCGAGAGCGCGACGTGATCGAGGCCGTTCGGCGCGCGACACGTCGAGACGAGGGCGCGTGGAAAACCACGGCGTCGAAGCGCGCTCGCACCGAAGTGTCGAACGAGGTCGCGTAGAACGAGGTCGCCTCGCACCAGGTGACGCCCAACGAGGGCGCGCGGAACGAGCTCGCGTCGAAAGCAGGCCGTCTCGGACGACGCGCGCTACGATCGGGCGATGCGACGCGTCGTGCTCGGGATCCTCGTCGCGCTCGGCGCCGCCCTCGCGGCGGGGAGCGACGCACAGCCCCGCGCGCAGCCTCCGAACGCGCGGATCGCGCCCAGCCCAGCGTCGAACCGCCCTGCGCCGAACCGCCCCGCGCCGAACCACCCCGCGCCGAACCACCCCGCGCCGAACCACCCCGCGCCGAACCGCCCTGCGCCGAACCACCCCGCGCCGAACCGCCCTGCGCCGAACCACCCCGCGCCGAACCACCCCGCGTCGAACCGCCCCGCGTCGAGCCGACCTGCGCCGAGGGTGCGCACGATCGAGATCCAGAACGCCGACGCCGCGGTCTACCTGGCACCGCGCGCCGACGCGCCACGCCGCGGCACCCTCGCGCTCGGTGCTCGCTTCGAGATCCGCGCGCGCGTCGCGGGTGAAGGCTGCCCCGTCGAGTGGTACGCGGTCGACGACGGCGCGTGGGTGTGTGGGCACCACGTCGCCATCGTGGACGCACCGATCGCGCGCCCCGTGGTGCCGACGATCGGCGAAGGTCGCCACCTCCCCTACGACTACGCGTTCGTCGCGTTCGACGGCACGCGCGCGTTCATCCACCCGCGCGACGCGCTCACCGACGACTACTACTCCGCGCTCGGCGAAGGCTTCGGGATCGTGGTCACGGGCTTCGTGCGGCACGACGGCGCGCGCTGGGCCCGCACGCTGCGCGGGCTCTACGTGGACGCCGACTCGCTGCGCATGGCGCGAGGCAGCGACTTCGTGGGCGTCGAGCTCGAAGGGACGATGGACGTCGCGTGGGTGAAGCGCGGTGGCACCACGATCCACGAGCGTCGCGGCGGGCGCGTGCTGCGGCGCGCGGGCGCGCGCGAGGTGTTGAAGGTGCGCACGATCGAGCGCGGCTGGGCGGAGCTCGTCGACGGAACCTTCGCGCGCACGAGCGGCCTGCACACGTGGCGACCGACGCCGCGCCCCGAAGGCGTGCCCGCGGACGGAACGTGGATCGACGTGGACGTGCGCAGCCAAGTGCTCGTCTTCTTCCGCGGCGATCGCGCGCTCTACGCGACGCTCGTGAGCAGCGGACGCGCGGGCCCGACCGCGACGCCGCCTGGACTGCACCGCACGTGGGTCAAGCTCGCGTACAGCGACATGGACGATCTCGAGCGCGTCGACGCGGAGCACAACTACGCGATCGAGCGGGTGCCCTGGGTGCAGTACTTCGAGGGCGCCAACGGGCTGCACGCGGCGTTCTGGCACGACGACTTCGGGCGCCGACGGAGCCACGGCTGCGTGAACCTCTCGCCGCGCGATGCGCGCGTGCTCTACGAGCGCAGCGAGCCCGCGGTGCCGCCGGGGTGGACCGCGATCTTCCCTCGCGAGGACGAGCCGACGACCTTCGTGAACGTGCGCGAGTGAACGTGCGCGAGTGAACGTGCGCGAGTGAACGTGCGCGAGTGAACGTGCGCGAGTGAACGTGCGCGCGGCTATGCGGTGGCGCGCGCGAGCGCATCGAGGAGCGCGTCGATCGTGAACGGCTTGGCGAGGAAGACCTCGTCGTGCGCGAGCTGCGACTCGTCGTAGCCGCTCATCAACACCGCGCCCATCGTCGGACGACCTTCTCGGATCGCGCGCAACGCCTCCACGCCGCCGTGCCCCGGCATCGTGAGGTCGAGCAGCACCACGTCGAACTCGCCCGTGCGCACGCGCTCCACCGCGAGCTCACCGTCCGCGACGCACTCCACCGCGTGACCTTCGAGCTCGAGCGTCAGCCGCACCACGTCGCGGATCGGCGCCTCGTCGTCCGCCACCAGCACCCGCAACGACGTCTTCTTCGCGGGGGCCGCCGCCGGCTCGACGGTCTGCGCAAGGGCTTCCTTCGCGCGACGCAGCACGAGCTCGAAGCGGGTGCCGCGACCCGGCGTGCTCGTCACGTCGAGCGTGCCCTCGTGCGACTTCACGATGCCCGCGACCGCCGCGAGCCCGAGCCCTCGCCCCTTCGACTTCGTGGTGAAGAAGGGATCGAAGATCCGCGCCAGGGTGTCGGGATCCATTCCGTCGCCGTCGTCCTCCACGACGAGCCGCACGAGCTCGTCCTCCGCGCGCGCCTCGACGCGCACGGTTCCCTTGCGCGCGCCGATCGCGTCGACCGCGTTGAGCACGAGGTTCAAGAGCACCTGACGGAGCTGCGAGGCTTCGCCGTTCACGGACGGCAGATCGTCCGGCGCGTCGATCTCGAGCCTCACGTCCTTCGGAATCGACGGCGACGCGAGACGGCACACGTCGTCGATCACGCTCGGGAGCGACACCGGCCCGAGCGGCGTCGGCGTGCGGCCCGCGTAGGCGAGGAGCTGTCGACAGAGCTCCGACGCACGTGCGACCGCGTGATCGATCTCGCCGACGAGGTGCGCCTGCTCGGCGTCGCGCGCGCGCCGCTCCAGCAGCTCCGCGTTCACGCGGATCGCGGCGAGGATGTTGTTGAAGTCGTGCGCGACGCCGCTCGCGAGCAGACCGAGCCCTTCGAGGCGCTGGGTGTCGCGCACCCGCACGTCGAGCGCGTGCTGCGCCTTCTCCACCGCGAGCCGCTCCTTCTCCGCGCGCTCGCGCTCCGCCACCGCAGCGGCGAGGATCGACGCCGCCGCGCCCATCGTCGCCGCGTAGGCCCAGAGGGTGAGCAGCCGCGCGTCGGGCTCGAAGCTCGCGAACGCGCCGTGCCCACGCGCGGTGCCGACCACCGCGATCACCGCGACCACGGCGCCGCCTACCATCGCGCCGCGCGGTCCGAGCGAGAGCCCCGCCCAGACGAGGAAGGGGAACGGCAGGAACGCGACGAGCAACGCCCACTGACCGACGCCGAGCCCGGTGAACGCAGCGAGCGCGGTGGCGAAGGTCGCGCCGAGGATCGCCCACGTGTCGACGCGGCCCACGAGCGCGCGCCAGGCGCCCGGCTCACAGGTCGCGAGCAGCACGAGCGGCGTGACCACGATCGCGCCCCCGACGTTGCCGAGCCACCACGTGAGCGCGACCGAGCCGACCATCGCGTCGTCGATGGTGTCGGAGAGCCGCAGCGCGCCCACGCCGAGCGCCGTGCTGATCGTCGAGGCCACGAGCGCCACGCCGAAGAGCGCGAGCACGTGGCGACGCGTGTCGAAGCTCGGCGCGAAGCCGAGGCGCGCGAGCAGGAGCGCGCCGACGACGGCCTCCGACGTGTTGCCCGTGCCCATCGCGAGCGCGACGAGCGGCGCGGTGCCGATCATCAGGTTGACGGTCACCGAGCCGACGAGCACCGCAGGCCAGTAGCGCACGCCGAACACGACGAGCGACGCGAGCGCGACGCCGGTCGGCGGCCAGAAGAGCGTCGCGTTGTCTTGCTCGTGCGCGAGCGCGAGCCCGAGGCGGCCCGAGACGACGTAGAGCGCGGCGAGGACGAAGCCTCGCAGCAGAACCCGCGTGAACGCGCGTCGTTCGACGGGATCGGCGCTCCGGGACGGCAGGAGGACCTCGGCGCTCATGGGTGGGGCGCAGGATACGCGAGCGCCGCCTCGACGGGCGCCAGCGTCGGGCGGACCCCGTCGGCCCCGCCCGCGGAGCGACGGGCGGGATGGAGATCACGGCGCGCTCACTGCGACGGGACACCGCGCCGACCGCCGCGCGAGGAAGCCGCCCGGGAGTCTGGCGACAGACCCTCGGAGAAGCGGACGGAAACGAAAACGCCGCGGCCTCTCGGTCGCGGCGTCTTCGTTCCAGAAAGCGGAGGTTCGATCAGCCGCAGGAGCCTTCGCCGCAGGACGCCTCGCCGGCGCTCTCCGCGCCCGCGCCGGCCTCGCCGCCGCCGGCCTCACCGCCGCACGACGCCTCGCCGCCGGCCTCACCGCCAGCCGCGCCGCCGCACGACGCCTCCGTCGCTTCCTCACCACCGGTCGACGTCTCTTCCGCCGCCGGCTCCTCCGAACCGCCGCCGCAGCCGACGCTGAAGCCGAGCGCAGCGGTAGCCATGGCGACGAGGGTGTGCTTGAGAGCCGAGTTCATATCCAAACCTCCAAACGTACGGTTCACTCACCGCATCACCGAGGCAGGTCAGTCCAGCGATGCGCCCGCGGGTGTTCGCCCGAGGGAAGTCGATTCTCACGAATCCGGCGCGAGCGTATGTCAGCGCGGTTCGTGGGTTCAAGTGTCTTACGAATCGGGCCCGAGAGGGCGCGCGGGTCGTCTACGCCGACGCTCGGTGCGCGTTACGGCCGAACGGGTGGTTCGGATCGCGCGGGGATCGGAGCGACCGGACGCGGCGAAGTCGTCGACGCCGTAAACCTTCGCAACCGTTTCGAATTTCGCCTCGACCGGGAGACGCACTCGGAGGGAGGAAACGCCGTCGCGCGTCGTGCGACTCTCCGAAGCCCGCGCATGCGCACCCACCTCCTCGCGCCGACCTCGTGGCTCCTCGGGCTCCTCGCGCTCGGGGCGTGCGGAGCTGCGTCCACGCCTCCCGACGAGCTCGCGGAGCCCACGCTCGTCGGGATCTCGTACACGCTGAAGGTCGACGCGTCGCTGACCCGAGCGAACGTTCGGGCGTGCTTCGACGGTCCTGCGCCCGATCGTCTGATCGCGCCGGCGCCCGCCGCGGAGCTGCTCGTCGACGCACGCAGCGACGACGGCGCGCCCCTGCTTCGTGGAGACGTGCTCGACCTCTCGCGGCTCGCGCCGGGCGAGTGTGCGCGTTGGGAGATCGACCTCGCGCGCGCGGCGTGGGGGCGCGACGTCGTGCGGCGCGGCGGTGAAGCGCTGGTGCCTCCGGGTCTGCTCTTGTGGCGTCCTGCCGGCGTGATTCCGGCGCGCGTACGCGTCGAGCTCCCGCCCGGCCTGCACGCCTCGGCGCCCTGGCTCGACGACGAGCGCGACGACGGGGTCGAGTCCCGCGACGACTCGCGCGAGCCCTCGGAGCTCTCGACCGACGCGCTCGCGGTGCCGGGCAACCTCGCGTTCGTGCGCGCGGAGCCGCTGCGCTTCTCGGAGAGCGGCACCGACGTCGAGGTCGCGATCTTCGACGGCTCGCTCGCGGTGACGCGCGACGGGATCGAGCGCTGGCTGCGCGCCGCGATCCGCGCAGTCGACACCTTCGGCGACGGCTTCCCGGTGGAGCGCCTGCACGTCGTGGTGATTCCCTCGGGTCCCGGGTGGCGGCCCGTCGCGTTCGGGCTCGTGCGACGCGGCGGCGGTCCGTCCGTGATGCTCCTCGTGCACGACGAGATCCCGGAAGAGGCGCTCGTGCGCGACTGGACCGCGACCCACGAGCTCAGCCACCTCGCGATGCCGCGGATGTACGAAGAAGATCGTTGGATCAGCGAGGGGCTCGCGACGTACTTCCAAGAGATCCTCCGCGCGCGCGGGGGCTTGATCTCCGAGGACGACGCGTGGGCTGCGATCGCGAGCGGCTTCGAGCGCGGTCGCGTGGTCGGCTCGGGGCGCACACTCTGGCGCGAGGCGCGCGACATGATGCGGACGGGCGCGTTTCGGCGCGTGTATTGGGCCGGCACCGCGTGGGCGCTGGAGGCGGATCTCGCGCTGCGGCGTCGAGGGCACACGCTCGACGGCGTGCTCGCGGCGAGCCGCGCGCGCTGGTCGACCCGCGAGGTGTGGCACGGACGCGATCTGCTCGCGGAGTGCGATCGACTCCTCGGCGAGCCGGTGCTGCTGCCGCTCGCCGAGCGCTACGGCGCACAAGAAGAGTTCCCCGACACCGACGCGCTGCTCCGGTCGATCGGCGTGAGCTTCGGAGCGCGCGATCTCGAGCTCGCCGACGACGCGCCGCTCGCGGAGCTGCGGCGCGCGATCGTGGCACCGCCGACGCGTTGAGCATCGTCACGCCCGCTTCGGCGCGCGATCTCGGCCGCGCCGACCTCGACGAAGAGCACGCGGTGCGATCCTCGCTCGACGCGCTCGACTCCGACCACGCGGTGCGATCCGCGTTCGACGCGCACGACTCCGACCACGCCCGCGAGCCGGCGAGCGCTCGTCACCCGTGGTGCTTCCTGCTATCCGCCCCGCGCGATGACGCGGCCCAAGATGTTCGCCATCTTCTTCGGCCTCGCCCACGGGGGCGGGCTCGCCGTCACGTTGCTCTTCCTCGACGTGTGGACGACGCCCTGGGCGCGCGCGCTCGCGATCGTGCACCTCTTGCCGGTGCTGCTCGCGACGCTCTTCGTGCAGGGTCCCGTGCTCAAGCAGCCCGTGATGGAGCCGCTCGGGCTCGAGCTGCGCTTCGGTCGTTGGTGGCTCGTCGCCTGGCTCGCGCCGGTGCTGCTCCTCGCGCTCGGGGTGCTCTTCGCGTGGCTCTTCTTCGGCGCGGAGCCGGTGCTCGACGCGACCACCTACGTCGCGAACAAGCGCGCGCTGCTCACGCCCGATCAGCTCGAAGCGTTCGATCGGCACGTACGCGAGACCCCGCCGCCGAGCCCGCTCTGGTTCTGGCTCGTCGTCCAAGGACTGCCCGCCGGGCTCACGATCAACCTGCTCGTCGCGCTCGCGGGCGAGCTCGGCTTTCGTGGCTTCCTCTTCCGCGAGATCCGCGGCGGCTTCTGGCGACGCGCGCTGCTCTCCGGTCTCGCGGAGGCGGCCTGGCTCGCGCCGCCCGTCGCGTGTGGCCTGCACTTCCCCGAACAGCCGCTGGTCGGCGTCGCGTGCGTGTTCGTGTGGTGCCTCGTCGCCTCGCCGGTGCTCACCTACCTGCGCGCGCGCAGCCGCTCGGTGGTGGTGGTCGCGCTCTTCCGCGGCACCTTGCTGGCGCTCGTCGTGCCCGCGGCGGAGCTCGCGTGGGGCGCGAACGAGTGGCAGCGCCCGTTCTTCGGCGTGGCGGGCATCGCCGCGATGGCGGTGTTGCTCGGGATCTTCCTCGTGCACGATCGGGTGTCGGAGCCGAAGCTCGCGACGCGCTGAGCGGCGGAGGCGGGCGCTCAGCCTTTCATCATCGCGTCGTATCGACGCTGCATCTCCTCGGGAGTCACCTTCTCGATCTCGTGGCCGATCATCCATTCGTGCCCGAAGGGATCGCGCACCGTCCCGCCGCGCTCGCCGTAGAACTGATCGCTCGGACCGCGCACGAGCGTCGCGCCCGCCGCGACCGCACGTTCGATCCAGGCGTCGCAGTCGTCGACGTGCAGGTGAAGCGACGCCGCCGTGCCGCCGAGGGTCTCGGGTCCGACGAGGCCGAATTCGGGGAACTCCTCCGAGAGCATGACGGTGTGCGCGCCGAAGAGCAGCTCGACGTGGCCGATGCGACCTCCGGGCTCGGTGAGGCGGAACTTCTCCGTCGCCCCGAAGGCGCGCGTGTAGAAGTCGATCGCGGCGCCGGCGTTGCGGACGCGGAGGTAGGCGAAGAGCTCGTGCACGGACATGGTTCCTTCCTTTCGTGGTCGACCGCACGATGGCGTGGTCTCGCGGCCGCGTCTTGAACGAATCGGCGATCGTCCAGGCTTCGTCGGTGTCGGAGCGTCGACCGCGTCACGCACGCACGTGGTGCGGATGACGCGGTCGCCGGCTGCGGTAGACCGCCGGGGTCAGGCCCGTGATCGCCTTCATCTCGCGTTGGAGATGCGCTTGATCCGCGAAGCCCGCTTCGATCGCGATCGTCGCGAGGCTCGGGGTCGGATCCATCAACGCACCGAGCGCTCGACCGAGGCGTGCCACGCGCGCGAAGGTCTTCGGCGGGAGCCCGACCGCGTCCGTGAACACGTCGCGAAAGCGGCGCTCGTGCAGGTTCGCCGCATGGCACGCGTCCGCGAGCGATCGACCACGCGCGAGAAGCGCGATGGCGTGCGCGAGCTCCGGTCGGAGTGTGACGTGGCGCGCACGGCTGAGCAGCGCCGCCTCCAGACGATCGAGGCGCCGCACGAGCGACGGCTCTTCCGCGAGCTGTGCGCGCAGCCGCTCCGCATCGGGGCCCCAGAGCGCCTCGAGCGGCGTGTGCGCGTCGGCGAGCGCGTGCGCGGCGCCAGGAGAGATCAACGCCGCTGCCCCGACACGGAGCTGCACGCCGACGAGATCTTCCGCGCCGGAGACGTCCTTGACGTACGCGCTCGCGCGCGGTCCTCCGACGACCGCTCCGACGACGCGGGTCTCCCGGCCGCGCGCGTCCAGCACGCGCAGCGGTGAGCCGCCGAGCCGAAACACGACGTGCACGGCGCCGGTCGGCAGCACGTGCTCGAGCGCGCCTCGAGGATCGAGGAGCTCACCCGGGTGCGCAGCGCTCGGCGTCGGTACCCGCTGGGCCCACATCGTCGTGACGAAGGGCCGCAGCGCTGCGGAAGGCTCGCGTCGCACGAACACGCGCGGAGCGTAGCAGTGCGACCAGGTCGTCGTGCGACCACACGACGGTGCGACCACGAAGCGGTACCACCAGGTCGAAGTGCGACCACGAAGCAGAAGCGCGTCGCGCGACATTCGCTCGTCGTGGTACGCACGCGTTCGATCATGATCGACCTCGCCGCCGTCCTGCTCACCCACCCCCAACCGCCCGACGCCGTCGCGATCGCCACCGCGGCGGCACGCTACGGCGTCTCGCTCCGCGTCGTCGGCACCGGCGACGTGACGTCGTTCGACGTCGAAGGCGGAGGCGACGTGCACCTCGGCCTGATGCCGGCGCCGCACCCCGCGGCCGCCGAGCCGGCGTTCGGTCCGCTCGCGATCGACCCCGCGCTCATCCGCGATTCGCGCGCGCACCTGCTCGTCACCGGCCGCAGCCTCGCTGGCGACACTCAGCAGCGCGACCGCGTGATGCTGGGGATCGTGGCCGCCATCCTCGAAGCCACGGGCGCGCCCTCCGCATCCCTCGCGCCGGGCGTGATCTTCCACCGCCCCGGTCTCGTGATCGACTTCGCGAAGCTCGCGGCAGAGAGCGGCGAGCTGCCCTTCGAGGTCGCGGTCGACATCACGTCCGCGCGCGAGAGCGAGGACCGCATGTCGTTCCTCACCCACGGGCTCGAGCGCCACGGCAGTGAGGACGTCTACGTGACGGCCTCGGTGAACGGCCGCGGCGCCCTCGATTTCCTCTTCGGCGTCGGGCGTTGGTTCTACACGCAGCCCGAGATGCGCCTGCCGACCGGCGACACCCTCGGCCGCTCCGAGACCGAGCGCGTCACCATTCAGCGGGTGCCGAATCCGGTCGATCCGACCCGCACCGTCGTACGCCTCGACCTCGACGTTTGAAGGAGACGCCCCATCGGAGCTTCACGCCCCGTGGGACCGCCCCTCGCGGGAGGCGGAGAATCCGTAACGAGAACACCGCTCGGTCGACCGAGAGCCATGCTCTCGTGTACCGGCCGGCTGACCCTCCTCGCGGCGTCGAGCCTGACCGTGATGTCGAGCGCCACGATCGCGCCCGCGTTGCCTTCGATGCAGCGCCACTTCGACGGCGCGGATCCGACGCTGGTCGGGCTCCTGCTCACGCTGCCGGGGCTCGCGATCGCGCTGCTCGCGATCCCGCTCGGGCGCGTCGTCGACCGGGTCGATCGGCGTCGCGTGCTGGCGGTCGGCGCGGCGGTCTACGCGCTCACCGGAAGCGCCGGGCTCTACCTCGACGACCTGCACGCGTTGCTCGTGAGCCGCGCGCTGCTCGGGGTCTCCGTCGCGGCGGTGATGACGAGCGCGACCGCGCTCATCGCCGACTACTTCGACGGCCTCGAGCGCGGCCGCTTCCTCGGCATGCAGGCGTCGTTCATGTCGTTCGGAGGCGTGCTCTTCCTGCTCGCGGGCGGCGCGCTCGCGGACTGGTCGTGGCGTGGCCCGTACGTCGTGTACCTCGCCGCGGTCCCGGTGACCTTGCTCGCCCTCGTGCTCCCGCGTCCGACGGCGGTCGCGAGCGCCACGACCTCCCACCTCGACGGCGAGACCCCGTGGCTCGCGATCTTCGGCCTCGGCTTCGCGGCCTTCGCGGCGATGATCGTCTTCTACACGATCCCGGTGCAGGTCCCCTTCGACCTCGAGCGCCGGCTCCACCTCGGCGGCAGCGCGGCCGGCGTCGCCATCGCGGTCGGCACGTTGACGGGCGGGCTCGTGAGCCTCGTCTTCGGCAAGCTCGTGGTGCGCTACGGGAGCTTCGTGCTGCTGGGCGCGACCTTCTTCGCGATGGGCCTCGGGCTCGCGGGTGTGGGCCTCGTGTCGAGCTACGCGGGCGTGCTCGTCGCGATCGCGGTGGCCGGCGTCGGCATGGGCCTGATGATGCCGAACCTCAGCCAGTGGACGGTGCGCCTCGCCGCACCCGCGCACCGCGCGACCGCGATCGGCGTGGTCGTGATGGGCGTGTTCTTCGGGCAATTCGCGTCACCGCTCGTCAGCCATCCGATGGTCGCCGAGCTCGGCGGGCCCTCGGCGTTCCTCTCGCTGGGCGGCGTCTCGTCCGCGATCGGCATCGTGGTCTTGCTGCGGGGCTTGCTCGCGGAGCCGGTCGCCCACGCGGCGTGAGCACCCTCGAACACCACGATCTCCGACGAAGCGGACACGAACGTCCGCGAAGGCGAACGACTCCGCGAGACCATCGGACCGTGCGGGCGCGCGGAGTCGAACGATTCCCGTGCGCTCAATGGTGGAAGAGCGCGTGGAAGTGTCGGTGCACGATCTCGGTGCACTCGATCGCGGAGACACCACGACACTCCGCCGCCAGCTCGCGCAGCTCGAACACGCGCTCGAAGCCGGAGTCCGGATCGACCCACGCGATGAAACCGTCCTCGAAGGTCGACAGATCGGGGTCGGGCAGGATCGTGCGCACCGACTCGCGGAACTGCGAGAACGCCGCTGCCGTGTATCCCTCGGCCCACGCGGGCAGCGCGAGCGCGTCGGCGCGGGCGAGGATCGCGTCGAAGGCTTCGCCACGGATCGGCGCGAGATCGTCGTCCTCACGGATCGACGCGATCGTCACGTCGTCGTAGCCGCTCGCGACCCCACGACGGATCGCGTCGAGCGCGGCGTCGAGGTCGCCGAGCTTGCACAGCACACAGGCCGCGTTGTGGAAGATCGGCGGGTTCGCGGGCGCGACGCGGAGGGCACGCGCGACGATCGCGCGTCGCTCGTCCGGCTCGCCGTGGAAGTTGGCGAGGTAGCACGCGTTGTTGTGCACCTTCAGCCACTCGTCGCGCAGCATGCGATCCGTGGGCTCCGCGACGTGCGTGGTGATCCACGCGAGCGTGCGCATCGCCGTGAGCGGGCGCTTCGCCATGAGCGACACCGCAGCGAGCGAGAGGTGCGGCACGCTGACGTGGCCGAGCCCGTGCAGGATCGCGTGCAGGGCGTTTCGGTCGCCGTCCTCGAGAGCCGCGAGTCGTTCGGTGAGCGTGGGCATGCCACGAACGGTGCCCGATCTCGGAGCCACACGCGATTCGCGTTCCGGGCTCCGCGCGAACGCGGAGCGACTCCGTGAAGAGCGCGACGGACGCCGCGAAGGACTCCTCGCAGAGCGACTCCGCACGCGAAGCGAGGCATCGCGCGCAGAGCGACTCCGCACGCGAAGCGAGGCATCGCGCGCCGAGCGACTCCGCGCTGGCAGCGAGGACACCGCGCGAACGCTCGCTCACTCGAAACGAAGCAACGCCGCAGCGTGGTTCCGTCCGAGAGCGGGAGATCGTCGAGCAACACCGTGGCGCGCGGATCGACGCCTTCGCTCACGACCTCCGCGCCCGGGAGATCGTCGACCACCACGAGCGCGCCGTCGAGCGCGTGCGCGAGCGGCTCCGGGAGCGCACGCAGCGCGGCCGCCACCCGCCGCTCGAAGCGCGCGAAGGGCTCCGACCACGGCGCGCGTGGGAGATCGAGCTCGAGATCGCGCGACTGAAGGAACGCCGCCGTCGCGCCGCGCACGTCGCCGCGGTTCTCGCGCACGAGGCCGAGGTAGTAGAAGACCTCGGGGTCGGTGCTACCGGTCAGCGCGGCTTGTTCGATGCGCATCGACGCGCCCTCGACGTCGCCCGTCTCGTAGAGCGCGCGGCCGACGAGGAACTCGAGGTGTTGGTTCTCGAAGGGACCACGCGGCAGATCGGGCACCAGCGCCTCCGCCTCCTCGCGACGTCCCGCCGCGAGCAGCGCGTCGATCTGCAAGAGCAGCGCGTCGGCCTTCTCGTCGTCGGTGTGCGCGACGTCTTGCGCGTCGCTCGCCATCGCGAGCGCCTCTTGGAGCTGCCCGAGCTGGAGGAACGCCTCGGACGCGTTGAGCATCGCCTCGAAGAAGCTCCCGTCGAGCTCGATCGCCTCGCGGTAGTGCTCGAGCGCGTCGCCGAGCTGGCCGTTGGCGGCGAGCACGTAGCCCATCAGGTTGTGCGCTTCGGGCGAGGCCTCGTCGATCTCGAGCGACTTCTGCGCCGCCGCGAACGCGCCTTCGAAGTCACCCTCCGCGACGAGATCCCACGCGCGGTCGAGGTGGGCGTTGAGAGGATCGAGGTCGCGGGGTTCTCTGGACATGGTGCTCGGGCGGCCGGATGGCCGGTCGCCAAAGCTACGTGCGCGCGGGGTTCGGTCAAGCGGGGCGCTCGACGACGCTCACGCGCACCCGACGCGCCGCTCCAGCGCGTGCCGAACGCGAGCCTCGTGCGAGCACACGTCGAGCACGAGCCTCGCGCGAGCGCGCGGTCATCCCGCAAAGGACTCGCGCGATCGACCCGAGTCGTCGCGCGCTCGCGTCACGTCCATCACCGCGCCGCGAGCGCGTCGTCGATCCAACCGAGCAACCACGACCAGCCGCGCGTCACGTCCGGTCGGAAGAAGCCGAAGTGTCCGATGCGCGTGCGCGCGAGATCGTCGGGCGCGAGCTGCACCCGATCGAGGCCCTCGGCGTTCTGCCAGCTCGCGAGCTCGTCCACCGCGGCCTTCGGCGCGTACCCGTCGTCGTCGAAACCGACCACGAGACGCGGCATCGCCAAGCTCGCGAGTCGCTCCGCGGAGCCGGTCACGTGCGACGTGTAGTAGCCGGGCGTGCGACACCAGCGCGCCCAATCGTTCATCACCTCGGCGGGCAGATCCTCGCCCACACCTAGGGATCCGGGCACGTAGCCGAGGGTCGAGGTCACGAGCGGCGCCGTCACGTGCCAGAGGAGCCCGAGCCGCCAGCGCTTGGCGCCGCTCCAGTTCTTCCAGTAGCCCGACTGCGACGCGATCATCGCGATCGCGTCCGCGCGCTTCGCGGCGTCGGTGAGCCCGAGCGCCTGCCCGCCGAAGCTGTGGCCGACGATCACGGTCGGTACGTTCGGCGCGAGCGACTCCAACGCCGCGAGCGCGCCCGGAAGATCCGAGGTCGCCCAGTCGAGGTAGCCGTGCGGAGCGCCGCGCAGCGAGCCGCGCCGCGAGGTGCCGATGCCGCGGTAGTCGAAGGTGAGCGTCGACGCGCCGCGCTCCGCGAGCCAAGCCGCGAAGTGTCGGTAGAAGCGCGAAGGGATCCCGGTGCCGCCCGCGATCAGCACGCGAAGGCGCGGCGACGAGGCCTCGAAGAAGCGCGCGCCGAGCTCGTAGCCGTCGAGCGCGTGGACGCTGAGCGCGCGGCCCGGCTCCGGGCCCTCGTCCGGCGCAGGGCGGGACACCGCGAGGTCGAGCGCGTCGGGGCGGTGTGGGCGAGGGTCCGAGGACGCGCGCGGAACGCCAGCGAATGCGAGATCCTGATCCATTGGGGCGCCTTTCGGGCGCGTTCGACCGTCGAGACCCGAAGGGTTCCCGCGGTCCGCGCCGAGTGAGGTCCGCGCCGTCGCGCGACGCGTGGGAGCAACATGGCGAACGCGCGTGCGTCGCGGCAGCCCGCATGCGCGCAAGGCGCCCTTGCAGGAATCGAAGTGGAATCGTCGACACGATTCCGCGAAACGATCGGGCAGCGCGAGATCGTGTGGTTGAACGACCGCCGCGATCCGAGACGGGCGCGAAGCGCCGTCCGATCACGACGGGCGCGAAGCGCCGTCCGATCACGACGGGCGCTGGCGGCGAGCACGTCCACGCTGGCAAGGTGCGTCCGTGATCGACACGCTCGATTGGGATCTGATCCGCGTGCTCCTCGCCTCCGCGCGCACGGGCTCGGTCGGGGGCGCGGCGCGCACCCTCGGCGTGAACGCGGCGACGATCAGCCGTCGCCTCGACGCGATCGAGAGCAGCCTCGGAGTGAAGCTCTTCGAACGCACCGCACGTGGCCTGCAGCCCACGGACGCGGGCCGCGCGGTGATCGAGCGCGCCGAGCGCGTGGAGTCCGAGATCCGCGGGCTCGAACGGGTCGCCAAGGGATCGCTCGATCGCATCGCGGGGCGCGTGGTGGTGAGCGCGCCCCCGACGATGGCGCAGGAGACGATCGCGCCGCTGCTCGGCGAGCTGCTCGCGCGACACGCGGAGCTCGAGCTCGTGCTTCGCGAGGAGGCCGGCATCGTGAGCCTGGAGCGCGGCGAGGCCGACGTCGCGGTGCGGGTCGCGCGCCCGGAGCATCAGCGCTTGCTCGCGCGGCGAGTCGGCGTGATCCGCTACGCGCTCGCGGCGACCCCCGAGTACCTCGACGTGCACGGACGAGCCCTCGGTGAAGGCGAGGGCCACGTCGTGCTCACGTACGTGGACGAGGGCGCACCTCCGGAGGGCGCGTGGCTCGCGCGACGTCTTCCGAAAGCGCGCGTCGGCCTGCGCACGAGCTCCGCGCGCTCGCAGCTGGTGGCCGCCCGCGCCGGCGCAGGCCTCGCGCTCGTGCCGGCCACGATGCTGCGTGGGCTCGAGGCGCTCGAAGAGGTCGAGGTCGGACGCGAGGTCTACGTGGTGAGCCACGAAGAGAGCCGCTCGAACCCCGCGGTGCGCGCGGTGGTGGAGCATCTGGCGGCGCGGCTCGTGGGTTGGCTGCGCTGACGCTCGACCGAAGCCCCCGAGTGGCGCGCGTCGTCCGGGCACCGACGAGCGGGCGCGGACCGAGGGCCGGAGCACCGGGGCGCGCCTCGTCGGGTCGTCGCACGGGGCGAAGACCGCGGAAGAGAACGGGAAGTGAACGACGCCCCCCGCATCACCCAAACGGGTGAGACGGATGAGCACGATCGGCAACGTTCTCGTGAAGATGGTCGTTTCTCGACCAGATCACGGCGTCGATTCCGCGATTGTTCCGGGTAGAGTTCCGCATGGACTCGCCGCCGCCCCTCATGATCGCGCTCCAAGCTCTCGGCCACGAGCTCGACGCCCTCGCCCCTCTCGCCCCATCCATGGGATCACCGTCTGCGGGGGCTCCGTCTGCGGGGGCTCCGTCTGCGGGAGCCTCTTCCGGGCCCGTCGACCCCGCGCGCCTCGACGCCGCGTGGCGTCGCTTTCGGGACGAGGTCGCCAGCGAGCTGGAGCGCTCACCCGAGCTCGCCGCGCACGATGGGATCGTGGAGAACGTCGCGATGGTCGCGGTGGAGCTCGCGACCCTCCTCGACACGAGCGGCGATCGACTCGGCGCCAGCGAAGCGCGCCGCATCGCGCGACGCTGGGCTCGGTCCGAGGCCGCGCGCAACGAGCTCGACGCGTCGGAGGCCGATCCCGCGGGATACCGCACGTTGCTCGCCGCGCGCGCGCATCACCGCGAGCAGCGGTTTCGCGAGGGCGACGCGCTCCTGAAGAAGCTGAAGACGGAGGCGCCCGCGCTCCGGAAGCTCGTCGACGCGGCGCTCGACGGCTTGCGACCGCTCGAAGGCGCGCCCTCGATGTTCACGTTCAACTCCATCGGCACGATGCTCCACGGCGCGCGCGATCGGTGGGAGGACGGAACCTACGTCTCGACCCTCTGCGCGGTCGTGGCCTTCATGCCGGTCTTTCCGATCGCCGCGTACCGCGTCTTCAATCACGGCGACAGCAAGTACACCTTCTATGCGAAGGTGCGTCTCTCGCCCTTCGCACGGCTCGCTCAGGTGGGTGTGCTCGTGGCCGCCGTGCTCGGTCTGACGGGGTTCTTCGCGCACGCGTGGTGGAGCTCCCCCGGACGGCGCGCGGCCGAAGCGATCGCCGAGGCGGAGGCGCTGGAGGGCCCGGCACGGCTCGCGCGCTACGACGCGATCCTCGAAGAGTACGGCTACGACGCGCCCGGCGCGGTGACGCCCGCGGCGCTCGCGGTGATCGACGCGACGATCGCGGGCGTGAGCGAGCCGATGACCGCGCGGCGCGTCGACGAGGCGGAGCGCGTGGTGCTGCGGCTGCAGTCGCTCCCCGCGGGGCGCGAGACCGTCACCCCGCGCGTGAAGGAAGCGCTCGAGCGGTGGCGTGGACAGGTCGGCGCCGAAAGCCTCGAGGCAGCGGAAGCGAGCGCACGGCTCGCGGCGGCGGTGGCGCGGGTGGCGCCGAGCGATCTCGAGGCACAGCGTCTGTCGATCGACGCCACCCTCGCGGTGGCCGATCGGCTCCGCGAGGAGTGGCCGCTCGCTGCGCTCCAGCGCTATGCCGATCATCTGAGCGCGCCGGGAGTGGCCGATCGAATCGGTGAGCTGGTGACCCAAGTCGAAGCGCTCGACGACGACGCGACGTGGTGCGCGATCGACCTGCCGATCCACACGTGGTTGCGGATGCACGCCGGCGATCGACGCGCAGCCCTCGAGGCGAAGCTCGAAGCGGCACGGCTGCGCTGCACCGACGCGACCCGCATGGAGGCGCTGGCGTCGGACGACGTGGAGGCGCTTCGTGCAGCGCTGGCTCGAGCCCCGAACGACCGCGTGCTCGCCGCCGCGCTCGCAGATCATCTTCGCTTCGAGGGTCGGCTCGAGGAAGCCCGCGCGGTCTTCGGGGAGGTCCAGCCCGGCTGGCTCGTACCGGACGCGCTGGTCTCGTACGCATCGCTGCTGCGCGATCTCGGAGAGCTCGACGAAGCGGCGCGGTTGCTCGACCGCCACGTCCGCGATCGGCTCGGTCGCTACCAGACCGCGATCCAGTACCACGACGCGCTCGCCGAGGAGATCTACTCGGACCTCGCGACGAAGGCCGAGAACGGCAGCGACTCCGCGCTCAACGCGCGTTTGAGAGGCGTGCACGACGAAGCCGAGATGTTGCAGCTCTTTCAAGAGTATGCGCGCGAGCAGCTCGCGAACAATCCACGTTTGACCGCGATGCGCGATCAGCTCGAACAGTTCTCCGACGTCGTGCCCGCTTCGCTCGCGCTCGGGACGCTGCAGCTCCAACGCGCCGAAGCGCGCGACGGAGAAGAGCGGGCGGCGTTGCTGCAGGAGGCCGAGCGGGTGTTCCTCGCGATTCGCCAAGAGGCGGAGGGCGCGCCCGAGTTCCACGTGGGCCTCGGGCAGGTCTACCACCGCCTCGGTCGACGTGCGGAGGGTGACGCGGAGCTCGAGGCGGTGGCGACCGAGTCGCCCGCGCTGCGGCTGCACGTCGCGGAGGTCTACCGCGAGCTCTCGCTCTCCGGGCCCTCGCGCACGAACGCCGAGCGCGCGTACGCGGACGGCGACGAGTCGGTGAAGGGGCAGGCGGCGATCGTGCTCGCCCAGCTCGCGACGAACCTCGACGACGAAGAGCTCTGGCTCAGCCGCGCGCCGTCCGAGCTCTCGTACGTGCGGCTCCAGCTCCAGAACGTGCGCGCGGAGCGAGCGCTCGAGGCGCGCCGCTGGGACGAGGCCGCGAACGGATTTCGAGAGGTGGCGCGCGGCTACGAGGCGGACGCCGATACCAACGGCGCGGCGTCGAACAACGCGGCGCTCGCCTGGGCGCGCGTGCACGGCGTGACGGGGGAGACTGGCGCGCTCGACCGCGCGGTGGAGCTGCTGGAGCAGAGCGCGCGACGTGAGCCGGACAGCGCGATCGTGGTCTCGAACCTCGCCTCGGTCCATCAACACCGCAGCTTCGTCCGGGTGGTCGAGCGACGCGTGCGCACGGGTGTGCTTCGGCTCGACGCGGCCAGCACGGAGATGCTGGCGGACGCGATGCTGGACGGCCCCGAACGGGCCCGGGTGCTCGACGAGCTGCGACGCGATCCCTCGCACCGCCGCGCCACCGAGCTCTGGCGCCAAGCCGCGGTGTTGGCGCCGACGATGTCGGGCGCGCACGACGCCGAGCGCGATCGCGCGCGACGCTTCGAGGAGCGCGACGCCGAGATGCGGGTCTACGCGCGCCTGCGTGAGATCGACTTCGCGGACGCGGAGGCGCGACAGCGCTACGAAGCCTACGCGCGCGGCGACGACGACGAGCGCACGCGGCGCGAGATCGACACCCGCGTGGCGCACGCGCAGGCCGTGCTCTCGGAGACGGAGGCGCGTGGCGATGCCGCGACGGTGGCCGCCGCACACCTGCTCTTCGCGGACGCGATGCTCCGCCTCGCGACCGTCACCTCCGATCCGAACGACGCCGCCCGCGCGGTGGTGTCCCTTCGCGCCGCGAGCGCACCGGGCCTCTTCGGGCTGACGCTCGAAGCCCACGCGCTCCTGATGGAGGGGGTCCTCCGCGCGGCACGCGAAGACGCGACGCTCGGCGCCCGCTGGGAAGCCCGTCGCCGCGTGGTGTCGGCTTCCGCGTGGATCGCGGAGCTCCGCGCCGAGCCCACGCTCCTCGCGCAGCTCCGCGCTCGCGCCGACCTTCGCGCCGCCGCCGATGCGCTCGCGACGCGATCGGGCGAGCCCGACCTCGTCCTCTGGGCGGTGGGCGACGCGCTCGAGCACCCCGCGCTCACGAACGCGAACCTCCCGGCCCGCACCGATCCACGCGTGCGCGCGAGGCTCGAAGCCGACGCACACGTCACGCCCTGGCGGGAGGACGTCCGCATGAAGCTCGGCTGGCTTTGAACCCAAAGCACTCGTCCGGCGGCGAGCTCACCGATCCGCCGAGCGCGCGCTGAGCGAGATCCTTCGCCGCGCGAGATCCACCTCCAACACCTTCACCGTGATCCGATCCCCGGGACGAACGACCTCGTTCGGATCGCGGACGAACCGGTCCGCCAGCTTCGACACGTGCACCAGCCCGTCCTGGTGCACCCCGAGGTCCACGAACGCGCCGAAGGTCGTCACGTTCGTGACCACGCCTTCGAGCACCATGCCGACCTTCAGGTCCTCGAGCTCGCGCACGTCGTCGCGGAACTTCGGCGGCTCGAAGCTCGCGCGTGGGTCGCGGCCCGGCTTCTCCAGCTCCGCCACGATGTCGCGCAGCGTCGGCTCGCCCACGCCCTCCCCCACCCACTTCCGCACGTCGATCTGCCGCGCCCGATCCGCGTGACCGACGAGGTCCTTCAACGCGACTTTCATGTCGCGCGCGATCTTCTCCACCAGCGCATACCGCTCTGGATGAACCGCAGAACCGTCGAGCGGATGCGCACCGTCTCGAACCCGCAAGAACCCCGCGCACTGCTCGAAGGTCCGCGGCCCGATCCCCGACACCTTCTTCAGCGCGGCGCGGCTCTCGAAGCGCCCCTCGCTGCGTCGGTGCTCCACGATCTTCTTCGCGCGCGTCGGCCCGAGCCCTGCCACGTACGAGAGCAGGCTCGCGCTCGCGGTGTTCAGCTCGACGCCCACGCGGTTCACGCAGCTCTCCACCACCTCGCCGAGCTTCTGCTTCAAGAGCGTGGCCTGAACGTCGTGCTGGTACTGCCCCACGCCGATCGACTCCGGCTCGATCTTCACGAGCTCCGCCAGCGGGTCCTGCAGCCGCCGCGCGATCGAGATCGCCCCGCGCACCGTCAGGTCCAGGTCCGGGAACTCCTCGCGCGCGACGTCGCTCGCGCTGTACACGCTCGCGCCCGCTTCGTTCACCGACACCACCACCGCGTCGTCGAGCGTCGCGCGCACGAACGCCTCCGCCTCCCGACCTCCCGTGCCGTTGCCCACCGCGATCGCGCCCGGTCGATGCTTCTTCACCAGCGCGCGCAGCACCCGCGCGGCCTCCTCTTCCTTCGCCGCGCCTTGCCCTAGGTAGATCGTCGCGTTCTCGACGAAGCGCCCCGTCTCGTCGACCACCGCGCATTTGCAGCCGGTCCGAAAGCCCGGGTCCACCCCGAGCACGGGCTTTCCACCGAGCGGCGCCGCGAGCAGCAAGGCTTCGAGGTTCTTCGCGAACACCTCCACCGCTTCACGGTGCGCGCGCTCCTCCGCACGGGCGATCACGTCGTTCTCCACGCTCGGCCCGAGCAGACGCGAGAGCGAGTCCGCGATCGCCTCCGCATAGAGCCGCGCGTAGGGCGAGCGACGCCGCAGACCCACCGTCTGCTCGATCTGCGGGAGCAGACGCGCCTCGTCGATCTCGGTGCTCACGCGCAGCACGCCCTCGGCCTTGCCGCGCGCGATCGCGAGGAAACGATGCGAGGGCATGCGCGCGAGCGGCTCGTGGTGGTCGTAGTACTGCTCGTACTTCGTGCGCTCCTTCGTCTTCGCGGCGATCGCGCGCGTGTGCATCACCGCCTCGCGCGCGTACGTCTCGCGCACCAGCGCGCGCACCTCGGCGTTCTCCGCCACCCGCTCCGCCACGATGTCGCGCGCGCCCGCGAGCGCGACGTCGACGTCCTCCACGCGCCGCTCCTCGGGACCGTCGGTGCGCACGAAGCGCCGCGCGTCCGCGAAAGGATCGCCCTGGTCCGGCTGCGCCAGGATGCGCTGCGCGAGCGGCTCGAGGCCTCGCTCGCGCGCCATGGTCGCGCGCGTGCGGCGCTTCGGCTTGAACGGAAGGTAGAGATCTTCGAGGACCTGCTTGGTGGTCGCGGCACGGATCTTTCGCGTGAGCTCCGGCGTGAGCGCGCCTTGTTTCTCGATCTCCGCGAGGATCGCCCGCCGACGCGTCTCGAGCTCCACGAGGTAGGTGCGCGCCTCTTGGATCGCGCGGATCGCGACCTCGTCGAGCCCACCCGTCGCTTCCTTTCGGTAACGCGCGATGAAGGGCACCGTCGCGCCCTCCTCCAGCAGCTTCACCACCGCGGCCACGCCCCGCGCGGGGAGCTCGAGCTGAGCGGCGATCGTCGGTGTGGGATCGAAGTCGTCCATCGTCATGCGCGCGTCGGCGTACGCGGCGATCGCAGGATGCACAAGCATCGATCGTCGAGGTCGTCCGTCCGTTCGGCGCACGTTGGGTGGATGGCGGACGCCGAACCGCTCGGCGGTGAGCGGACGCGTGGGCGGTGGAATCTCGACCAGCTCCCCGAGCCGCTCGATCACGCCCCTCGCGCAACTCGGCTCGTCCGCGGTCGAGCCCACTCCGCCGCCGGAAGACCCGCGCGGTGGAGGAAACCATGAACCAACCGTTGCGAGTGGGCAGCGCGTCTTCGGCGCGCGTGGAACTGGCGATCTCGGACGCGGAGATCCGCGCGAGCCGCATGACGTCTCAGATGGGCACCGCGATCGGCGATCTGCAGCGCGGCCGCGGATCGCTGGAGGCGGCCGAGGCGCTCTTGAACGAGAGCTCGGAGGTGCTCGCGGAGCTCACGCGCGAGGGGCGGGCGGGCGCCGCGATCGATCGACTCGACGCGCTCCGCGGGACGCTCGCCACGACGATCCAGTCGGCGCGGCGCGAGCGCGCGATCGGCGCGGTGGCGGAGCGGCGCGGGGCGAGCGAAGGCGGGTCGATCGCGCGCGACGTTCGGGTCGCCGCGCAGACGATGCGCCGCACCGGCGATCCGTCGGCCTTCGCGGGGGCGCTGGTGCGCGGCGGCTCGGACGCGCGCATGCGCGAGCTGAGCCGCGTGAGCGAGTCCGAGCTGCGCGCCGCCCTCGCGAACGCGGGTGTCACGGGAGAAGCGGCGGATCGTGCGATCGATGCGCTGAAGTCGAACATCGCGTTGCCCTTCCAGCGGCGCGTGCACGAGCAGGGCGCGCGACGGCTCGACCAGGCGGCGGCGCGGCTCGAGCGCGCCGCGGTCGGGATGGGACCCGAGCACGCGGAGCAGCTCGCGCGTCTGCAGGGCCCTCGGGGTGAGGAGCTGCTCGAGACGCTGCGGCTCGTCGGCGCGGAGGATCAGGCGGTGGAGCTCGCGGGCCTGCTCGCGAGAGGCGCCGACGCGGAGCAGCTCCGGCTGCCGCTCGCGCGGGCGATGCGAACGCTGGCCGACGCGGTGCGCGAACGCGCGACCGACGTGGCGCGGGGCGAAGGGCACGCCGCGCTGAGCGCGAGCCCGAGCCGCGAGATGCCCTGGGCGGCCGCGGAGGTGCAGCAGCGCTGGGGCGCGGGCGGCATCGTGGAGCAGGCGATCCGTGAGCACACCGAGGCCGCGAACGCCGAGCGCGCGAGCGACGCCGCGACCGGGAAGTACATCTTGGTCGCGGCGGGCTTCTTCATCGGATGGTTCGGCGCAGGCGGCTCGAGCACGGTAGCGACCGCGGGGCGCGAGGCGCTCGAGGTCGCGGCGTTCTACGGTGAAGCGAACGACGCAGCCTCGGATGCGGCGGCGGAGCTCGGGACGGTGGAGGCGGCGGAGCAGGCCGAGCGCCGCGCCGACGTCGCCGCGACGGCCGCTGCGATCGCGGTCGCCACCGAGGTGGGTGTGGCCAAGGGGCTCGCGAACGCGCACCACGGCGCAACGCCGGGAGCGGCCACCGACGCGGGCTTCGCCGCCCTCGAGACGATCGCCTCGGGAGCGATCGAAGCGACGAAGCACGAGGTCGAGGCGCAGGTCCTCGGATCGCACTGAGTAGAAGCTCGGCCGATTTCGCAAGCCGCCCTACTGGACGGCGCGCAGCGACTGAAGGGAGCGAAGGCTCGTGGGTGGGGGCCCCACGGGGCTTCATGCCACATGGGGGAGGGTCTGGCGACAGACCCTCGGAAAAGCTGAGAGAAGCCCGTTCCTGGGGTCGTGGGCAACGCCCCGAACACGTCGCGCGGATTCCATCCGAGCGGGCGCTCGGGCGTCGCTCGGCGCGTCGCGAACGCGCGTCACGCTCGACGCGTGAGCGCACGCTTCGTACACGCGGCGCGCGCCTGCTAGCCTCGGCACGCCCGGTGAGGTGGCGCGGGGCGTGGAGGTTTGTGTGAGGGCTTTTCTTCGGCTTCTCGCGGTCGCGTGCGTTGGCGCGATCGCCCTGGGTGGTTTCCCGGAGGCAGCGCGCGCTCAGGTGCCGCTCCTCGACGGCTTCGGTGGCACGGCGGACTACGGCACGGCGTGCCTCGGTCGAAACGACGACGGCTCGTCGCGCGTGATCGATCTGAGCTCGATCTTCCCGAGCGGTCTCCAGTTCTTCGATCGCACTCACACCCAGATGTACGTCAACACGAACGGCAACATCACGTTCAGCGGCGCCGTCCCGACGTACACGCCCGCGGCGTTTCCGGTCGCGAATCAGCCGATGATCGCGCCGTTCTGGGCCGACGTGGACATTCGCGGCACCGCGTGCGCAGAGCCCGACGGCGGCACCGGCTACGCGGGGGATTGCCAGAACCCGAGCGAGAACGGCGTCTGGTGGCACCTCGATCCGGCGACGCGTCGCGTGATCGTGACCTGGGATCGCGTCGGGTACTACGAGTGCAGCGTCGACAAGCGCATGAGCTTTCAGCTCGTCCTCACGGGCGTCGACGGCGGTTCCACCTGCGGTGGCGCCGGTGACTTCGACGTGGAGTTCCGATTCAACCGCTGCGAGTGGAACACCGGCGACGCGAGCGGAGGCACGGACGGACTCGCGCCGCCTTCGATGCCCCAGCGCTGCATCGCCGGCCTCTGCCCGAGCAATCCGCTCCTGCCCTGTCGGATGAACATGTGCGATCCCGCGGGCTCTGCGACGCCGGCTCAATCCGGATTCGACGCGGGGAACACGATGGATTACGTCGAGATCATGGGCTCGCGGACTCTGCACGATGTCGAACGTCGGCATGCCGGGGATCTGGCGCTTCCAGATCCGCAGCGGCGTGATCGAGTGCCCGGGCGCGGGCGACGCGTGCGACACCGGCATGCCGGGCGTCTGCGGCGCCGGGCGCACCCAGTGCGTTGCGGACGGCATCGAGTGCCGGCCCGAGGTCGAAGCGAGCCCCGAGCGCTGCGACGCGATCGACAACGACTGCGACGGCATGGTCGACGACGGCGAGGGCCTGTGCGCGGCCGGTGAGGTCTGCGACCGCGGCGTGTGCACCGGCGTGTGCTTCGAGGGTGGCTGCGCCGACGGCCAGGTCTGCACGGAGGCAGGGCGTTGCGTGGACGCGGGCTGCGAGTCCGTGACGTGCGCGGAGGGCCAGCGCTGCGTGGCCGGAAGCTGCGTCGGCGCGTGCGACGGCGTGGTGTGCCCGCCCGGTCAGCAGTGCCGCGGCGGTCGCTGCGTCGACCTCTGCGCGGGCGCGGTCTGCGACGACTGCACGACCTGCGAGGACGGGGCGTGCATCCCGCGTTGCCAGTACGTCGACTGCGCCGCGGGCGAGAGCTGCCTCGAGGACGGGCGCTGCGTGGAGAGCGCGTGCGCGGACGTGACGTGCCCGGCCGGTCAGTTCTGCGACGGCGGCACCTGCCGCGACGCGTGCACCGGCGTGGTGTGCCCGATGGGCGAGGCGTGCATGGCGGGCGCGTGCGTGGCCGTGGAGCGACCGGACGGAGGCATGCCGATGCCGCGCGACGGCGGGGGACCGATCCCCGGCGTGGACGGCGGAGGACCCATCCCCGGCGTGGACTCCGGTGCGCCCGCGGTCGACGGCGGTCGCACCCCGCGCGGAGACGGTGGCGATCCGGGTTGCGGTTGCCGCACCACCACGCCCACGGGCGGCTTCGGTGGTCCGCTCGCGAGCCTCGCGGTCGTCGCGCTCGTCGCGTGGCGCCGGCGCCGGCGCTGAGCGTTCGGTTGCGGTGCTCGCGCCGCCGCTCACCAGGGTCGAGGCCCGCTTCGCACGTGCCGAGCGGGCCTCGTCGCGTTCGCGGCGGTCGTCGGCCCGTGGGCGCGGAGCACGGCGTGTTCGCCGACCCGTTCGCCGATCGGATCGGCGGGATCGGCGGCATCGACGAGGCGCCGTTGAATCTCGCCGTGCGTCGTGCAACCTGTGAAGCGATGTCGTTCGTTCGCTTTGCGCTCGTGCTCGGCTTGCTCGTCGTGCTCCCGACGTCCGTGTCGCGGACGTCAGCCGACGATCGCGCCACCGATCTCACCCGCCTCGGGGTTCGCACCGAGCAGCTCGCGCAGCTCACCGCGCGCTTCCTCGGCGAGGCCCGCCGCGACGCGGACGAGACCCGCACACGCTGTCTCGATCGCAAGCTCGCGGAGGTGCACGCGCTCCTGCGCCAGACTTGGTACCGCAGCGAGAGCGGCCTCGGCTCCACCGTCGCGCTCGACCAACGCTACGCCACGCTTCGACGCGAAGTGCACGCCTGCGTCGGCATCGTGCTCCGCGACCAGCGGACCCAGGCGGCCACGACCCGAACGCGCGTCGAGATGAGTGTGCCGAGCGACGCGCCGACGGAGGACCCGACGCTTCTGCCGGCGAGCGAGCCTGGGGCGACGGTCGTCCCGCCGCCCTAATCCCGCGGCGCTCGCGCAGCCGCCGGCTCCGAAGCACGTCGGGCCGTTGGTTCGGTCGCCGGACGGCGATCCTCACGCCCTCGGATCCTTCGACCAGGCGTCTTCCGAGAGTCACTCCCCACACGCATCGCGCCGCCTTCGATTCTGAATCAAGCGGGTTTGGAGCGAGGCAATCTGCCCCATCTACCTCGTTTGAGGGATGCGCACGCGCCTCGATTCGTGGACCCTCGCCGGATGCCTCTTCTCCGATGGACCTCCGCGCTGCTCGTCCTCGCGATCGCCTGCGGCGACGACGACGCCCCTCCCGACGACGCGGGCGCGCTCCCCGACGTGCCGATCGTCCTCGACGCGGACCCCGTCGGGTGTCGCTCCGACCTCGACTGCGACGACGGCCTCTTCTGCAACGGCGTCGAGCGCTGCCTCGCGAGCGGTGAGTGCCTCCCGGGGAGCGCGCCCTGCGAGCTCCGCTGCGACGAAGCGGGCGATCGCTGCGACGACTGCGAGGACGCCGACGGGGACGGCTTCGCGTCCGCGAGTTGTGGCGGTCCGGACTGCGACGACGACGACCCGGACGTGCACCCGGACGCGACCGAGGTCTGTGACTTCGCGGGCATCGACGAAGACTGCGACCCGGAGACGTTCGGTGCGATCGACGAGGACGGCGACGGCTTCGTCGACGCGTCGTGCTGCAACGGTGCCGACTGCGGGGAGGATTGCGACGACGCGCGCGCGATGACGAACCCCCTCGCGCCCGAGATCTGCAACGACCTCGACGACGACTGCGACGGGCGGATCGACGAAGACTGCGACGCGTGCCTCGACGCGGAGGTCGAGACGGGCCCGGCGCTCTGCGGCGACGGCTGCGACAACGACGACGACGGCAGCGCGGACTGCGGCGGCGACCCGAGCTGCGGTCTCGACTCGTGCGAGGCGCCGATCGCGTGCGAGGACTGCTTCTTCGTGGTCGGTCGCTTCGACTTCGGCCCGAGCGCGAGCGGTCGCGTGCCCGGACGCGACCTCGACGGAATCGACGGCGGTCCCTTCGGAGACACCGATCCGTGTGGGATCCCCGACGAGATCGGGCTCGACGGAACCCGCGGCGTCGACAACTCGTTCGCGCGCCTCCGCGAGGGGGCGACGATCACGGGCGCTCCCGAGGTGCCGGTGCAGAACGGTCAGGTGATCTTCCTCGTCGAGCCGGACGGACCGCTCTCGCCGACCGCGACGAGCCAACGCGTGCGGCTGCACTTCGGGCGCGTGCCGGGCGGCGGCGCGCCGATCGCGAGCGGGAGCAGCCTCGCGCCGGATCAGACCTTCGACGTGCTCACCCCGACGGTCGTGGACGCCACCGGTCGCGTCGAGGCCGGCACGCTGATCGTCGGGCCCTTCGCCATGACACTTCGGCTCGGAGACGACGGCTCGCTGGTGCTCCCGCTCGAACAAACCGAGCTCCGGATCGATCTCCGCGGACGCACGCCGCTCGGCGGGCCGAGCCGACACCTGCTCACCGGCCGCACGACCGTGGCGGGCTTCGGGACGTTCTTCGGCTCGGAGATCTCCAGCTCGCTGGTGAACGCGATCCTTCCGCTCTACCTCGACCTCGATCGCGTGAGCACCGCGACCACGGTGCGCCTCTCGAACGGCCCCGACGGCATCCCGGGCAACGCGGACGACGTCACGTTTCGGATCGAGGCGGGCGAGTGCAGCGCGATGTCGTTCGGGGTCGCGCTCGAGCTCGTCCCCGCGCGTCGCGGTGCGACCGTGGTGTCGGAGTGTCTCTTCGACGGCGACTGCGACGACGGGAGCTTCTGCAACGGCGGTGAACGCTGCGTCGGAAGCGCGTGCGTGGCGGGGACACCTCCCGCGTGCGTGGACGGGCGCTGCGACGAGACGAACGATCGCTGTTTCTCGACGACGACGACGATCGGTGCGCGCTGCGCCTCGGACGCCGCGTGCGGTGGTGGCGGGCGCGACTGCATCACCGAAGCGGAGGTACGGACCACGATCGGGGGTGCGAGCGATCCGGTGCGCGATCTCCCCGCGAGCTACGGAGGAAGCCACACCACGAGTCTCTTCCCCGGTGGCTACTGCACCCGGCTCGACTGCAACCCGGCGACCGCGGGCACGTGCGGCGCGGGCGCGGCGTGTGTCGTGGTCGACGACGACTTCGCGATCTGTCTCGAGAGCTGCGCAGCGAACGCGGTCGACAACGATCGTTGCCGCGACGGATACGAGTGTCGGGCGGGCGCGGACGTGTGCCTCGGCGGATGCACCGACGACGCGGAGTGCCGCGTGGTGCGGCGCGAGTCGAACGGCATTCCGGGCATCCAGACACCGAACGACTGCCTGACGAGCCCGGCGGCGTGCGGCGGATCGTCCACGGGCTTCGACGGGCTCGTGTGGGCCGAGGAGGAGGTCACCTGCGACCTCGACACCTTCCGCTGCGCGTGGACGCCTCCGGCGGGCGTCGACGCGGGCGATGCCTGCACGGACGACTTCGACTGCGAGCGCGACGGCCTCTGCCTGCGCGATCCCGATCCGAGCGAGCCCTTCTGGGGTGCGGCGGGCTTCTGCACGAAGCTCGGGTGCGAGGATCTCGCGTGCGCGGGCGAAGGAACCTGCGCGGAGCGACGCCTGCCGGACGCGCGCTGCATGCCGGAGTGCACGGTGGGTGCCGGCACGACGGTCGATCCCGCGACGTGGCTCGGCGCGACCTCCGGCTGCGGCCCCAGCCGCACGTGCGTGTGGAGCGGCGCCGCGGGCGCGGCCGACAACGGCTACTGCCTGCCGTCGCCGAACCTCGACAACGGCGTCACCACCGAGAACGTCGGCGCGACGTGCACGTCGGCCGCGCAGTGTTGGTCGCCCTTCGGCGAAGGCGACTGCCTCGACGGACTCTTCGCGGCGGGCGATCTCCCGAACGGCTACTGCTCGGTGTTCGATTGCGGCGCGCCCGGCCGCGGGGGATCGAGCGCGTGCGGCGCGGGCAACCTCTGCGTCGCGGTGAGCTCGGATCCGGCGCCGCTCTCGCTGTGTCTGCAGGGCTGCGCGAGCGCGGCGGAGTGCGCTTCGGGCCTCGGTTGCGTGGACGTCACCGGCAGCGGCACGCGCGCGTGCATCCCGGGCTGCGACACGAACGCGGACTGCCGCACCGGCCAGACGTGCGTGGGCGCGAGCGCGACCAGCTTCGGTCGTTGTTCTCCCTGAAGCCCGGAAGCGTCGTCGTGCGTGTCGCGTCGATCGTACGGCGCCACGCACGACGACGAGGCACGCGGTGTCTCGTGCTACACCGCGCGCGATGCTCCCCGCCGACGTCCGCCGCGACGAGCCGCTCGCGCCTCGCACCACGCTGCGGCTCGGTGGTGCCGCCGATCACTTCGTCGAGATCGCGGACGACGCGACGCTGATCGACCGCTTGCGCTGGGCGAAACGCGCGGGACATCCCGTGACGATCCTGGGCGGCGGCTCGAACGCGATCGTGCCGGACGAGGGCGTGCGTGGCGTGGTGGTGCGGCTCGTCGGGGCGGGCTCGTACGTGCAGCGCATCGACGGAGATCGGGTCGAGGTCGCCGTACGCGCCGGCACGTCGTGGGACGACTTCGTACGTCAGGCGGTCGAGGAGGAGCTCGCGGGGGTCGAGTGCCTCGCGGGCATCCCGGGCGCGGTCGGCGCCACGCCGATCCAGAACGTCGGCGCGTACGGACAAGACGTGGCGGAGACGATCGTGAAGGTTCGCGCGATCGATCCGACGACGCTCGAAGCGATCGAGCTCGACGCGGCGACGTGTGGCTTCGCGTACCGCGACAGCGCGCTCAAACGCGCGCCGCTCGATCGGCGCCCGATCGTCACCGAGGTGGTCTTCGCGTTGCGGCGAGGTGGCTCGCCCGCGCGACGTTACGCGGAGCTCGAGCGCATGCTCGCGGTGGACGCCTCGGTGGCGCAGACGCGCGACACCGTGCTCGCGCTGCGGCGAACCAAGTCGATGGTGCTGCCGCCCTACGCCGCGCCGGGCGATCCGAACGTGCGCAGCGCGGGCAGCTTCTTCACGAACCCGATCGTGCCGCGCGCGGTCGCGGAGACGGTGGTCGAGAGCGCGCTGCGCGACGGGCTCGCGCGCGATCCGAGCGAGGTGCCGCGTTGGCCGGAGGGTGAGCGCACGAAGCTCGCCGCGGGCTGGCTGATCGAACGCGCCGGCTTCGCGCGAGGGCACCGCGTGGGCGCGATCGGGCTCTCGACCGCGCACGCGCTCGCGCTCGTCCACCACGGCGGTGGGACCACGCGCGAGCTGCTCGCGTTCGCACAGACGATCGTCGATGCGGTACAGGCGCGTTTCGGCGTGACGCTCGAGCGCGAGCCACGCCTCCTCGGCGTCGACGGCTGACGGTAGAGCCCGACGCGCGAGGAGCGTCTCGGCTGCACACCGCGACGCTCCTCCGCTTGGTCGGTTCACCGAGGCACTCGTCGGATCACCGTGGTCGAGGGCCTCACCGACTCGCCTGCGTCGCGCCGTCAAATCACGGCGCTGCGCTCACTGACCGATGCGCGGATCGGGCGACGGAGGTCGCGGCCCACCACCGCCTTCCACGACGTCGGGCACCGGCATGGGCCCCGCGGGGCCGTCACCGCGCGGTGCGAGCTCCGTGGGGATCACGGGCGTCCGCGTCTGGTCGGGCGCGCAGCAGGTCGCGCAATCCGCGGGCACACACTCACGCGTGGTCGGGCAGCACGTTTCGCCGCTCGTGCAGGCGCCCTCGCAGGCGTCCGCCTGGGCCGGCGGCGGCATCGTCGGTTGCGTGGGCTCCACCGGAGTCGGCGTGGCGATCGAAGTGCCCGCGTCCTGACGGAGGTCCGGCATCGTGGGGCCTGGGTCGAGGGGATCGCCGCTCAGGCTCTCCGAAGATTCGTCCGACGTCGAGAGCGCACAGGCGCCGTAACCCGCACCGACCGCGAGCAGCGCCGCGAGAATCCAAAGGGCTTTGTTGTCCATCACGTCCACCTTCCGAGACGTGGTAGAGCAGCCCGCGTGCCATCGCGGAGGGCTCAGGCGAGCCACCTCGCAAACACTTGAAATCGATGAACAAAAACGGCACACGCGCTCCGTCTCACGCATCTTCGTGCGCGCGATGCGCTCGAGGATGCGCAACGGTCGCGAGCCGATTGCCGACGTTGAACGGGCGACGCGATCGATCGAATGGTCCCGAGAATGCCGATGGGCCGCTCGCACCGGCGCAAACTGATCGGTTTGTACGTCCCCGCGCACGATGCTTCCGCTGCGTGCAGCGGTTGCGGAGCGAGCAGATTCTGCGCGTCGGTGCTCCGCGCGATCAGAGCGCGTCGAGGCGTCGCGTGAGCTCGGCGATGTCCGGGTTGCCGGGATCGAAGCGGCGCGCGTCTTCCAGGGCGGCCCGCGCGGCGTCGGCGTCTCCGTCCTCGATCGCATCGCGCGCCCGATCGAGCGCGTCCTTCGCCGCCTCTTCGCGCTCGTGCGGCGTCATCGCGGGAGTGGTCGCGGGCGCGCCCGTGTCGATGCCGGTGTCGATCACGCCCGTGTCGACCACCAGCGGCAACGCGCCCGCGTCCGCCACCGCCCCAGCATCCCGCTCGCGCGACGGGCCAGCGTCGAGGCGGCGATCGACGCCTGCGTCCGGGAGGTCGGCCGGCAGCTCGCCCTGCTCGTCGAAGGCGAACACGAACGCGACGCCCACCGCGAGCCCACCGATCAGCACGGCCCAGAACGCGAGCGAGCTCTTCGGGCGATGCGCGGCCGCGTGTTGGGTCGAGATGCGGCGCGAGGGTGGGCGCGAGAGGTCCGCGGGGGTGACCACGCCGGAGTCGAGGTACGCGTCGTGGAGCGCCTCCGCGAGCTCGACCGCGCTCCCGTAGCGCGCCGCGACGTCCTTCGAGAGCCCGCGCATGATCACGGCCTCGACCGCCTTCGGGATGCGCTGCGGCTCGAGCGCGACCTCGCGGAGCGGAACGGGCTCGTCGTGGATGACCTTGTTCGCGACCTCGAGGGCGTCGGTCCCCGGGAAGGCGCGCACGCCGCCCGCCGCTTCGTAGAGCACGGCCGCGAACGAGAAGAGGTCGCTCGTGGGCCCGTACTGACCACGCGCGAGGGTCTCGGGCGCGGCGTAACAGGGAGTCCCGAGGAACTGCCCTTCGCGGGTCAGCGCGGCGTTCGGCACGCGCGCCACGCCGAAATCGGCCAGCTTCGTCTGCCCACCCGGCGTGACCAGCAGGTTGTCGGGCTTGATGTCGCGGTGGATGATCCCGGCCTCGTGCGCGACGCTCAGCGCGTCGGCGACCTCCTCCGCGAGCCGGATGACGGCGGGCGGCGCGAGCGGTCCGCGGTTCTTCAGGATCTGCTTGAGCGTCGAGCCGGCGACGTACTCGAAGACCAGGTAGGGCCCGATGCCCGGCTCCTCGCCGACGTCGTAAACCTGAACGATGTTCGGGTGATGCATCCGCGCCGCCGCGCGCGCTTCGTTGCGGAAGCGTTCGAGGAAGGTCGCGAGCGCGTCGGGATCGATGTTGAGATCCCGGACCGTCTTGATGGCGACGGCTCGGTCGAGCTCGGGGTCTTTCCCGAGATAAACGAAGCCCATCGCGCCCGATCCGAGGAGTCGGTCGATCTCGTAGCGGCCGATGCGCTTGGGGATGCCCTCGTCCATGGGCGGTCGGATGCTACTACCCCAGCCGGGCCCGAGTCGCCATTTGTCGGCTCGGGCCGTCACCGGCCGCGGATCGACCGACCCGCGCTCGAGCCACCTCTCGACGGCCCGTTCGAACCACGCCCTCGACGGCTGACCTCACTTCGCGTAACTCTGTCGCGAGTCACTCACGGCCCACCGTTCCGTCCGTGGGCCCGCTCTGATAGAGGCATGCCATGCGCCGTACCAAGATCGTCTGCACCCTCGGCCCCGCGAGCTCCGACCCCGCCGTGCTCGACAAGCTCGTCGCGGCCGGCATGGACTGCGCGCGCCTGAACTTCTCGCACGGCGCGCACGCGCAGCACGCGGAGATGGCCGCGAAGGTTCGCGCGGCGGCGGTGCGGGCGCGGCGACCGCTGGCGATCCTCGCGGACTTGTGCGGCCCCAAGATGCGCGTCGGTCGCTTCGTGGACGGGAAGAAGGTCGTGCTGAAGGAAGGCGCGACCTTCGTGCTCACGAACGATCAGAGCGTGCTGGGCACGGTCGATCGGGTGTCGCAGAGCTACGAGCCGCTGCCGCACGACGTGAAGCCGGGCGACAAGATCCTGCTCGACGACGGGCTCCTGCGCCTGCGCGTGGTGAGCAAGACCGACGTCGAGGTGGTGACCGAGGTCGAGGTCGGCGGCGAGCTCTCGGATCGCAAGGGCCTGAACCTGCCGGGCGTTGCGACCAGCACGCCCGCGCTCACCGACAAGGACCGCGAGGATCTGATCTTCGCGGTGGAGGAGCTGAAGGTCGACTACCTCGCGCTCTCGTTCGTCCGCTTCGCGGAGGACCTCGTCGAGGCGCAGCAGCTCGCCAAGGGCGTGCCGGTGATCGCGAAGATCGAGAAGCCGGAGGCGGTGGAGAACCTCGCGGCGATCCTCGATCAGGCGGACGGCGCGATGGTGGCGCGCGGCGATCTCGGCGTGGAGGTCGGCAGCGAGAAGGTGCCGGTGATTCAAAAGCGGATCATTCGCGAGATGAATCGTCGTGGAAAGATCGTGATCACCGCGACTCAAATGCTGGACTCGATGATCCGAAACCCGCGCCCGACCCGCGCGGAGGCCGCGGACGTCGCGAACGCGGTGGTGGACGGCACGGACGCGGTGATGCTCAGCGGAGAGACCGCGGCGGGGCGCTATCCGGTCGAGTCGGTGGAGATGATGGCCGCGATCGCGGTCGAGGTGGAGCGCGATTGGGTGGAAGAGCTCGCGCGCCAGACCCGCGATCTGAAGGTCGTGCCGAACGAGGACTGGGAGTTCCCGGAGGCCGCCGCACGCGCGGCCGCGGTGCTCTCGACGCATTTGCCGCTCAAGGCGATCGTGACCTTCACGCAGGACGGTCGCTCCGCGCGTCTCGTGAGCGAGTACCGCCCGCGCGCGCCGATCGTCGCGATCACGAGCAACACCGCGGTGGCCCAGCGGCTCGCGCTCGAGTGGGGCGTGATGCCGCGCGTGGAGGTGCCGCCGGAGGACCTCGAAGAGACGCTGCGCATCGCGGGCTCGGTGATGGCGCGCGAGGGCCTCGCGCAGAAGGGCGACGCGTTCGCGATGGTCGTCGGCTGGCCGGTGTCGGGTCGCACGAACACGGTGAAGCTGCACCGACTCTGAGAACGCGACGCGTGATCGCGATCATGATCGCGATCGTGATCGTCGACGTGGTCGTGGTCGTGGTCGGCGACGTGAACGGCGACGAAGCGATCCGTCGGCGGCTGACCCCGCCGACTGGGGCGGATCTGCATGCGCCTCTCCCGAAGCCACGATCTCGGCACCGCGTCTTGACGCTGGGATCGACGGACTTACTCGTCGCGCACCTCGAAAGGAGGAAGCGAATGAGAGACCGCGTCTCGAGCCAAGCCTGCTCTCGCGTCCGCGCCCTTCGAGGGTCGCGGAGCTGAACGCCCCGCGCCACGACGTGCGACGGGACGATGTGCGACGGGACGTTCCGCGAGCGTCGACCTCCGCTCGTGATCCATCCGTCGGAAGCGTCATCGGTCGTGGCCCGCGAGGATCACGGTCATCACATCGCCGCGTCGTCACGAGGGCTTCTCCGGTGGGAGCAGCCTGGCGCGGTACCCGGATGCTCCTCGTCCACCTGCTGTGAGGGAGGTCTTCGGACCGCCTTCGCGGCGGGAGCGTCCAGCGGGGCACGCGTCGGTTTCGGCGCGTGAGCACGTTCGATCGTCGGATCCACACGTTGGATTCGAACGATCGGCGCGCGCTCGTGAGCACACGACGAGCTCGTCTCGTCCCGCTTCCGTACGATCGCCCGTCGTTCGCGGCGAGCCTCCGGGCTCGCGAGCGACGGGCGTGCTCGATGGCTCACGAGCGGCGGTCGACCCACGCTCGCGCTGCGGATCGTGGTCGTGGTCGTGGTCGTGATCGTGGTCGTGGTCGTGGTCGTGGTCGTGGTCGTGGACGTGGTCGTGGACGTGATCGGCGACGCGGTCGGCGACGTGATCGGCGATGCGATCGGCGACGTGGCCGACGTTCGCTCCCGGGACGGTCGCCTCACGGATGCAATGCGGCGGTCGACACCGCTCTTTTCGGTTTCCTTCTCCCTCCGCTCCCTCGAACCTCGGCGTGCGCCATGCGGGACGTCGTCCTCCACCGAAGCCTGCGCGAGGGTCGTCGCGAGCCGAACGATCTCGACGAGCTCGCGGCGCTCGCGGCGCTGCCTCCGGCGCGGCGCGTCGGGTTCGTGGCCGTGCTCGCGCCGCTGCTCGACGATCCCGATCCGACGTGGCGGGCGGCGGCGGTGCGCGCGCTCACCGGCATGCGCGGTCACACGATCGAAGAGGCGATCGTGGCGCGCCTCGACGATCCGCACGTCGACGTGCGGCGCGCGGCGGCGAAGGCGCTTCGTCACACCCCGGGCGTGATGCGTCTCGTGCACGCGTTGCTCCACGCGCGCGCGGACGTGCGACGGGCCGCGCTCGACGACGTGCCACCACACCTCGGCTTCGTGGCGTTCACGCTGCGCGCCGATCCGACGTGTGTGGACGCGGTGCCGCTCGGTCTGCGCGCGCCATCGCTCTCGTTCGTGCACACCTACGTCACGCGGGGGGTGCTTCCGATCGAGGAGGCGCGGCTGCGGCTCTTCGACGGGATTCGGCCGCTCGTCGAAGCGCGTGCGTACCCGCCGCTGCGCGAGCCGCGCACGTTCTGGGACTGGGTCTTCGAGCTCTTCGCGGAGGCGAGCGACGACGCACGCGTGACGATGCTCGGACAGCTCCGCACGTTCGCGGTGGGACCTGCGCCGGCGCTCGACGACGCGATCGCGATCCTGGAGGGTGAGCTCGCGCGGCGCCCCCGCGACGACGTCGCGCGCCTGCTCGCGATCCTCGACGCGCGCTTCTTCGCCGACGAGTCGCGGCCGCTGGTCCAGCGTCGTCAGTTGCTCGCGCAGGTGCGTCCCCGCGAAGCGCTCGCGCCGGCGGCACGCTTCCGCAAGGAGCTCGCGCAGACGCTGCTCGCGGGCCCGGTGGTGCGGCACCACGAAGGCCCGAGCGCGGGACAGCTCGATCTCTCCGCCGCGGTCGCGGTCGCGGAGCTGCACTCGGACTCGATCTACGGCGTGCTGGTCGACGCGTTCGGCTTCGACGCGTTGGCGGACGCGCTCGTTCGCGATCCCCGCGGTGCGGCGCGACTCTACGAGCGGCTCGGCGGCGGCGCGCGCGATCGCGGCTGGTTCCTCGACACGCTCGCGCAGCATCGGCCGGACGTGGCGCGCGACGGACGCGCGGTGGCGTTGATCGGCGCGAGCGTGATGGATCCGAAGCTGCGCGAGGCCCTCGACGCCGAGGTCGCGCGCGAGGATCACGTCGACGTCTTCGTGCGGCTCGTGGCGCTCGCGGCGGACTTCGTGCTCAAGGCCAAGCGCGCGACGCGGCTGGCAGAGCGGGTGGTGGAGCGCGTGCGCGAAGAGCAGCTCGAGCGGCTGCTCGTGGTCGCGACCGAGGGCGACGGGCCCCTCGGGCCCTTCACGGATCGCCTGCTCGGCGCGCTCGGGCGCCGCTTCGAGGAGCGTGTGGTGGAGGTCGTCGACGCCGCGCCGGACACGCGGCTCGCGGAGCGGCTCGCGGAGGCGACGACCTTCCCGTTCGTGGTCGAGCGCGCGATCGCGGAGCGGTGGCGCGATCATCCAGACGACGCGCGCCGGGCCTGGGCGACGCCGCGGCTGCCGAAGCCGGCGCCGCCCCCGCCCGCGACGGTGGGTGCGCTCTCGGAGGCCACGCGCGAGGCGATCGCGAACGCGTCGAGCTCGGCGGATGCGCTGCGGACGATCCGTGGGCCCACCACCGGGTTGACCGACGCGCTGCGCAAGCACGCGGCCGAACCGAACGTGAGCGCGTGCGCGGCGCTGCTCGCGTCGCACGATCCGCGGCCCGAAGTGGTGCGGGAGCTCGTGCGCTTCGAGGACGCGAGCGCGAGCTTTCGTGAGCTCGTGATCACGGAATGCGCGACGCGCTTTCTGATGCGCCGCGATCTGCCGCTGCTCGGGCACGCGATGCTGCACCGTTGGGAGCACCACGCGTACGCGACGCTCGATGCCCTCGAGCGCGAACGCGCGCGTCCGGCGGCGGCGTTGGACGAGAAGGCGGACGAGGGGGCAGACGAGCCCCCGATCGACGATCCGCGCTCGTCGCTCCCGCGGGCGCTCGCGACCTGGCGAGAGAGCCGATCCGTGCTCGCGCGGCGCGAGGTGTGGTGCGCGTGCGCGCGGGCGTTCGGATTGCTGCGTTGGCACGGCAAGGAGCGGCTCGCGCGGCTCGCGAGCGACGCGCTGCTCGACCGGCTCGTGGAGACCTTTCGTTCGGAGCTGGGCGTGCACGCGGCGCGCATGTTCGTCGCGCTCTTCGAAGCGGGCGTGGCGGACACCCTCATGCGGACGCGCCACGCGGCGGTGATGGCGCTCTTGCCCAGCCTCGACGACGCGACGCGGGCGGTGCTCTCGTCGTTCGCGAAGCTCGACGGATTGCCTTCGCGCGCGAGCTCGAAGCACACCTTCGTCGACGCGAGCGAGACCTTGCGCGAGCTCCGCGGCTCGCGCGACGTCGCGCATTTGGCGTCGCTCGTCGCGGCAGGCGCGCCACCCTTCGCGGAAGAGGCCGTGCAGCGGCTCTTCGAGCTCGGCGCGCCCGGCGAGGACGCGCTGCTCGGTCTGCTCGACGCGGGCGGCGAGGGCGCGATCGCGGTCGCGCGCTTCGGCTCGCTCTTCTCGCACGTGACGCGGTCGACGCTGCTCGCGCGGCTGCCTCGCTGGCCGGCGGCGGCGCGCTTTCATCTCGCGCTCGAGCTCGCGGAGCCCGCACTCGCCCTCGCCGCCGCGAACGCGCCGCTCGAAGGATCGAGCTGCCTCGAGGCGGTGGACGTCGATCGGCTGATCGCGAGGGTCGGTCTGCACGACATCGCGCTCGCGCTCGTGAGCTCGCCGCACCCCGCGGCGTACGAGCTCGCGGTGCGGGCCTGCCTCGACGGCGCGGCCTCCATCACCGACGAGGAGGCGCACCACGCGCTCGTACGTTTCCTCGAGGAAGGCACGGAGCGCATGGCGCCGCTCCGGCTCGAGGCCGCGTTCACGCTCTCGCGTCGAGGCGATCCGATCGGCGCGCCGCTGCTCGTGGAAGCCGCGCTGACCGCGGCCGACGTGCGCGCGGGCACGGAGGCCGATCCGCGGGCAACGGTGATCGGCGCCCTCGGGCTCGGGGCTCACGAGGCGACGGCGGCGCGGATCGCACGACGCGACGGGCCACGTCCGGAGCTCCGGGAGCTCGCGGCGCTCTTGATCCAAGCACGCGATGCAGAGGTACGCGCGCGCGCGGCGGACACCCTCGCCGACGCACGATCCAGCACGCGAAATCACAAGCTGCGCACGCTCGCGGAGATCTTCGCGTGGGGCGTGCGGCGCGGCCGCGAGCTCACGGGGCGCGTGGTGCGGGTGCGGCTCACGACGGGACGAAATCAGCTCGGACACACGCGGCTCGGGAGCTCGACGATCTTCGTCGGTGGATGGCCGGTCTTCGACGGCGCGGCGCACGGGCGCGACGTCGTCGAGGGGCTCGTGATGCACGAGCTCGGGCACCAGGCGTGGCACGCGGACGCGGCGTCGATCGAGCTCTGGGCGAAGGCGGGGCGCGAGCACCTCCAACACCTCTACAACCTCGTGCTCGACGAGCACCTCGAGCGCCGGCTGCGCGCGCGCGAAGCCCGCGACGGCGATCGGCTCAAGCGCCTCGCGTCGTACGCGTTCCAACATTCGGGGCGCGAGCTCCCGATCGCGACGTTGGTGTACGCGCTCGGGCCGGACGTCGCGCGGGTGCTCGCAGGTCGGCTGCTGGTGGCGTTCGAGCCCGATCAGGTGCGCATCGAGAGCGGCGCCATCCTCCGCGCGGCGTGCGAGGAGGGGCGCTCGTTCGCGCGCTTCGTGCGGGCGCTGCGCATGGGGCTCGGCGATCGCGACGCGGATCCGCGGGTGCGTGAGGCGCTCGCGCTCTTCGACCGCCACTTCAAGGACCTCGACACCACGACGCTCTACGAGCTCACGAAGAAGCTGGCGGAGATCTTCGGCGACGAGGCCGCGCTGCTGCGCTGCCTCGGCACGCCGGAGGAGATCCCCGGCGACGACCCGCGATCGCTCGAAGACCGCGAGGACATCTCCGACGAGGAGGTGCAGCGGGAGGTCGAGCGCATCTTGGCGCCCCCGTCGAAGACCGCCGGTGGCAGCGGTCGCGCGGGCGGCGCGCTGCAGATCAACGTCGGCCCGGAGGACGGCTTCACGCCGATTCGCGAGGTGATTCGGCTACCACCGAGCCCCGATCGGCAACGCGAGCTCGCGCGCGAGGTGGCGCGGCCGGCGCGGCGGCTGCGCGACGAGCTCGAGCGGCTCGGGCTCGCGCGGGTCACGGTGGGCGCGCGGCTCGCGGGCACGCGGCTCGATCGCGCACGGCTTCGTGGCCTCGTGTTGCGCGGCGATCCGCACGTGATGCAGACGCGGGTGCTGCTGCCGCGCGCGGATCTCTTCCTCGGCGTCGCGGTCGACTGCTCGGGCTCGATGACCGGGACCAGCATCGAGCTCGCGCGTCGCTTCGCGGTGTTGCTCGCGGAGAGCGCGCGCGGTCTGCGGGGCGTGGATCTGCGGGTGTTCGGCTTCACGGATCGGCAGCTCTACGACGCGGGCGACGCGGAGCGCTCCACGGCGGCGTCGCTCCACCCCGGTGGAGGCAACAACGACGCGGCGGCGCTCGCGCACGTGGCGGAGGTCGCGCGGCGCTCGGGCCGTCGCGCGAAGCTGCTCGTGATGATCAGCGACGGGCTCCCGACCGAGTGCTCGGTGGAAGCGCTGCGCAAGCTGGTGCGGCGCCTCGGCCGCGAGGGCATGGCGTGCGCGCAGATCGCGGTGCGTCCGCTCGAAGAGCGTTGCTTCGACGACTACGTCGAGGTCCGCGATCTCCCGACCGACGAGGCCGTGCGACGCTTCGGCGCGATCGTCGCGCGGCTCGTTCAGCGGACGATCGGGCCGTCTTGATCGCTCGAACGTCTCGACTCTTTCGACATCTCTTTCTCCCTTCTCGCGACACCCTCGATCTTTCTTTCGCTTCTTCGATCTTTCGATCCTCTCGAACTCTCGCCCTCTCTCGACGAACGCGAGCGACACGATGACCCGCCTGACCCTCGACGACCTCGCCCCCGGCCGCACCTTCGAAGCGATCTTCTTCGCCAACGACGCGCCCGGATCGCGCTTTCGCTGGCGCACCACGCAGCTCGACGGGCGGCGCGCGCCGAAGGTCGTGCTCAGCGACGACGCGCGCATCCAGGAGGGCGTGCCGTGCGTCGTGCGCGTGGTTCACGTCGGCAAGCCCGAGAGCGAGACCCACGGCCACGTCGAGGTGGTCTGGGATCGCGCGGCGTCGTTCCGGGTGGAGGGCGTGTGGCTCGATCCAAGCGTGGCGCGAAAGCTCGAGGTGCTCCTCGACGGAGGGCTCAACATCCTGCTCGACGGTCCGCAGGGTTGCGGGAAGACGACCCTCGCGCGCGCGGTCGCCGCGCAGCTCGGCATGGAGTTCGTGTTCTTCAACTGCGGCGCGGTGGTCGAGGCGAGCGACTTCTTCGCGACCATCCAGGTGCGCGCGTCCGAGTCCGGCACGCCGGTGACGGACTTCGTGAAGACCGAGATCCTCGAGGCGATCGAGCGTGCGTCGAGCGATCCGAGCCGGCGCGTGCTCGTGTTCCTCGACGAGCTCAACCGCTGCCCCGAGCCCGCGCGCAACGCGCTCATGCCCGCCCTCGACAGCACCCGGCGCGTGTTCCACCCGATCGAGAATCGGTTCCTCGCGATCCCCGATCACGTGCAGTTCGTGGCCGCGATCAACCGCGGGCGTCAGTTCAGCGCGACCTTCGGCCTCGACGCCGCGCAGCTCGATCGTTTCGCGCCGCTGCGCATGACGTACCCGCCGCCGGCGGAGGAGGTGAAGATCCTCCGTCGACGTCACCCGAGCCTCGCCGCGAAGGTGATCGAGCGCGTGGTCGCGGTGGCGGACGCGGTGCGGCGCTCGCCGGAGATCGCGAGCGGGCTCTCCGTGCGCGCGACCGACGAGGCGTGCGTGTACCTCGCGCACCCGCGCTTCGGCGGCGGCACCGACGATCAGATCCGCGACGTGCTCCGCACGAGCTTCTGCCTCCGCTTCGACGGCGACGCGGACGACGTGACGACCGACGCGGGCGCGGTGTGGACGATCGTGGAGCAGACGCTGCGCTTGGCGGAGTGAGCGCCTCGCGGCTCGAACGGGAGATCGCGCCTCGAAGGAAGACCCGCTCACGAGGTCCGGACGCGCGCGCCGTCCCGGTGTAACGTGCGTGCGTGCTGATTCGTTGTAGCCGTTGTGGTGCGCCGCTCGACGTGGCTTCGGGCGCGCGACGAGCGACTTGTGGGTACTGCGGGGCGACGTCGAAGGTGGCATCGACCCAGACGCTCGCCGCGATGACCCCGGCGGGCTGGACGCCGCCCCCCACGTGGACGCCACCCCCGCAAACCGGGCTGCCGCCGCTGGCGTACGACCGCAAGAAGGCGACGTCGCATCCGGTGTCGTGCGCGGTCGTGATCGGGATCGTCTTTCCGTTCGTGCTCTCGCTCGTGCCGCTCTTCGCGACGGGCACGATCGCGCTGCCCTTCTTCGGAAAGGCGGCGCGCTGGGACGGCACCGAGACGCTGACCTGCGGACCGAACGAGACGCTCGAGATCGAGGGGCTGCAGATGCCGGACGGCGCCACGACGCCGACGATCGCGATCGACGCGGCGGGGCCGAACTGTCGCCTCGTGCTGCGCGACGTTCGGCTGCGCGGCGAGACGATCGTGCGCGCGGGGATCAACACACGAGTGGAGATCGAACGCTCCACGCTCGACGGGGACGTGATCGTCGAAGGCAACGCCAACACCGTGGTCGTGATGCGCGACGTGCGGGTGCGCGCCCGCTCGCGGGTGATCGACGGGGGCACCAACCTCCAGGTCGAGGTGCGCGGCGACTCGAAGCTCGCCGCCGGCGCCTCGGTGATCGAAGGCGGCCTGAACACGAAAGTGCGCCTCGAAGGGCCGGTCACGCTGGAGTCCGATCGCGACGTGATCGTGGGTGAACTGAACCTCGAGCTGCGGCTCCGCGACTCGGTGGTGGCCTCGCGCGCGGGAGCGGCGGTGCGGGCGGGGCTCAACGCGAATCTACGGCTCGAAGGCGGACGTCTCGAAGGCCACCCCGCGCTGCGTCTCGGTCGCAACGCGAACGTGGAGCAGACGGGGACCGTGATCGTGGAGTGAGCGCGCGAAGGCAGCGGTCCCGCCGCCTTCGCGCTGTCGAATCGACTCACTCGACGTAGCGGACGTTCCCCGACGCGTTGTCGGCGAAGGTGTTGGAGGACTCGATGTCATCGTTGTAGTCCGCGTAGACGTCCAGATGAATCGCGTACTTCGCGCTGCCACGCAGGGTGCAGTCGGAGACATCGACGGTCACTCCGTGGCTGTCGGAGACCGCAACGATCATCGCCAGATCGTATTGTTCGTCTCCACCACCGCCGTTCTCAAGCATCACGTGCTCGAGCACGTTCGACGAGTTGTTGGTGTTGTCGAAGACGATCGCGTCCCACGCGCCCGCGCTCGCGCGCGCTCCCGTGATGACGATGGGGCTCGCCGCCGTGCCGACCGCGTTCATCGCAGCGACGTCGTCGGAGATCGTGATCTGCGCTGCCTCGCCCATGACGATCGTGGTCCCTGGCGACAGGGTCCAGACCGCCGAGATCTCCAACGCGCCCTCCACACGATACGGCACGTCCAACGCCCCCCACGTCACGTTCTCGTGGACGTAGCTGGCCCGCACCACGACGTGATCGACGGTGTTGCCCGAGTACGACGTGGCGGCGTCCAGTTGGTGAACCAGGGTGGAGTCGAGGCTCGCGGCGCCGAGCGTGCTCGTCGTGAGGGTGTTGTCGGCGAAGGTCGGCAGCGTGGTTCCACCCTCCGCCCACAAGCCCCACCCTCCGCTCTCCCGCAACGTGCAGTGCGAGAGGCTGAGCACGACGGACCGGGAGTCGGAGGTCATCTTGATCGCGGCCGCATCCGGATCGCTGGCGGCCGTGGTGCTCCCGGCGTACTCGACCGTCACGTAGTCCATTCGATTGGCGCCGTCGGCGGAGTCGAAGCGGACACCAGCCCAGAAGCCACGCCGTTCTTCCGCGCCAGTCAACAGGATGGGATCCTCCGCCGTTCCGACGGCGATCAAAGTTGCATCCCCCGAGAACCAGAGCCCCGTGTCCCGGGCAAACGTGATCGTGGTCCCCGGTTCCATCGTGATCGTGACCCCGTCGACGATCACCGGGCTGACGGGCGCCTCGTAGCAACCCGAAAGTGTCGTCGAAGCCTCGAACCTCTCGGGGAGGATCTGACATTCATCGTTCGTGCATCCGGAGACGATCAGCACACCCACGAAGGCGGAAACCATCGCGTTCTTCATCACGTATCCTTCCGATGTCGCGGTCGTGCTCCGCCACCTCTCCGGTCTTCCACGGCAGGACGAGGAGCGAGCGACCTCGGGGTGCAAGCTTCGCGACGCGCATCCCGACGTCCGTCGGCTCCGCCGCGACGGAGGCTCGGCGTTCCGCCAGAAGTCGTTTCTGCAGCGGACGTCCCCAACTTAGTATGGTGTTCGATGACCTCAAGTGGCGCGTCGGTGGTGCTCAATCACACTTGTGAGCAACCGACGACGGTACGTCACCCGTCGAGTCACCCGTCGAGTCACCCGTCGAGTCACCCGTCGAGTCACCCGTCGAGTCACCCGTCGAGTCACCCGTCGCGTCGATCGTCGCCACGCGCCCTGCATCGACGTCCGTCCGGGCCCATCGAATCGGCTCCGAGCGGCTCGTTCCAACTGGGCGTCGAATCGCCCATCACGCGCGACACGCGCAACGGTTCGGCCGCTGAAGCTCACAGGGAGGTCACGGAACGACACGCCGCCCTGGACGGTGCGTCGCGAAGTCCACACGCCCACGTGTCGTCGCTCGTGACACGCTTGGCGCCGGATGCGAGCGCATCGACGGCACCCATGGCGTGACGGTGCTCGGCGTGCGAAGTCGACCGCTGCTGTGGGGTCGTCAGCGGCGCGGGCGCCACGCAGGGTCGGTCGGCTCCTCGGCCACCGCGAACACCGCGACCGCTTGGTGCGTGTCGTCCGCGTCGGCGTCGGCCGCGGCGTCGGCCGCGAACGCCGCGTCACGCAGCACCGCGTAGCTGCGCTCGCGCAACGCCACGAGCTCCGCGCGGCTCGAGGAGAAGCTGAGCACCCGCGCGAACGCTTCCGCTTCGTCGTCGCGCACGAAGAAACGTCGGTACGCGACCGCCGCGACCGCGCGCAGGAAGTGTCGGAACGACTCGAGGCGCGGACCGAGCTCGTCCTGCACGAGGTCGAAGTGCCGCGCGACCACACGCACGCGCGACTCGTCGCCACCCCGCGCTTCACCAACCCGCGCTTCGCCAACCCGCGCTTCGCCAACCCGCGCGTCGTCTTCGCGCGCCTCGCGTTCGAGGATGCCCTCTTCGATCAGCTCCGCGAGCTCCTCCGCCAGCGCCTCCGAGCTCGCCTCCGGCACCGTGGCGAAGAGCGCGCGTTCGGTGAGCCCCTCGGGTCGCGCGGCCACCGCGTGCACGAGCTGCCGACGCCACCCGAGCCGCTGGCTCGACTCCAGCGGGACCCCGTGCTCGTTCGAGAGGTTCGAGAGGTTCGTGACGGTGCGAAGGCTCTTGTCGAAGCGTTTGGCGATCGCGCGGAACGACCAGCCGCGGGCGCGCGCGTCGCGGAAGTAGCCCGCGGCGACGAGGCGCTGGAGGTCGTCGAGCGGCAACGACGCGAGGCGCGCGAGCGCGAGCCCGGGCTCGAGCGCGAGCGCGACGACCTGCAGCCGAACGTCGATGGGCGAGACCTTGGGCGCGGCCTTCATCGCGCGAGGGTACTCCGCAGGTGGGCTCGGGCGGCGCACCGTGTGGCAAACCGTTGCCACGCTTTGGCGCGCCCGATCGTGGCGCGACGACGAGCGACGGAGAATCCTCGGAGCGGAGGTTGGAAACCATGCTTCGCCCGATGCTTCGCCCGCTCGTCAGGCTTCTCTTCACGACCGTCGCCCCGGTAGCCCTGTCCGTCGTCGCCCTGCCCGGCTGCTCCGAGTCCTCGACTCCGAGCCTCTGCGGCCCGGACGGTCACTACGACGAGGTCGCGGGCGCTCGCGTCTGCGCCTACGCGCAGGCGATCGTGATCGAGGGCGGCTTCCGTTGTCCGACCGAGCTCCCCTTCCGCCTCGACCTCGAAGGCGCCGCGATCTGCTCCGACCGCATGCTCGACCGCGACGATCTCCCGGACGACCTCTGCCGTCGCGTCGATCGGACGTGCGATCGCTCCGACGCCGGCCTGCGCGACTCCGGCTTCGTGTCCGACGCGGGCGCGTGTCCGAGCTCCATCACCGAGGGCGAGGCGTGCGCGACCGAAGGGCAGTCGTGCGGCGGTCCGTGCACCGACGAGTGCTCCTTCTGCAACCTCTTCCGCTGCGAGGGCGGCGAGTGGACGCGGCTCGAGGTCTTCCCCGCGCCCTGCTTCGACTGCGGCGACGAAGGCCTGCGCTGCCGTCAGGACACCGAGTACTGCGACGTCCTCGTGGGAGGTGCCGAGCCCGGCTTCGAGAGCTTCGCGTGCAACTCGGATCTGAACACCTGCGACGGCCCGCCGACCTGCGACTGCCTCGCGTTGTCCCCCGGGAGCACCTGCGACGACTCGGGCGACGGCGTGGTCGTGCGGACCTTCGCGCCCTGAGCGTTCCGAACGCGACGCGCATTCCCGCGGCCTCGACCTTTCGAGCCCCGAGCTTCGCCGCGACACGTTCGCGGTGAGGCGCGGGGCTCGGTCGCGTGTCATGGTCCGCGCGCATGACCGCCGAGCTCGACACCGTCATCCGCATCGCCCGCGAAGCCGGCGCGATCCTCTCCGAGATCTACGCGAAGGACTTCGCCGTCGCCTACAAGTCGCCCCGCGATCCGGTGACCGACGCGGACCGCCTCGCCAACGCGCACATCGTCGCGGCGCTCGAGCGTGAGTTCCCCGGAGACGCGATCGTGGCCGAGGAGAGCGCGGACAAGAGCCTCGCAACGAAAGGTCGCGTGTGGTTCGTCGACCCCCTCGACGGCACCAAGGAGTTCATCGCGAAGAACGGCGAGTTCGCGGTGATGATCGGCCTCGCGATCGATCGCCACGCCGTCCTCGGCGTGGTCTTCCAGCCCGCGACCGGTAAGCTCTACGCGGGCGCGGAAGGCGTCGGCGCGTTCCTCGAGCACGACGGCGAGCGCCGCGCGCTGCGTGTCTCCGACGAGGTCGATCCGAGCCGCCTTCGCCTCGTGGTCTCGCGCTCGCACCGCCCCGCCGAGATCGACCGCATCGCCAAGACCCTCGGGCTGACCAGCGAACGACCGAGCGGCAGCGTCGGGCTGAAAGTCGGTTTGATCGCCGAGCGAGAAGCCGATCTGTACATCCACCTCTCCGACAAGTCGTCGCATTGGGATGCCTGCGCCCCGGAGGCGATCCTGCGCGCAGCGGGCGGCGTGTTCGTACGCGCCGACGGCGAGCGCTACGCGTACGGCGGAGCCGACCTGCGGACCGACGGAGGCATCCTCGCGTGCAACGCCGCGAGCTACGAGGCCGTGCTCGCGGTGGTGAAGGAAGTCGCGCGCGACACCGGCTTCCTGCGCTGAATCACGGAGGCTTCCTGCGCCGAATCACGGAGGCTTCCTGCGCTGAATCGCGGAGCTTTCCGACCTGAATCGCGAAGGCTTTCCGACCTGCCGCGGCGAGGCTTCCCACGCAGCAGGGTTCCCACGCAGGAGCGCCGAGGCTTCCCACGCGGCCGCGAGGAGGGCGCTCGTTCGCCGAGATGCGCGTCAGCTTCGTGGCGAACCCTCGTCGGCGGCCGCGCCCGGCATCGGGGCCGACGTCGGCTCGTCAGGCTCCCAACGCCACCCACGCGAGCGACGCACCACCTCGAGCGACGCCGCCGCGACCACGACGAGCGCACCTTCGACGATCAGCACGCCGAGCTGCGTCTCCGGATCGCCCACGATCAGAGGGATGCCGCCGATACCCAGCACCGCGAAGGCGTCGACCGCCCAATGCGTGAGGAACGCGAGCCACACCGGGCGGAAGCGCCGCGTGGCGACTCCGTACGCGACCGCGATCGAGAGCGCGATCTGCAGGATCATCGTCAGCGCGCGCTCGAGCACCGCCATGAAGGGCATCCACGCCGGCATCGCCCAGAAGGACTCGATCTGCCTTGCCGCGAGCGCGCGTTGGTCGGGGGGGATCGGGAGCTGCGCGACGTCGACCCCGCGCATCGAGAGCATGCCGATCAGCGTGACGGCCACCAACGCGGCGAGCGCGATCGCTTCGACGCCGCCGTGACCGACGCCGTGGGTCAGCGCCGCCGCGCGCGTGCGCCACTCCGGTCGCCGCGCGAAGACCGCGCGAAACACGAAGAAGCGCGCGCCTTCTTCGCAGAACGCGGCCGTGAAGCCGAGCACGAGCGCGTTGACGATCAGCGCCGACGCAGGCTGGAGCGCCTCGTTCAGACCGGCCTCCGCGCCGAGCACGGTGAGCCCGTGGTTGAGCGGTAGGTGCACGAGCTGCGATCCGAGGAAGGTCGCGGCGCCGATCGCGAGCATCCAGCGCGGGGGACCGCGGCGCGCGACGACGATCGCGGCGCCGATCGGCAGCAGCGTCATCAGCGCGATCTGCGCGATCGACGTCGCGAGGACGGTGGTCTCGTCGCTCATGGGCGCGAGGATGCCGCGGATCGTGCGACGAGGTCAGCCTTCGTGACCAAGCGCGAGGGCGAGTCGGACTCGTCATTCACACGCCTTCGAGCGGCGGCGCTCGATCGTCGTGCTCGATCGTCGTGCTCGATCGTCGCGCTCGATCGTCGCGCTCGATCGTAGCGCTCGATCGTCGCGCTCGATCGTCACGCTCGATCTTCGACGCTCGCGAAGCACCCGATCGTCGCGACGCACGGCGACGGGAGCGTGCGAGGGCTCAGCGCTCGCCGCCCGAGGTGCCTTGCCACGGATCGCGCGGCTCGAAGCGCACGAGCACCGGGCCGCCGGTGCCAGTCGGGGCGTCGATCTCGACCAGCACGCGCTCCACACAACGGCGCTGCTCTGGGGTCTCGCCGGGCCACGGACGCAGCTCGGAGAGGCGCCCGTCACCGCCGAAGAGGACCTCGACCGCGACCGGACGCTCGATGCACTCGGCGACCTCGGGCGGCAGATCGCGGATGACGAGCGGGCTCTCGGTGCGGGTGGGCTCCGGGGTGGAGGCGTGGAGGGGCGCGCAATGGGTGCTGTTCTGATACCCGCTGCTGCAGATCATCACGAGGTCGCCACACGTCGCTCGCCAGCTGGATGCCCAGCTCGCGCGCTGCGCTTCTTCGACCACGACCTCTTCCGCCGGACACCCGAGCCAACCTGCGCTCAGATGCTGAAAGTCGGAGTGCCATCGCGCGGGCACGGTGCTCGCGCCACCACCGCTTCCACCACCCCCACACGCCACCAGCAAAACGACCCCTGCGACCCAACGCGTCATGGTGCGAAACCTACCAGCGTTCGACGGATCGCCCGAGCCCCGTGTCGAGAAGCTCACGCGAAGGTGACGTAGCGGAGCCTCCTACGGGGCATAGGCGTCGACCGTGCGAGTGAAACGTTTCCGACGCGCGCCATCGCGGAGTAGGACGGCGCGAGCGTCGCCTCGCACGAGTGACCCGGTCGAATCGCGCGATCCCGACGCGCAGTCGCCGTGTTCGACCCCATCGGACCCGCGCCTCGCGCCGCTTGGCCCCGCGGCTCACACGTGCGAAACCCCGTGCCATGCGTTCCGTGCACGTCGCCGTCCTGCAATGCGCCCTCGGAGCCGATCGCGAGACCAACGTCGCGCGCGTCGTGGAGCTCGTCCGCGAAGCCGCCGCCGCGGGCGCGAACGTGATCCTGCCGTCCGAGCTCTTCGAGGGCCCCTACTTCTGTCAGACCGAAGAAGAACGCTTCTTCGCGACCGCGCATCCGCTCGAAGGGCACCCGACGATCGCCACGATCCAGGCGCTCGCGAAGGAGCTCGGGGTCGTGATCCCGGTGAGCTTCTTCGAGCGCGCGGGCCACGCCTACTACAACAGCCTCGCGATGGTCGACGCGGACGGCGCGCTGCTCGGCCTCTACCGCAAGAGCCACATCCCGGACGGCCCCGGCTACGAAGAGAAGTTCTACTTCCGCCCCGGCGACACCGGCTTTCGCGTGTGGAAGACGCGCTTCGGCGCGATCGGCGTCGGCATCTGCTGGGACCAGTGGTACCCCGAGTGTGCACGCGCGATGGCGCTGCAGGGTGCGGAGCTCCTGCTCTACCCGACCGCGATCGGCACCGAGCCCCACGCGCCCGAGATGGACACCAAAGATCCCTGGCAGCGCGCGATGATCGGGCACGCGGTGAGCAACGCGATGCCGGTGGCGGCCGCGAACCGCGTCGGCACCGAGGCCGCGATGAGCTTCTACGGCTCCTCCTTCGTGGCCGACCCGCGCGGCGACAAAGTGTCCGAGCTCGGCCGCACCGACGAAGGCTTCGCCCACGCGGTCTTCGACCTCGACGCGCTCGCGATCGAACGCGCGAACTGGGGTTTCTTCCGCGACCGCCGCCCGGAGCTGTACCAAGTATTGCTCACGGCGGACGGCAAGAACCCGGTTTGATCGTGCGGCTTGACTGCCGGCTAGATCTCACGATGAATCGCGCGATTCAGTTGCAGTGATTCGTCCGCACGAATCGGAAGAACCATGGCCTCGAAGAAGCGCATCGAGCCCGACGCGGCCCCCCTCAAGCAGAACCCCTTCGCGGCGCTCGCGGTGAAGAAGGACGAACTGCCGCCGGCGCCGAAGGTCGAAGCCTCGTCGGCCGCTGACCCGGCCGACCGAGAAGCTTCGCCCGCGTCGGCCCCCGCACCCCGAGCGCCCACCTGGGGCAGCGCCAAGATCGTGCTCTCCCGCGAGCGAAAGGGCCGCGGCGGAAAGACGGCCACCCGCGTGCGAGGCCTCCCCGAGACCCGCCTCGACGAGCTCGCGACCAAGATGAAGAAGGCGCTCGGCTGCGGCGCCACGGTCGAAGACGCTGACGTGATCCTGCTCGGCGACGTGGTCGAGCGAGCCGCGAAGTGGCTCCGCGACGAAGGCGCCCCGAGGGTGATCGAGGGGAATTGAAGCGGAATCGGGCGAACCGAAGCAAAACCTTTCGAGCTTCGTCAGTTTCGGTTGGTTGTCGGGCCGCCGTGGGACGTTTCCCTGGCACGTTCTCCCCGCCGTTCCGCGCTGGGCAGCGCGTTCTCCCGGTTCCGCGCTGGGCACACGCTGCTGCCCGTGGTGAGGACGAAGCGCTGCGTCGACGGGGCTTCCCCGAACGCGACGATCTCGACGCGGTCGTGAGCGACTCGACGACCACGCGTGAGCCGAAGGCTCCTTCAGTACGAAAAATCGAATCCATGAAGCGCAGAGAGTCGAGGAAGAACGCCGCCTGATCCGGCTACGCGATCCACACCTCTTGACGATATCTCAACGAACTGAGAGGCTGACTCAGAGTGGGTCAGCCTCTCATCGCAGTACGGGATCTGGCGGCAACCCCTGCAACTCATCGCGCCTGCGCGGCGGACGACTGAGTGGTGCCCAGCCGGCGTCGAAGGAGCGAATGGACGAAAGTCCCCCCGGCGCTCGCCGGGGACCTCTCGGTGCGAGCCCTGGCTTTCATTGCGGAAGACGAGCCCCACGGGGACGGTCGGACGGTGACCTTCGAGACGTCGCCGAGGAAGGTGACGCGAGGCGGAAAGACCTACACCGTCGTGGGGGGGTTCGACTTCGTCAACTGGTTCTGCGACTCGGACGGCAAGTGCATCGAAGTCGACGAGCTCGGGGTCTCGTTCTATCAGGCGGACTCCCTCGGCCGGCGGCTGGAGCAGCTCGCGCTCGAGCGTGAGCGGCGGGGCGCTCCCGAGGTGTACGCAGGAAGGGTCGGTGCGGCGCTCGCGAAGGCCCGCGGCCTCGTGCTCGTCCGCGAGGCGAAGGACAGCGGTCATTGCACCTGGATGCAGCGCGAGGGCGAGCCGCCGTGCCAGGTCGTCGAGAGCTTCGAGCCGACCGAGTACGGGAAAGAAGAGCGCGTCTGGCGGACGTACGTGTATGAGCGGCAGGGCGAGCGCGTGCCGCTGGTCGCGAAGCGGACGCCGCGCGAGAAGGCCCCGGCGACGGCGAGCCAGAAGGGACCGAAGCGGGCCACCAAGAAGGCAGCCCAGCGGGCCACCAAGAAGCCAACCGAGCGATGAGCAAGACGGCGGAGGCGCTTCCGGGCCCAGGGGTAACGTGCCGTGCCACCGGGGGTAACGTGCCACCAATCTTGCCTCGCGGCGGCGTCGGCATCTGCTGGGACCAGTGGTACCCCGAGTGTGCACGCGCGATGGCGCCGTGCCACCGGGGGTAACGTGCCACCAATCTTGCCTCGCGGCGGCCGGACTTCCCGTCGCACCGGTGGACTTCCGGATGCGCGACACCCTCGAGCGCGTCGACCGACTCGCCCCCAAGCGCAGCAAGCGCAGGCGCAGCCGCGACGTCCCGCGCGCGCTCGAAGTCAGCCCACCGCTTCGCGCATTACGCCGCGACGGCCCCCCCTGGCGCGTACATGCCCTCCGGCCACTCGACGCGCTCGCCGAGCTTCGTGAGCGCACGCGCCGCGTCGTACGCGGCGTAGCGGAGCCGACTCGCCTCGCGATACGCGTCGACCTTTTCGGGGCGTCCGAACGCGTAGGGACGACGCGACCGCTTCGGCTTCCTGGGTCGCTGGTTCACGTCCGCGTCGAGCACGCCTTCGACGCCCAGGCAGCGATCCGCGTGCCGCGAGTCGCACCAGCTCTTCAACGTCGCGAGGTACGCCGAACACGAGAGCGACTCCATTCCCGGAAGTCGGCTCAGACGCAGGCGGCCGCGACGCCAGTAGCGCTCGCGTTCGTTCGGGCGCTTCGCGAGCTGCCAAGCAGACCGATCGAAGTGTCGCGTCTCGACCTCCTCGCCGTCGTGCAGGCCCGCGACCGCGACGAAGCCCGGCCACTCCGTGAAGCACTTCACGAGCCCCGCCTTCTTGGGGTTCTCGAGCACGTACTTGATGCGACCCGCTGCGGCTTCTTCGTCGAGGATCGGCTGAGCGTCATAGCGTCTCGGGAACACGGGACCCACGCGACCGAGCAGCAGGTTCAGGGTCTGCGCGATGCGGGCGAGGAAGTAGCCACCGCGAACACCTCCACCGGAGGCAGCCCGCTCTCCGCACAATGCTTCTGCGCCCGCGCGAGCGCCGAGCTCACGCAGTCCTCCGCGAGCTTCTCCGCTTCCTCCACCGTCAACTTCGGTTGGTTCTCGGGCCGTCGGCGGTTCGCGCTCGCGACGAGGCGCGCCAGCTTCGCGCGGAGCCTCGACCGCTTCGCATCCACCACCCGCCGCGCTTCACGGTTCACCGGCGCGAGCCGCGAACAGAGCAGTGGGTGGAGCCAGAAGACTTCTTCGAGAGTTCGCGTCGTCACGAAGAACAGGTGTTCGGGATCTTCACATCGGAGGGGACGGGACCGGCGCGCGGGCTTGGCGGTGGGCATGCCGGCTCATCGCGCGTGTCGTTTCCCCGTTGATTCCGGCGTCTGGGCAAAAACGGTGGCACGTTCCCCCCTGGCACGGTGGGCATGCCCGCTCCTCGCACCGTCGGATTCCCCGTTGATTCCTCAGTCTGGGCAAAAACGGTGGCACGTTCCCCTGGGCGGCCAGCAGCTGGGCGGCCAGCAGCCGCGTGGGTCGTACGGCTACGACCTCAGCGTGGTCCCGCGTACGACGTCAGCGCGGCCATCGGCTCGGATCGCTACGACGTCAATGTTGGATCCGGCTACGACGTCATTTCGGCCGTTAACAGGGTGGAGCCAGAAGACTTCTTCGATGGTTCGCGTCGTCACGAAGAACAACTGTTCGGGATCTTCACACCGGAGGGGACGCGAGCGGCGCGTGGGTCTGGCGGTAGGCATGCCCGCTCATCGCGTCGTCGGATTCCCCGTTGATTCCGGCGTCTGGGCAAAAACGGTGGCACGTTCCCCCCGTTGCGCGGGCAAAAACGGTGGCACGTTCCCCCCGTTGCGCGCATCCACCACCCGCCGCGCTTCCCGATTCATGGGCGCGAGCCGTGAACAGAGCAGCGGGTCGAGCCAGAAGACCTCTTCGATGGTTCGCGTCGTCACGAAGAACAACTGTTCTGGATCTTCACACCGGAGAGGACGCGAGCGACGTGCGGACTTGGCGGTCGTCATGCCGGTTCATCGCGCCGCCGGATTCCCCGTTGATTCCTAGGTCTGGGTAAAAATGGTGGCATATTCTCCTGACACCGCGGCTAGCATATTCTCCTGACACCGCGGGTTCTGGGCAAAACCGGCGGCACGTTCCACGTTCCGGGGGCGGGCGGGCCGGCTCATCGCACCGCCGGACTCCCCGTTGATTTCAGGTTCTGAGAAAAAAACGGTGGCACGTTCCCCCGGTGGCACGGTGGTGGTCATACCGGCGCATCGCGCCATCGGATTCCCCGATGATTCCTGGGTCTGGGCAAGAACGGTGGCACGTTCCCCTGGCACGTTCGTGGCACGTTCCCCTGGCACGTTCCCCTGGCACGCGGCGGTGGCCCGTTCCCCCGGTGGCACGTTCCCCGCACGTTCGCCACGTTCGCCAGGCAAAACGGTGGCACGTTCCCCCCACGTTCCACGCTCCGGAGGCGGGCGGGCGGGCTCATCGCACCGCCGGACTCCCCGTTGATTTCAGGTTCTGAGAAGAAACGGTGGCACGTTCCCCCACCGGCAGTGGTAGCGGTGGTCATACCGGCTCATCGCGCCGTCGGATTCCCCGATGATTCCTGGGTCTGGGCAAATACGGTGGTGCGTTCTCTTGACACGTTCCTGTGGCACGTTCTCCCGTTCCCCGCGGATTCCCCGTTCACTTCAGGGTCTGGGCAAAAACGGTGGAACGTTCCACCGTCACGGCAGGATCCTTCCGAAAGCTGTTTCGGAGACATGGGACTAGAATGGGCAACTGGATGCCACGAACCTGCCAACAGCGCATACCTCGGCAGCCTTGCCGATTCGATCAACAGTGAGAGGTCGCCGAATGCTCCACCGATCGAACCTACCGTCGAATACCGCCCCACCCACGATGAGGTCGGCCTCGTGCAGTGCGATGACGAGATGGTCTTCTCCTTCGGGATGACACACCAGGAAGCCAGCCTCGTTGGGTGACCATTGACAGATATCATCGAGTGACTTCGACACACAGTCAACGTCGTCGACGGCAGCTACGACGCACACCTCGTCTACTCGCGTACCTGGGTACACACAAGACATTATCAGGGATGCTGACACCGTCCATCTCAGGACAAAAGCGCTTCTCACCATGGCCATGGTTTCGAGGGTGTTGATGATGGCCCAATCTCGAGTGCGTTCGCTCGGTTGTAGGAGCCTGTCTGGTCGTACGAGGCCACTTGCGCAAGCAAGTGCAAGGGGATGTACGACATGCCAAGCGCCTCGTACTGCTCGACGTGCGCGTGCTCATGCTGTCGATGTCGCCCGAAGAACGGGGATCTCCCGTCCGATGCGTAGCAGATCGTATCTCCAAGCGTGCGTGAGTAACCGTCAGACATCCAGGGGTGGTTGTAGTACTCGACCGCTACGATTCCCCCAACCTCCGCGGTTTCGATTCGAGGCTCGCGTCCCATGATCCAGTCAGTTGCCAGCCCACCTAACAGCGCCACGTTGCCGACTACGTTCTGGAGCATAGGCTTGTGCTCTCGCAGCATCTGCAGACCTTGAGCCGCGAGCTCGTCCAGTGACCAAGGGGTGAGACCGTTCAGATCAGCACAGTTGACCGGCTCGGAACCACAGTACTCATACAGATTCCCCTGCCCGCCACCCCACAGAATCGGGTCCTTCGCCGTCCACCTTCCAACCCGCGGATCGTAGTCCCGCGCACCGAACCGCACCAAGCCCGTGTCTCCATCCCACAGCCCGCCCGCGAAGCGGAAGGGGAATCGGGCCGCGAGCGCACCGTCTTCGCGCTCGAGGACACCGAAGGGGGAGTAGTCGAAGGACGCGGCGACGGCGCCCGTCTCGACGTTCACGAGGCGACGGACGCTACCGACTTGATCGGTGACTACGCGGTAGACGACGTCGTCCGTGGTGCTCGCACCGCGCACCTCGACCACGAGGTCGGGGACGTGGGCCTGGGTGCCGTAGAGGAAGAGGAGCTCGAGCTGGCCCATCGCGTTGAGCTGCGCGACCGGGTTGAGGCCGTCCTGGTAGACCCAGAAGCGGTCCGGGCTCGTGGCTCCGCTCGTGCCGACGTAGCGCCCGACGCGGCGACCGAAGGCGTCGATCGCGTATTGAACGTGACGCGTTTGCGTTCCGCCTTCGCGCACCGCGAAGGTGCGGAGGTTGCCCGCCATGTCGTACGTGAAGGTCTCCGCGCGCGTGCCCTCGGTGCGGGTCGCGAGCTGACCTTGGAGGTCGTACCAGTAGCTCACCCCGCCCGCGCTGAGCAGGCGGTCCTGCTCGTCGACGCGCGTGCACGTGCTCACGGTCGGGTTGCAAGTTCCGGAGGGAAGCGCCCAGCCGATGCGGTTGCCGTTCGCGTCGTACTGGTAGTGGTAGAGGCGCTCGCGCGTGGTCGGCGAGGTGCGGCGCCACACGTTCTCGAGACGTCCCTGCGCGTCATACCCGTACTCGAGCCTGGTCGAGCTCGCGCCCTCCACCTCGGTGCGGGCGACGATGCGCCCCGCGCGGTCGTGCTCGTAGTGGAACGAGAGGCTGCCCGAGACGGAGCTTCCGTTCCATGTCGTCTCCACGCTCGCCGGCTCGCCGAAGTCGTTCGGCGTGATCGTCGTGCTCACACGACCCGAGCAGGTGCCCGAGCCGAGCGCCACCGTGCCACCGACACACGTCTGCGCGAGCACGCCCGTCTGCGGATCCGGGACGACCGCCATGCTTCGCGCGAGCGTGGGGGTCGGCGCCACGTTCTCGTCGTAGCTGCCTTCACGGAGCGCGATCCCGTCCCCGTCGTAGCCGTAGCCGAGCGAGGTGATCAGTCCGTCCGCGTCGTAGTCGTACGCGATCGTGGGCACGTTCGTGCTCGTACTGCCGACTGCCACCGTGAGGTGCGCGAGCCGAAGCTCGTCCGCCGCGTCGTGGTGGTAACCCACCTTCCACGGCGCGTTCGGCAGGCCCTCGGTCCGCGTCTCGGTGCCGAGCGGGCCGTCGTAGTAGAGCGTGGTCGCGACCGCCGACGAGCCCGCGCGCGTCTGCGGCATCGAGGCGTGTCGAAGCTGGCCGGTGTCGCTGACGCTCTCGCCCGCGCGGGGCGCGTAGGAGAACGTGACGCTGCCGGGCACACCGCCGATCGTCATCGAGGCGAGACGGCCCGTCGTCGGGTCGTACGTCTGTCCGCTCGAGCGCGTCTCCGCGCCGCGCGTGACGGTATAGCTCGCGACCTCGTCGCGGTCGGGTCCGGGAGCCCACGTGCTCGGCGTCGCGACGCGCGGCGCGCCGGGCGCAGCATCCGGATCGGTGTAGGCGGGGGGTGCGTAGCTCGCGAGCTGCTCGTCCGCCGAGTAGGTCATCGTGTGATCGCCGCGGCCCGGAGGCGTGACGCGCGTGAGCTGGCCCATCACGTCGTATCCGAAGCCGGTGGCGGCGCCGTTCGACGACGAGCTCGTCACTCGTCCGATCGGGTCGTAGCCGAAGCTCGTGCGCATCCGCTCGTTCGGGTCGGCGGGGGAGAACGCGGAGTCGCCGTGCGGTTGGGTGACGTGGCCGAGTCGGCCCGCGCCCGGGTAGTCGAGCTCGACGGTGCGGGTCTGTTCGACATCGGTGAGGATGGGCCGCTGAGACGCGTCGGTCGGAGCCTGGGTGATGCGTGTCGGCCGACCGAGGCCGTCGTCGTAGGTGTACGTGACGGGGTGGAAGAGCGGCTGACCGGCCGCGTCGACGACCGCGCTCCAGATGGGGCGATCGAGGAGGTCGTAGATCGTGACCGTTCGTCGACCCATCGCGCTGATCGTCCGGGAGACCGAACGACCATCCGAGAGGCGCTCCCACTCACGGCTCGCTTCGCCTGTTTCGGTGGTCGTGGTCCAACGCCGATGTCGGGGTGAGCCGTCCTCCGCTTCCGCGACGATCGACGCGACGGAAGACGCCGTCACCGTGCGGTCGGTGCTGCCCGCCGCGCTGCCTTGCGACGGCAGTCGAAACACCGATTGACTCGGGTACGCGGCCGACCAGCCAAGGTCGGGATCCGGCGTGAACGAGGTGATCGTCTGCGATCCGTCGGACGCCCACGTCGTCTTTCCGCTCGTCATGCCTTGCTGCACGCGCTCTTCGGATCGCGTGACCGTTCCGTCGGGCTCGATCACACGGTGCTCGATGACGTCGCCATGCGTGACTTCGTGGGTACGAACGCGGCCTTGGCTCGAGGTCAACGTCACGGTGCGTCGGCGCTGGCCGTCTTCGCGCACGGTGTCTCCCCCGGCGAGGGTCCAGCTCCGACCGGAGCCGGTCGCGAGGTCCGACGCGAGATATCCCCAGGCGTCGTGTTGGAGGTGATGCTCCTGACCGCGCCGATCGCGGTACACCTGAAGCAAGCCTTCGCGCCCCGGACTGGCGTCGAAGTGGAAGCGCGAGAAGCCGCGTGACCCCGAGACGAAGTCCGGATCTCCGACGTAGCTGACGTCGCGCACCCAACCCGACGCGTCGAGGGTGAGGCGGGTGGTCTCCCCAAGCGGCGCGACGAAGCGGATCTCGTTGCCGACGTACTGGACGTCGACGAGGTTGTTCATGGCGTCTCGGATCGTGTCGAGGCGTCCCTGGTCGTCATACGCAAAAGTACGGAGCACCGCGTCCGTGATGCCGTGACGCGTCTCGACGTGACGGCCGAGCGCATCGAAGACGTCGACGTTGCCTTCGCGGGTGACGAGCGAGGAGGCGCCGCGGTTGCGGCCCGGGCGCCAGATGCGGGCGATGTGGCGTGAAGTCGCCAACCCACTCGCATCCCAAACGCTCAGCGTCGCGTAGAGTGAGCCGTCGGGTGCGAAGGAAAAGGCGTATTTGTTGCCGTACGTGTTCGCAATGTTCGCCTCAGTCGCAGGAATGCCCTCGAACATCCCGGGAAGAGGCCCTCCACCCGCCACGAGCTCCAATCGTTCACTGGAGTCGATTCGCCAGATCCTCTCCCCGACCGTCGGAGCCACGAAGTAGAGAGCGCCCGAAGGGTCGAACGCCATCGCGCGAATGTTCCCCGATTCCACCGGGAAGGTCGACGCCGGGTCACCAGGTTGAACCGAAGTCGAAGCGATTCCACCCGTGACCGACCGAAGGGCCCCCGCCGAGTCTCGCCGAATGATCCTCGATCCAACGGAGAAGTAGATCTCTTGAGTGATCGGATGGACCGCTACGTTCGGGAAGCTCACGTTGAGGTTCCAAGACCTCGCGGGGGTGCCCTCGAACGCCGAGCGAGGCGACAGAATGCGCGCAGGCTGAGACGGATTCGTGGGATCGTGACCGGCACCGCCCACCAGTGTCTCGACGGTTCCATCCGCGCGTACCGCACGAATCCGCTGAAACGTGCCGTCGTAGACAATCAGAGTCCCGTCGGATGTCACGTCGATCGATTCCGGCCGGACGTATACGTCCGTGCCCCGAAGCCCTTCTCCGGCCGGCTCATCCGACGCGTCCCGCCTCGCACCGCCCGGATGCTCACCACGGCCGATCACCGTCTCACGAGTGCCGTCCTGACGGACTCGGAAGACGCGCGCGTTTCGCAAATCGGCAACGAACAGACTGCCGTCCGGGCCGTACGCGAGGTCCGTTGGTGTGTGTAGCGGTACCGCGGTCGCAAGCTGTCCCTCATGCTCCGGCCGAAACCATCCCCAAGTGCCCGTTCCGACCAACCGCGTGAGCGTGCGATCCTGGTTGAGGCGCCAGACTCCGTTGCCGTTGCAACCAAGATCCTCTTCAATGGAGAATATGAGTTGCCCTTCGGGGTCGACCGCATGACCTTCGATTACGGGCATGCAGATGTTGTCCGCAGTCGCTCCGACGTCGTTGATGTTTCGGCGCGGAAGCACCTGATTGTGTCGAATGAGAGTCTCGATCCGGTACGCATCCGCCGAGCGCTGACTCGTGCCATCGCCGCGATGAAGTGACTGCCCTTCCGGGCTCGGGACGTCACGTGCCGTGAGCATCAAACCTCCGAGGCCATGCTCGAGGCGGGCATCCAGCGTCCCGAAGTATCGGTCCGTGAAGCCACGCTTGCAGAGCCTCGCCGTCGCACGACGTTGGCTGCGGTCGATCTCGGGCCTCGCGCGCACGAACGACCCCCATCGTCCGAACGTCGAGGTGGTGCCGACCTCCGTCACGGTCGGGGCGACCTCGGGCGACGCCGGCTGCGCGGGATAGACGTGGCAGAGCTCGATGAGCGCGCGCTCGGGGCGCGTGGTCGGACGTCCGCGCCAGTCGAGGCCGTCCCACTCGTACTCCGCGTAGGCTCGTCCTTCGTCGTCCGGTTCCGGGACCGCGATCGAGATGCGGCGCCCCGCGATCTCGACGTTGGCCTCGACGCCGATGCGGTTGGGCGGCGGGCCCGACGGGCCATCGTCGATGGCGAGGAAACGAACCCGGCGCGTGTGCCGCGCGCCGGGCACGCGGTCGCTCTGGTAGCGAAGGGAGAGGTCGGTGCCGAGGATCGGCAGCTCTTCGGCGACCGTGCGGTTCTCGCATTGAACGATGGAGCCGGGGACCTCGCAGCTCTCCGGTTCGCCCGCGAGATCCGGCGCGGGATCGTTGGGGTCCCGGGCGCCCGGAGCGGGAACGCCAGGCCAGTTGTGGTCCCACGTCGTGAAGTGCTCGATCGGGACGCGCCAGAGGCTCGTGCCCACGGGATAGAGGCCCCCGAGGGCGGCGAGCTCGTCGGTGTCGATGCCGTACGGGGCGAGGGCGAGGGCGTCTTCGGCCACACCGTCACCCGTGAGGTCGAGCTGAGCGCGACCGCTGGCGACGCCGACCACCGCGACGACGATGCCGTCCGCCGAAGGACGCCAACGCGCGGCGACGCGGTCGTACCAGCCAGTCGGCACCGCGGTTCCGATCGGGAAACCGAGGAAGTTCTCGACGTAGAAGGGAAGAACACGGTCGAACTGGACCTGCTCGGCGCCGTCGGCGTCCGCTTCGTCGATGCTCAGCTCGAGCGCGTACGTGTACATGATCTGCGACGGCAGGGTCGCCGGCATCGCGTCGGGACCGAGCGCTCCGACCGTGAACTCGGTCGCCCGAAGGGTGGACGTCGCGGGCAACGGCGCCGAGGAACCGTCCGCGCGGGTGTACGTGCCGCGCGTCTCGCGAGGAATGAGCAGCGTCGCGCGTCGCTCGATGCCGAGTCCGTCGCCGTCGTTCACGGCCGAGCCGCGGTGGATCTGGAGCGTGGAGGTGCCGCTCCCGAGTCCCGCGATCGAGGTCGCGGTGTCGAGTGGAGTCATCACGACGTCCGGGACCCAGACGTGCTCGTTCCAGCCGGTGCGAATCGTCCGGTGGACCGTCGGGTGACCGACCCGTTCGAAGACGACGGTGAGAACGTTGCCGCCGTTGACGACGAGATCGAAGCGACCGTCGGCGCGCGTGAGCACCGAGCCGAGGCCCGGGTGATCGAGCACGGACACGCGCACTCCGCCCATCGGTCCACCGGTGAGGGTGTGGACCTCGCCGTAGAGACGCGTTGCACGCTCGGGCACGATCGCTTCGGGAGTCGTACCGCTCGGCACGGTCTGGTAGTCGCCGATCAATCCGTCGAGCGATTCGGCGAAGGGCGTCGAGGTGCCGGGAATCGTTGACGGTCCCGATCCGAGAGGATCGGGGGGGCAGGCGCCGGGGGTTGGCGTCGAGGTCAAGACTCCGCCCGAGCACGTCTCCGTCGCACACGGGTTCAGGTCGACGAAGTTCTCATCGAAGCGCCCATCGCAGTCGTCGTCCACCCAAGACGAACGCGCGCATCAGGTCGAGCGGTGCTTCGTCGAGGGTCGCGGTCCAGGTTCGATCGCGGAGCTCGGTCGGGAGGACCACTTCCTCGACGGTT
>JALOQC010000692.1 GCA_025453555.1 Myxococcota bacterium | reverse complement strand
CGAGACGGCCGCGTTCTACGCGAAGACCTTCGACGCCGACGTGATCCTCGCGAGCGTCTTCGATCCCACGCCCTTCGTGGCGCCCTCGGTGATCCCGGGACCGACGGATCTGCTCGAGAGCGCGACGCGGGAGATCGAGCGCTCGATTCGTGAGGCGCTCACGCAGACCGCGCAGGACACGTTCGGAGATCGTGTCTCGCGCGTGAAGATCGTCCCGCTTCGTCATCCCGCGCCGGGCGATGCGCTCGCGGATCTCGCGGCCGACGAAGGCGTCGATCTCATCGTCGTGGCCTCGCATGGCCGCACGGGGCTCAAGCGCGTCCTGCTCGGCTCGGTGGCGGAGCGCGTCACGCGCATGGCGAAGTGCCCAGTGTTGGTCGTGCGCGCGCAAACCGAGCACAAGGGCTGACCCCTCTGCGCCGCGTTTGCGCGTGGACGCCGACGTGGCGCAGCGATTGCGCGCGGTCGCGCCGACCGTCCGCGGCCGGGCGCAGCTTCGTTCGAGCGAAGGTGTCGCTCCACACGGACGGCCGCGCTCGAGCGGCCAGCGTCGACGGCACGCGGATTTGGCTCCGGACCGACGCACGAGGCTGGAACGATGTGTGCTGTGCTCGCTTGCCGCGCGCGTCGCCCGCCTCGCACACACGTGCAGGGGGTCGGGTGGACCGACGCCGGATCCGGAGGGGAGCCATGGAGAGTCAGCAGCCGAAGCCCAGCGAGGTGCGCGAGCAGATCTTGGCGGAGCACGCGAAGCTGCGGGGGCAGCTCGACGCGCTCGAATCCATGGCGGACCGGCTCGCCCCCGAAGACGCGGTGGCCGACGACGCGGCGGCCCACGACACTGCGCCCCACGACACTGCGGCCGACTCGGCACGCCGAGACGTGCTGAGCGCGGAGGCGAAGGCGGCCGCCGAGCGGCTCGAACGTGAGCTTCGCGCGCGCGTTCGTCACGAAGAGCGGGTCTTGGTACCGGCGCTCGCGGAAGCAGACGGCTTCGGTGCCGCGCGAGTCGACGAGCTCCACCGCGAGCAGGAGGAGCTCGACGAGGTCATGGCCGCGTTGATGCGGGAGATCGCGGTCGCGCCGGGCGCCGTCGAGCTCGCGTCTCGGCTGCGAGAGCTGGTGCGTCGCGTGCGTGAGGACCTCGCACACGAAGAGAAGCGCCACCTCAGCCCGAACGTGCTCAAGGACTCGGTGGTCACCGGAGCGTTCGGTGGCTGAGACCGGGCACGGTGGCTCGGCGTACGATGTGGAGCGCGCCGCGGGCGCTCCCAGCGAACGAAGAACGACGACGACGATGAGCGAAGATCTCGAGACGCAAGAGGCCCCCTACGATCCCACGTACGATCCGAGCGTTCGGCCGGGGCGTGTGCTCGTGGTCGACGACGAAGCCAACGCGCGCTCGGCGCTCGCGGAGCTGCTGGAGGACGAGGGCTACACCACGGCGACCGCGAGCGACGGCGTCGAAGCGCTCGAGAAGCTCGAGACCTTTCGGCCGGAGGTCGTGCTCACGGATCTGAAGATGCCGCGCATGGACGGCCTCGCGCTCCTCGAAGAAGGGAAGAAGCGCCGACCCGAGGTCGCGTTCGTGGTGATGACCGCGTTCGGCTCGATCGACACCGCGGTCGAGGCGATCAAGCGCGGCGCCGAGAACTACCTGACCAAGCCGCTCGACGTGAACAGCGTCTCGGCGCTCGTGTCGCGCGCGCTCGAGAAGGCGCGACTCGCGACCGAGGCGGCGCTCCTGCGCGCGCAGGTCGAGAAGCGCCTCTCGGTGGGTGGCATCCTCGGCGATCACCCGACCATGCAGCGGGTGTTGAAGATGGTGGGGCAGGTCGCGCCGACCCGCGCGACGGTGCTCATCACGGGAGAGAGCGGCACCGGAAAAGAGCTGGTGGCGGCTGCGATTCATCACAACTCCGCGCGCGGAAAGGCGCCGTTCATCCGATTGAACTGCGCGTCGCTCGCGGAGACCTTGCTGGAGAGCGAGCTCTTCGGGCACGAGCGCGGCTCCTTCACCGGCGCGGAGAAGCGTCGCGCAGCGAGATCCCCCTCGCCACGCAGGTGAAGCTGCTGCGCTTCCTCCAAGAGCGCGAGCTGGAGCGCGTGGGCGGCAACGAGACGATCCGCGTCGACGTGCGCGTGGTCGCGGCGAGCAACCGCGATCTGAAGCAGATGATCGCGGACGGGAAGTTCCGCGAAGATCTCTACTATCGCCTCAACGTCGTGCAGATCGAGCTGCCTCCGCTGCGAGCGCGCAAGAGCGACATCCCGACCCTCGCGCACCACTTCCTGCGGAAGTATCGCGAGGAGAACAAACGAGGAATCGAGAGCTTCACGGACGCTGCGTTGCGGGCGCTCGTGGCGTACCCGTGGCCGGGCAACGTGCGCGAGCTGGAGAACGCGATCGAGCGCGCGGTGGTGCTCTGCGAGTCCGACCGCATCGACGCGGAGCTCTTGCCCTCGGCATCGCGCGAGCTGGCGCGCGTCGGCGACGGGGGGAACGCGTTCGATCTGCTCGTGCCGGGGATCACGATGGCCGAGGTCGAGCGGATGGTGATCGAGAAGACGCTCGACGCGGTGGGTGGCTCGACCGCGCGGGCGGCGGAGATGCTCGGGATCAGCCGACGCACGATCCAGTACCGCCTCAAGGAGTGGCGCGGGGCGGCGGACATCGATCCGGACGAGTGA
>JALOQC010000294.1 GCA_025453555.1 Myxococcota bacterium | reverse complement strand
CTCGAATCCCGACAGGTGTGCTCGGCGCGCTTGCGGTACTCCCAGGCTCCCGTGACGACCTACGAGATCTGGCCTGGGAAGGCGACCCCGCTCGGCGCGACGTTCGACGGCGCCGGCACCAACTTCGCGCTGTACTCCGAGGTCGCCGAGAAGGTCGAGCTCTGCCTGATCGATCGTGAGGGCCACGAGCAGGTGCTGGTGCTCCCCGAGCGATCGGGCCACGTCTTCCACGGCTACGTCCAGGCCGCGCTGCCGGGCCAACGCTACGGCTTTCGGGTGTATGGGCCCTGGGATCCGGCGCGCGGCCACCGCTGCGATCCGACGAAGCTGCTCCTCGATCCCTACGCGAAGGCGATCGAGCGTGGGCGGTGGTCGCTCGTGACCTCGCCGTGGTTCGACTGGTCCGGCGATCATCCGCCGAACGTCCCCTGGCACCGCACCGTCATCTACGAGGTGCACGTGCGCGGCTTCACGCAGCGCCACCCGGAGATCCCCGCCGAGCTGCGCGGAACCTACGCGGGCCTCGCCCACCCGGCGGCGATCGAGCACCTCAAGTCGCTCGGGGCCACCGCGGTCGAGCTCTTGCCGGTGCACGAGTTCGTGCACGAGCGTTTCCTGCGGCGAAAGGGCCTGCGCAACTACTGGGGCTACGCGTCGGTCGGCTACTTCGCGCCGCACGGCGAGTACGCCGCGCGCGGCAGCGACGGGCACCAGGTCTCGGAGTTCAAGGACATGGTCCGCTCGCTCCACGCGGCGGGCATCGAGGTGATCCTCGACGTCGTCTACAACCACACCGGCGAAGGCACTCCGGACGAGCCGCCGATCTCGTTTCGCGGCATCGACAACTCGGCGTACTACCGAATCGATCCCAAGGATCCGACGAAGTACGTCGACTTCACCGGCACGGGCAACTCGCTCAACATGCGAAACCCGCACGTGATCCAGCTCATCATGGACTCGCTCCGTTATTGGGTGACGGAGATGCACGTGGACGGGTTCCGCTTCGATCTCGCGCCGGTGCTCGCGCGCGAGCTCCACTCGGTGAATCGGCTGTCGACCTTCTTTCAGATCATCCAGCAAGATCCCGTCCTTCAAAACGTGAAGCTCATCGCCGAGCCATGGGATCTCGGGGAAGGTGGTTATCAAATCGGTAACTTCCCCTCGCAGTGGTCGGAGTGGAACGGGAAGTACCGCGACACCGTGCGTGACTTCTGGCGCGGACGCGATCAGACGCTCGCCGAGCTCGCGCACCGACTCACCGGCAGCTCGGACCTCTACGGTCCGGTGAACGGGCACGGCGGCGAGCGGCGACCCAACGCGAGCATCAACTTCGTCACCTGCCACGACGGCTTCACGCTGGCCGACCTCGTCGCCTACGACCGCAAGCACAACGACGCGAACCTCGAGGACAACCGCGACGGAACCGACGACAACCGCTCGTGGAACCACGGCGTCGAGGGGCCGACGATGGATCCCCAAGTCCGCGCGCTGCGCCTTCGGCAGCAACGGAACTTCCTGGCGACCCTCATGCTCTCGCAGGGCGTGCCGATGCTCTCGCACGGCGACGAGCTCGCGCGGTCGCAACGCGGGAACAACAACGGGTATTGTCAGGACAACGAGCTGACCTGGATCGACTGGGAGCACGCGGACGAATCGCTGCTCGCGTTCACGCGAAAGCTGATTCGACTTCGCACGGAGCACCCGGTCTTCCAGCGACGAAACTGGTTCCAGGGCCGCTCGATCCGCGGAACCGCGCTCTCGGACATCGGCTGGTTCCGCCCGGATGGGCAAGAGATGACGGAGAGCGACTGGAAGGTCGCCTACGCGCGCTCGCTCGGGGTGTTCTTGAACGGCGAAGGCATCGGAAGCGTCGACGAGCGCGGCCGCCCGATCCTCGACGACTCGTTCTACCTGATCCTCAACGGACACCACGCGACGCTCGACTTCGTGTTGCCCGAGGTCGGCGCCGGGCTCTGGACGGTCGCGCTCGACACCGCGGAGCCGAGCACGGTGGGCAGCGAGTTCGCGTGCGGCGAGACCGTCGAGGTGCTCGGGCGATCGGTTCAGCTCCTGCGACGTCGTCGCGGCGACCAGCGTCGCGTCTCGAGACTTCCTTCGGCGCCACCTCCGGTCGCGCCCGAGGTGCGCATCACGACCTCGTCGCCGTTGCCGCCGCCGCCCGCGACGCCGGTCTTCGAGCCGCGACCCTCGTTGCCCCCGGAGTACCGCGTCCCGGGCGCACCCCCACCGGACGCACCTTCACCCAAGCGCGATTCGACCCGAGCGGAGTCCGACGCGCCCGATCCGAGCAAGCCGGATCCCCGCAAGACCTGACGCCACGAAGTCGTGTCGCGCCGTGCTCGAGCGAAGGCGACGACGGTCGAAAACGAGTAACCTGCCGCCGTGGACCTCGCGCAGCTCCTGATCGAGCAAGGTGTCGACGCACGGAAGATCGACGACGTGGCCCGGCGCTCCATCCAGCGTGGCGCGCCCTTCGTGCAAGAGGTCGTTCGCGCGGGGCTGGTCGAAGAAGAGGTCGTAGCGAACCTCGCCGCGCGCGCGCTCGGCACGGTGCTCGTCGCGGTGGAGCACGGCGAGCTCGACGACGAGTCGGTGCGCCTGCTGCCCAAGCGAATCGCGGTCCGGCACCTCGTGGTACCCGTCGCGCGCGAATCCGATCGCCTCCGCGTGGCCTTCGCGGACCCGTTCGATCCCGAGGCGCTCGAGGCGGTGCGGCGGGCGACCGGGCTCGAGATCGACCCGATGGTGTCGACCCTCTCGAGCATCCAGAGCGCGATCGAGCGGGCGTATCGCGGCGACACCAAGGTCGTCCATCGGGAGGCGACGCTGCGTCAAGCCGCGGCAGCCACCTCGACGCGCGAGCTGCAAGCCGAGTCCACGCAGCGCGTGGATCGCGCGATGGTGGACGCGATCGCGACGATGCCCGTGCATCGCGTGGAGGACGAGGCGACGGTGGAGCAGCGCGTGGAGGCGCTCGTGCTGACGCTGATCGACGCCGGCGTGATCGCGCGCACGGATTATCTCGACGCGCTGCGTAGGCTCCTCGGTCGCTGAGGGTGTCGCGAAAGAATCACGCGGCCGACCCCCTGACGATGCTCGGGCGCTGTGCTTGACTGCCCGGAACGTGCCGACTAGCGTCCGCCGGTTCCAGACCGCGGGCGCGAGCTCGGCGGCTTTTTTGGTTCGTGTGTTGCGGAGGACGGAATGAAGAGGCTGATTGGCTTGACGGCGCTCTGTGCGATCGCCGGAATTGGTTGTGGGGACGACGACGGCCCGAGCATGATGGATGCCGGCATGGACGCCGTGATCGTGATCGACACGGGTATGCCGGTGGACACGGGGATGAACGACACCGGGACGCGTCCCGACGTTCCGACCCCGACCACGACCATCGGCGAGCGCTGCACCGCCGCTCGTGGTTGTCCGGGCCCCGGCGAGGACTGTCTCGACGAGAGCACCAACACGGTGGGCGGCACGGGCGATCCGATCGAGGGGGCGCCGGCGGAGATCGCGTCGGGTTTGACGACCTCGTCCTTCCTCGACGGCTACTGCATCGTGCGTGACTGCGACCTCGACGCCGAGGACGCGGGCGACGAGCCCTGTGGACCGGGCGCGAGCTGCCTCGAGGCGGCGGAGAACTTCGGCGTCTGCTTCGCCGACTGCGGCGTTCCGAGCTCGGCCGACAACGGCACGTGCCGTGACGGCTACGACTGCCTCGCGGGCGCGAACGTCTGCCTGCCGGGCTGCACGGAAGATGCGGAATGCCGCATCATCCGCGAGGAGACCAACGGCGTCCCGGGCATCCAGGCACCGGCCGACTGCTCGGCGCGACCGGCGGACTGCGGTGGCACCGCGACCAACTTCGACCGCCTGCGGTGGGTTCCGGAGTCCGAGTCGGACATCGCGTGCGACTCGAACACCTTCCGCTGCGAGTTCTCCGGCGCGGCTGGCGCCTCGGCGGGTGACCCCTGCGAGCAGGACTGGGACTGCGAAGCGAACGGCACCTGCTTCGCGGACGCGCCCGGCACCCCGGCCGACGAGGCGTTCTGGGGCGAGGAAGGCTTCTGCGCGAAGCGCGGCTGCAACGAGGTCGGCAACGGCTGTGCGGCGGGCGGGAGCTGCGTGAACCGCCGCCTCGGCATCGACCTCTGCATGCCCACCTGCACGGTCGGCGCGGGCTCGAATCCGGAGGATCCGTCGACCTGGCTCGGCAACACGGGCGGCTGTGGCGAAGGCCAGATCTGCTTCTGGAGCGGCGTGGCGGCGGAGACCAACAACGGCTTCTGCCTCCCGGGTGCGGAGAACAACGACGTCACCACGGAGAACATCGGTTCGACCTGTGAGGACGCGTCGGAGTGCTGGTCGCCCTTCGGTGAGGGCAACTGCTTCACGAGCCTGTTCGCCGACAACGACCTCCCGAACGGCTACTGCACCGTCATCGACTGCGGCGCGCCGGGTCGTGGCGGCGAGAACTCCTGCGGCGAGGGCAACCTCTGCGTGGGTCTCGGTTCGGACGCGGCCCCCATCTCGCTCTGCTTCCAGGGCTGCGAGACGGCGGCGGACTGCCAGGCGGGCCTCGGCTGCACCGCGATCACCGAGGGTGACGCGAAGGTCTGCTTCCCGGGCTGCTCGGAGACGGCGGACTGCCGCGCGGGCGAGACCTGCGTCGGCGCCTCGGCGACCGAGCTCGGCGCCTGCGAGTGATCGCGCGACGATCCTGAACTGAAAGAGCCCCGCGCGAGCGGGGCTTTTTCGTGGTGCGCGACTTTCGATGCCGCGCTCGACGATCGGCTCGAGGCAAGCCCAAGAGAAAGGCCCCGTGCATTCGCGCGGGGCCTTTTCTCTCGGGTTGTGCGGGGAGCGTCAGGCCTTGACGACCCAGCTGTTGCAGTAGCCGCTCGGATGGATGGGACCCTTCACGAGCGTGCAGGAGCCGCAGGCGTTGGCCGCACCGGCCTGGTAGAAGTTGCAGTTGAGGCAGTTCTTCTGCGCACCGTGCGGAGAGGCGTCGACGTAGCCGAGGCCGGAGCGCGCCGATTGCTCGGCGGGCGTCAGCCCCGAGACGTCGGTGCAGGAGAGGGCTTCTTCGCCCCCGCAACCGACGGTGAGAACGGCGCCCGCGACGGCGCCGAAGGCCACGCCGCGTGCGAGGAAGACACGACGAGAGATGCGTTCGGACATGCCGGGGATGGTAGGGGCCGACTGTGGCGGCGGGCAAGAACCCGGGCCGCGTCGAGTCGTCGCACCCGCTTCAGGGCGCGTCGAAGGCACCCGACATCGACGGACTCGTCGGCGCTCGTAGAGCGGTTCGTCCGCGTTCGAGACGGCGGAGATCTCGAATGGATCGTCAGCGACCGAAGGCCGCGAAGACACGATCGAGATCGTCGTTCAGCGTCGCCCGCACCTCGTTGACCAGCACCTCGCGCAGTGAACGCTTCGTGACCGCGTAGGCCTTGGCGGGGAGCTCGGCGAGCTTGGCCGCCGACGCGCAGGCCTCGTCCAGGAGCGCCGCTTCGTCGACGATGGCGTCGAGGAAGCCGGTGGCGACCGCTTGCTCGGGATCGCACGGGCGCGCGAGCAACGTGGACGGCACGAAGCGCTCACGCGCGAGGCGCTCGCGGGCCAGCTCGCTGACGAAGAGCGGCATCGGGAGGCCGATCGCGACCTCGTTGAGCCACACTTGGTAGGGGCCTTTCGCGCCGAGCCGCAGATCGCCAGCGAGCAGCAGCACGGCGCCGCCCGCGATCGCGTGACCGGTCGCGGCGACCACCACCGGCTGCGGGTGCTCGTAGAGGCGCAGCACCGTCTCGCAGCCCGCGGTCACCAACGCGCGCGCAGCATCGGCGCCGCTCGTCATGATTTTGAGGTCGAAGCCGGCGCTGAAGCGACCGGCGCGGCCCGTCAGGACCACCGCGCGGGCTTTGCTCGCCGCGAGCTCCAGACCCTCCGCGAGGCCCGTGAGCATGGCGGGGCTGAGCGCGTTCGCCTTGCCGTCGTCCATTTGGATCACGGCGACGTCGTCGCGGAAGGTGGTGGTGACGAGCGACTGCATGGCGCGGTGGATAGCGCGTTCCGCGGGGCGAAGGAAGGCACCGAGCTTGCGCCTGGTGCTCGATGTCGCGTGGACGATCGAGCGACGCCTCTTCGTGAGCGGAACCTCCGCCGTGTGACGGGGTCTGGGTCGAGCGCCTCGCGACCGGAGCCAAGGAATCGAAGGCGGCGGGCGTCATGCACCGAGCGCGCGGAGGGCGCGCGGAGGAGGAACGATGAAACCGCATCGGAAGATGACGGCGTGGGCGACGTGCGTCCTCGCGTCGGCGTGGGCCTGCACGGACGCGCGTGCGCCGGAGCCAGCAACGGCGCCGCGTCTCGAGGTGGCGGCGGAGGCCGACCAGGCGCGTTTCGCGACCGCTACGACGCCCTCACCCGAGGCCGCGCATGAAGAGCTCGCCGACCTCCTCGACGCGCCGAGCGGTTCCGCGTATGGCGCCGCGCCTGCGGTGGGCCGCAGTGGTGGCGGAGAAGGCCGGGCCGAAGACATCTTGGCGGGCCTTCCGCCGACACGCTCGGCGCGCCCCGCGAACCGTCGCATCGCGTCCAACGAGGCGCCCTCGATGGCCTCGCGTCCCAGCACGCGTGGGTTCGACCCCGGCGTCACGGCGACGCCTCGCGCGCTCCCGGCCGCGCCCGCTGCGCTGCCTCAGAACGGCGTGCTCGCGTCGACCTTCGTCGGTGGGGGTGGCGTGCGGGCGCGGCTCGAAGATCTGATGGATCGCGGCGTGATGGTGGGCGGCCAACACGTGCGCCTCGAAGCCTTCGCGGAGCGCGAGCCGCTGCCGTACCCGCGGCCAGCCGCCGAGGGCATGGCGATGTTCGCCGAGCTCGAGCGCGAACGACTCTCGACCGAGACCGATCGGGTGCACTTGCAGATCGCGCTCGTGGGGCGCGAGGGCGAGCTGCCGCGGCGGCCACGGATGGACGTGCGGCTCGTGCTCGATCGAAGCGGCTCGATGCACGGCGACAAGTGGAGCCACGCCATCGCGGCTGCCCACGCGGTCGTCGACGACCTCGCGCCCGCCGACACGTTCACGCTCGTGAGCTACTCCGACGACGCGACGATCGACTTCGGCCCGGCGCGTCGCGGCGACGGTGCACGTGCGCACGCCGCGATCGCCGCGCTGGAGCCGGGCGGAGGCACGAACATCTCGGCGGCGCTGGAGCGCGTCGCGCAGAACGCGGCCGACCGTGAGGCGATGGGCGTGGTGCTGCTCGTGAGCGACGGACAAGCGACGGTCGGGCAGACCTCGCCGCGCGAGCTCGGCGCGATCGCGCGTCGGCAGTTCGACGCGACGGGTACGCTCACGACCGCGATCGGGCTCGGCACGGACTTCGACGAGCAGACGATGCTCGCGATCGCGCGGGAAGGCAGCGGCAGCTACCACTTCGTGCGACGCCCCGAGGACGTGCGGACGATCCTGGAGGACGAGCTGCGCGCACGTGTGCAGGCCGTCGCGCAGGCGCTGCGAGTGCGCGTGGAGCTCGGTGAAGGTGTGGTCGCGCGAAAGGTGTATGGCTCGCGGCTGCTCAGCGAGGACGAGCACACGGCGGTTCGCGCGACCGAGGTCGCCACGGATCGACGCATCGCGCGCGAGCTCGGGATCGTCGCAGATCGTCAGCGCGAAGAAGAGCGTGGGCTGCGCGTGCACTTGCCCACGTTCCGACGTGGCGATCAGCACGTGATCCTGATGGAGCTCGAGGTCCCGGCGGGCACGCGAGCGACGGAGATCGCGACCGTCACGCTCGACTACAAGGATCTCGTCCGCCGCCAGAACGATCGTGTGGTGCGGGAGGTGCGCGCGGAGCGCGTCGAGACGGAGCGCGCGCACGCGAGCGTGGTGCGCGGCGTGAAGCGCACGGTGCTCGCGTTCCAAGCGGGCGAGGCGCTGCAACGCGCGGCGGAGTCCCTCGAGCTCGGTGACGCCGACGGCGCGCGTCGCGCGATCGCGGAACGACGCGAGCTGCTCGAAGCGGCCAGCCGCGTCTGGCGCGATCCCGCGCTCGCGGCCGACGCGTCGCTCTTGGCTCGATACGAGCGTGTGCTGGGCGGCGGTCTGGTCGACCACGGCTCGCGCCAGATGCTCGCGATGGCGATGGGCTACTACGGCGACCGGAGGATGCGATGACGCGCGCGCGGGCGATCCTCGTCGCGCTCATCGCGTGCGCGCCGATCGTCGTCGCGCCGGTTTGGGGCGCGTCGTCGCTCGGCACCGTCGCGCACGCGCAAGAGCTCTGCGTACCCGGCGCGCTCGGTACCGCGCTCCCGCTCGATGGAACGCCGGTGCTCGTCGACGCGCGCGAGATCGAGCTCCACGGGACGATCGACTCGCTGCACGACGGCGCGGTGCTCGACGCCTTCGCGCGCCGCAGCGACGGGCGCACCTTCGTCGCGGAGGGACCTTTCGTCGCGTTGCCGGAGGGCAGCGAGCTCGTGCACGAAGACCTCGCGACGCACGGCTACCGCATTC
>JALOQC010000293.1 GCA_025453555.1 Myxococcota bacterium | reverse complement strand
CGGAGGAACGCCTCGCGGAGGAGGCGCGCGCGCGAGCGATCGAGGCGCAGCAGGCAGAAGAAGCGGCGGTGCGACGCGAGGCGGAGGCGGGCGCGGCAGCGGAGCGCGCGGCGGCAGCGGAGGATCGCGCGGCCGCGGAGCGCGCAGTGGCGATCGCGGCGGCCGAGCGCGAGGCGGCCGAGGCTGCGGCGCGTGCGGCGGAAGAAGCGGCGGCACGGTCCGAGGATCGACCGCGCCGGGAGACGCCGCCGCCCCGACGTCGTCCGGGCTTCGTGGCGGACCCGGGGTTCTGATCGCGGATCGCGTAGGCGCGACCTCGCGCTCACCGGCTCCGCGCTCGCTCGCGCGGCCCGCGATGGTTTCGCGGACTCGTGGCTTCGTGGACGGCGCCGCTTCGCCTCGCACGACTCCGCTGCAATCGGCTTGGTTCGGTCGCCTGACGGCGACGCTCACGTGACGTCGGGTTGCTCGGCCGTCGGCCGGCTCGAAAAACGTCGACTCGATGGGAACCTTGCCCTCTCGGGGTCTCCGGCCCGATGATGGTGCCGATGTGGTCTGTGAGTTGGTGGGCGATGGTGCTGTGGGCGGTACTCGCGGCTGCGCCCCTCCACGCACAAGCCCCGAACCCGGCGGAACCGGTCGGTGACGCGAGCGACCCGCCCACCGACGAGCCCACGGAGGCTCAGCTCGCGGCCGCGCGTGAACGGTTCCGCGAAGGCGTCGCGGCGGCGGAGCGAGGTCGTTACGACGTCGCGGTGCGCGCGTTTCGCGCGGCGCTCGAGGTGCGCGACGCGGCGGCGGTGCGCTTCAACCTCGCGTCGGCGCTCTTCGAGCTCCGCGAGGACGTCGAGGCGTTCGCGCTCGCGCGGGGCGTGCACGAGGACGCGAGCGCGCCGGCGGATCTGCGCGAGCGTGCGACCTTTCTCGAGCGCGAGGTGCGCGGTCGCAACGCGGTGGTCGAGGTGCAGCTCGGCGGCCTCGCGGATGGCGCGCGGCTCGGAGATCGGGTGTTGGCGCCGGAGGAGCTCGGGGTGCCGATCCTGCTCGAGCCGGGGACGGTCGAGGTGCTCGGCCTGCGTGGCGGCGAGATCGTCACGCGGCGTGCGCTGACCTTGCGCGCCGGCGCGGAGGCGTACGTCGACGTGAGCGTGGTGCCGACCCCCGCGGAGCTCGCTCGTGAAGAAGCGGCGCGCGAGGAGCGAGATCCACTCGCGGAAGGTCCGGGCGAACGTTCGCGGGTCGGCCTCTTCGTCGGCATCGGCGCGGCGGTGGTCGCGGTCGCGGCGGTGGTGGTGATCGCGGTGGTCGCGACGCGCGACACCACGGAGGCGCCGGTGCGGGGCGACTTCGAGCCGGGGGTGATCCGATGGTGAGCCCCGCGTTCGTGCGAACGCTTCCCGTGCTGCTGATGGCGGCGCTCGTGGCGTGCTCGGCCTCTCCGCGCACCGAGGTGATCGTGGTGGTCGACACCGACCTCGCGATCCCCGACGCGATCGATCGCATCGCGATCGAGGTGACGAGCCCGAGCGGCGCCACGCGCGAAGCGGTCGCCGTGCTCGGGGAGGGCGAGCCGGCGCCGCCGCGTACGCTCGGGCTCTTGCCGGAAGGTGGCGCGCTCGGCCCCTACGACGTGGTCGCGCGCGGTCTGCTCGGCGAGCGCGAGGTCGTCGCGCGACGGGCGCGCTTCAGCTTCGTGCCCGACACGACGGCGGTGCTCACGATGCATCTCGTCACGGACTGCGTGGGCCAGGACTGCGGGACGCGCACGTGCGGCGAGCGCGGTTGCGAGGACGTCGCGCGCGCGGATCTCTCGGTGTGGACGGGCACTCCGCCGCGGCTCGGCGAGACCCCGCCGCCGCTCGACGCAGGGGTCGACGCGGGACCGGACGACGCGGGACCGGAGGACGCGGGCGAGGTCGACGCGTGTACGGCGGAGATCTGCAACGACGCGGACGACGACTGCGACGGACGCGCCGACGAAGGCCTCGGCGGCGACGAGGTGTGCAACGGGATGGACGACGACTGCGACGGCACGACCGACGAAGGGTTCGCGTTGCAGACGGATCTCGAGAACTGCGGCGAGTGCGGGCGCCGCTGCGTGTTCCGCAACGGCGAGGGCATCTGCAACGCCGGCACGTGCACCGTGACCTCGTGCACCGCGCCCTTCGACGACTGCGACCGCAGCGGCGACAACGGCTGCGAGACCGACACCACGGCGTCGGCGTCGAACTGCGGCGCGTGCGGAAACGTGTGCCGCAACCCCGAGCGCGTGTGTTGCTCGGGGACGTGCGCGCGCGGCTGCTGAAGGACCTCGGGACACCGCGCTCGGACGTGAGCGTGGACGTGGTCGGCGACGAGAACGTCGAACGATGCGCGCCGACGCGCCCGCGCTCGCCTCAGCGCAAGAGCCCGAAGCTCGCTTTGCGACGCACCTCTTCGAGCCGCGCCGCGAGGGCGGGTGGATCGATCCCGGCGAAGCGCTCGCGGATCTCGTAGGGCGACGACTCGTCGCGCATGCGCAGCCGCACCACGCCCGCGTCGTGCTCGACGCGCGCGACTTGGTCCCAGGCCACGTGGTGCCGACCGTCGCGCGTCTGGTGGATCAGCGCGTCGACCCGCAGCAGCAAGTAGAGGTCGTCTTTCCAGGTGCGGCCGAGCCCGAGGATGATCGAGGTCGGCCCCGCCGCCACGAGCAAGAAACCGAGCGCGAAGAGGAGCCAGACGTGGATCGGGATCGTCGCGTCGCGCACCGGTGGCGCAGGCGCGCGGCGGTAGGGACCGCGGAGCACTCCGTCGCGGACGACACCCTCGACGCGCGGAGCGAGGCCGCCGTGGGCGCGCGCGTAGGCGTCTCGGGTCGTCGCGCTCGGGCCGGGCTCGAAGAAGTCGGCGGCTGACCCCGCCGACTCGGTCGAGAACGTGTCGTCGCGCGAGACGAGGCCGTCCGCGGCTGACCCCGCGGACCCGAAAGGACCGCCGCGCGGGGGAGGCGGGTGCACGCTCGCCTCGATGCCCATCGGGTCGATCGCCTTGAGCTGCGTGTAGGCGACGCCGACCACCGACGCGCCGATCGCCATCGGCAGCATCATCGGGAGCACGATCCGCAAGATGCGTCGTGTGTCGTCCGGCCGGTACCAACCGACCGCGCGCGCGGCGTCCAGGCGATCGACGACGTCTTCCACGGAAGCTCCGACGACGATCTTGGCTCAGTCCGCGTCGCGGTCGAGCAAGCGGCTTCGATCTTCGTCGTCGAGCACCAGCAACGAGCAGGGCACGCAGCGCTCGACCTCGGACTCGCCATGCCTCGTGCGCAGACGCGAGCGCCGCATGAGGTCGCCGCAGCTCGGGCAGCGGTGCGGGGCCGCGACCCAGTACCAGTCGTTCTGCGTGACGTCCGCGAACTGCCCGAGGGTCTCGCCCGCGTCGTCGAGCTTCACGACCTCGACGTGGCAGACGGTGCACGCGCGGAGCTCACGGGCGAACGAGCGGTAGGCACCTCCGACCGCGCGCTCGCGCAGCGACGCGTTGCACTTCGGGCAGCGTCCCTTGCCACCCGCGATCGCGGCGACCGACGCCGTGGACACGGTGTGGAGGGAGAGCCGCAAGCAGATCTGCGGCAGCGTGAAGAGCAGCGGCTGCACCGGCACGAGGTCGCGCGAGTGCGTCTCGTACCAACACGCGGCGCGATCGTGGGCTGGGTCGGGGATGACCACGAGCGGGCTCGGCAGTTGGAAGCGCCGCTCCGTCGGCGCCTCGGGTCCGACCTCGAAGCGCGTCTGGGTGGCGAAGCTCGAGTGGCGCACGACGGTCCGGCCGTCGCGCGCGAGCTCTTCGATCACGAATCGCATGGAGGCACGGTGCCAGAGGACGCGACGTGACGCGACGGGTCGTGGCGCGCTCGGTCGCGTCGGCCCGACCTTCACGAATCCTTTGTCGATTTTTCCGGCGAAGGAGTACCCTGGCGGCACTTTCGGGGCGCGCCGTCGTGCCCCTTCGTCGAGCGGCCGCGGGTCGCTCACGTCGGAACCTTCCCGGCGGCTCGTCGTGAGAGCCGTCGCGAGCTCGGAGCCTCGATGACCGACACGCGCAAGGACAAGCGAGCGCCGCTTTCCCTCAAGGTCCGCTTCAAGAGCGCCACGCTCGACGAGTTCGTCGAGCAGTACAGCCAGGACCTCTCGCGCGGCGGCATCTTCATCAAGTCGAAGAAGCCGATGAAGATCGGCACGCTGCTGAAGTTCGAGTTCCAGCTCAAGGACGAGTCGTCGCTCATCCACGGCGTCGGTCGCGTGGTCTGGGTGCGCGCGCCGGAAGAAGCGACGGATGCGTCGCCCGCCGGCATGGGCATCAAGTTCATCAAGATGGACGCGGACAGCCGCGCGCTCGTGCAGGACATCGTCGATCGTCGCGGAGGCGGGACGGGCGCGTTCGAGGCGGGCGAGACGGGCGCCGACGCGGACGACGAAGGCGGCAGCTTCTTCCCGGATTCCGGTCCCGCGCAGCTCCCGCCGCCGGAGGACCGCACGAGCGTGCGGCACGCGAGCGAGTTCCTCGCCGAAGCGCTGATGGGCGCGGGCGTGTCCGCGGCGGACGAAGCCAAGGAGAGCGCGGAGGAAGCGCGGCGACGCGGCGCGGAGATCCAGAAGAAGCGCGAAGAAGAAGCGAAGGCGCGCGAAGCGGCGGCAGCCGCGGCGGCCAAGCGCGCGGTGGAGGTTCCGAAGGGCAGCGCGTCGGCGCCGACGATCGACGACGAGGCGAAGCCGCGTCGCGCCGCGCCCGCGGAGGTCACCGGCACGGACGAGATTCCGACGTTGATCGCGTCGCGCGCGGAGCTGGATGCGGCGCGTGAAGAGGCGGAGAACGCGACGACGCTCGCGGAAGAACCGAAGGCGAAGCCGAAGAAGGAAGAGCCCGCAGTGTCGCCGAACGCGGCGGGGTCAGCCGCGAAAGCGACGCCGAAGCAGGCTCCGAAGGAAGAGCCGCGCGCGGCCGCGAAGGAGCCCGCGAAGGCGGAGCCGGCGAAGGCGCCGAAGACCGATCAGACGCCGCGCCTCGTGATGCCGAACGAGCCGGAGCGTCCGCCGCCGCCGAAGGAGCCGAGCTCGATGCCCATCGTGGTCGTCGTGCTGGTGCTCGTCGCGCTCGGGGTGGGCGGCTGGTTCTTCTTCCTGCGCGACTCCGGCGAGGCCGAGCCGACGACGCCCGTCGCACAGCCGACGCCCGAGCCGACCCCGGAGCCGACGCCCGAGCCGACCCCCGAGGTCGAGCCCGAGCCCGAGCCCGAGCCGGTGGCGACGACGCGCGTGCGTGTGACGAGCACGCCCGCGGCGGAGATCTTCGTCGGCGGTACCTCCGTCGGCACCACCACCGCGGACGGCCTGGAGATCGAGCTGCCGATCGGCGTCGCCTCGACCGTCGAAGCGCGCGCGGTGGGCTTCGGATCGTCGTCGCTCGAAGTCACGCCGGCCGAGGGCACCGAGCCCGACTCCATCACCTTCCGCCTCGCGGCGCTCCCGTACGTGATCGAGATCACGACCGAGCCCTCGGGCGCGCGCGTGTCGGCCAACAACCGCAACGTCCAATCGCCGGGCGAGGTCCGCCTCGAGCGCTGGACGCGCGACGTGTCGGTCTTCGCGAACCTCACCGGCTACAACCAAGGCAGCCAGGTCGTGCGTCAAACGGACTTCGTGGAGCGCGACGGCGCGATGCGCGCGACGGTACGCATCGTCCTCGAAGCGCGCGCGACGGTCGTGCCGTCGATGACCACCACGATGGTCGCGGCGATGACCGAGACGACCGAAACCGCGATGACCGAGACCACGGAGCCCGCGATGACGGAAGAGCCCGCGATGGTCGAAGAGCCGCCCGCAATGGTCGAAGAGCCGCCCGCGATGGTGGAAGCCCCGCCGCCCGCGATGACGGAAGAGCCCGTCCCCGACAACCCGTTCTGACCCGCGTTCGCCTTCACGCGTGTCGCAAGGGGCACCTCGTGGGTGCCCTTATTCATGCCGTCGGCGTGCGCGAGGCCGACCCACTCGCTCCACCCTCGTGGGTGCTCGGCTCCACCCAGTCGCGGACGACCGGCGCGCTCGACGTCTCCCGCGTTCGACTCCAGAACGGGGCGCCATGCCCGTGCCTCCCGTCCGCATCCGCACGCTCGCCGAAGCGCCGCTCCGCGAGGGCGACTACGTCCTCTACTGGATGATCGCGGCGCGTCGCAGCACGCACAGCTTCGCGCTCGATCGGGCGCTCGAGCTCGGCCGCGAGACGGGCAAGCCGCTCCTCGTGCTGGAGCCGCTCCGCGCCTGCTACCGCTGGGCGAGCGACCGGCTGCACGCGTTCGTGATCGACGGCATGCGCGACCAAGCGGCGGACTTCGCGCGCGCGGGCGTGACCTACTTTCCGTACCTCGAGCCACGCGAAGGGGAAGGGAAGGGCTTGCTCGAAGCGCTGGCGGCGCGCGCGGTCGCGGTGGTCACGGACGACTTCCCCGCGTTCTTCCTGCCGCGCATGCTCGACGCCGCTGGCGAGACGCTCGAAGCGCGCGGCGTGCGCCTCGAAGCGGTCGACGGCAACGGGCTCTACCCGATGCACGCGACCGATCGCGTCTTCGGTCGCGCGGTGGACTTCCGCCGGCACCTCCACAAGACGTTGCTGCCGCACCTGGAGCACGTCCCGAGCGCACGTCCGCTCGAAGGCAACGACCTCGGCGCCGCGCGGGTCCCCGCCGAGGTCGCGCGCCGCTGGCCCGCCGCGAAGCTCGACGACGTGCGCTTGGCCGACTTTCCGATCGATCACGCGGTGCGCGTCGCGCCCGAGCGCGGAGGCAGCACCGCGGCGCGCGCGTGCTTGAAGCGTTTCCTCGATCACCGCCTCGATCGTTACGCCAAGGAGCGCAACCACCCGGACGACGCGGCCGCCAGCGGTCTTTCGCCGTTCTTGCACTTCGGGCACGTGTCGATCCACGAGGTCTTCGACGCGCTCGTGACGCGCGAAGGTTGGGACGCCTCGAAAGTTCAAACGAAGAACGTCGCGAGCCGCGAGGGCTTCTGGGGCGGAAGCGAAGCCTTCGAGTCCTTCGTCGACGAGGCGATCACCTGGCGCGAGATCGGCTTCAACTTCTGCTCGCACCGCGTCGACTACGACGCCTACGACTCGCTCCCGGATTGGGCGAAGAAGACGCTGGCCGAGCACGCGAGCGATCCGCGACCGAAGCTCTACACCCTGGCGGAGCTCGAGGAGGCGCGCACCCACGACGACGTGTGGAACGCCGCCCAGCGCGAGCTCGTCCACACCGGCCGCATGCACAACTACCTGCGCATGCTCTGGGGCAAGAAGATCCTCGAGTGGAGCCCGAGCCCCGAGGAGGCGCTCGCGCGCATGATCGAGCTCAACAACAAGTACGCCCTCGACGGCCGCAACCCGAACTCGTACTCCGGCATCTTCTGGGTCCTCGGTCGCTACGACCGACCCTGGGGTCCCGAGCGCCCGATCTACGGCGCGATTCGCTACATGACGAGCGACAGCACGCGGAAGAAACTGCATTTGAAGCAGTACCTCGCGCGTTGGAGCGGCAGGAACGGCGAGCTCTTCGGCTGAGTCGACGCGAGCGATCGTTGGAGGCGATGCCGACGGATTGCGGAGGACGATCGGGCGCGGAGCCCGTCGACCACGAGCGGCGGGGCTACCTCACCAGCGCGTCGAGCGTCGCGACGACCTTCGCGGGGCCGCCTTCGTTGTGGTCGTAGTGGATGACCGACCCGCTCGCGTCCGCGAAGAGCATCCCGCGGTGCCCCATCTCCTGGAATCCGCCGTCGTACTTCAGGGCTCCCGCGTACATGTTCCCGGCGCCGAAGGGGACGTACTCGCCTCGCTTGACCGCGTCGTGGACTTCACCGTCCCAACCGATGAAGTACTCCCAGACGTTCGAGCCCCCGTCGTCCTCGCGCTCTTCGACCTCGTTCCAGGGAAAGACGACGAAGTCGACGACGGCACCGTCGATCTCGACCTTCACCTCGTCCCACGCGTGCGCCTTCACCAGCTCGTCGAGCGTCATGTCGTGTCCCTTCGTGTGGCCCCGTGGCGAGGCGCCACGAAAGTACGCGGCGCGAGGCGTGGACCGTGTGCGACGAGCGTGAGCTTTCCCAGCAAGACGTGACGTCGGAACGGGCGTGTGCGCGTTCGCGAGCGACTTGAAAGGTGATCCACCGTTACCCTTCCCGGTCATGAGTCGCCGGCTTGCCTTGATCGCCCCCGTCTTCCTGGCCCTCGCGTGCTCGCCCGAAGGCGGTGGGGGGCGAACGCCCGGCCGCGACTCCGGCACGACCCCGACCGACGGCGGCACGGTGGGCCCGCGTCCCGACACCGGCCCGCGCCCCGACACCGGACCGATCGAGGGCTGCGACGCCCTCAACGTCAGCGCTGAAGAGGTCCTCGCGCCGGTCGACATCGTCTGGATCGTCGACGACTCCGGCTCGATGAGCGAAGAGGCATCTCTGGTGCAGTCGCAGATGAACTCCTTCGTCTCGACCATCTCGGCGGCCGGCCTCGACGTCCACGTCATCCTCATCACCGCGCCCGGCTTCATCACGGTCCCC
>JALOQC010000292.1 GCA_025453555.1 Myxococcota bacterium | reverse complement strand
GCCGCCCTACCGGACGGCGCGCAGCTCGCGAAGCGAGCGAAGGCTCGTGGGAGGGGGCCCCATCGGGGCTTCATGCCCCGTGGGGGAGGGTCTGGCGACAGACCCTCGGAGGAGCTGAAGAGAAGCTGGTTGCCGATCCGTCGGTGTCGAGGATCAGCCCACGCGGCCGCCCACGTACGCGGCGGTCCGTTCGTCCCGCGGGTGCTCGAGCACCTCTCCCGCGGGGCCGTGCTCCACGAGCTCGCCGAGGTAGAAGAACGCGACGTGATCCGCGACGCGTCGGGCCTGCGCGAGCGAGTGCGTGACCATCGCCATCGTGATCTCGCCGCGGAGTCGATCGATCAGCGCCTCGATGGCTTCGGTCGCGATCGGATCGAGGGCGCTCGTCGGCTCGTCGAGCAGCAGGATCTCCGGCCGCACCGCGAGCGCGCGCGCGATGCAGAGGCGTTGCTGTTGGCCTCCGCTCAGGCCGAGCGCGCTCTTGCCGAGACGGTCCGACACTTCGTCCCAGAGCGCGGCGTGTCGGAGGGCTTCTTCCACGCGCGCCGCGAGCTCGGTGCGGTTGCGGAGACCGCCGACCCGCAAGCCGAACGCGACGTTGTCGAAGATCGACTTCGGGAACGGGTTGGCCTTCTGAAAGACCATGCCGATGCGGCGGCGCACCTCGATCGGATCGACGTGCGGCGCGTAGACGTCCTCGCCGTCGAGGAGCACCCGCCCCGTGACTTCGGCTTCGGGGACCTCGTCGTGCATGCGATCGAGCGCGCGCAGCACCGTGCTCTTCCCGCAGCCCGACGGGCCGATGAGGGCGGTGACGGTGTTGGTCGGCAAGCCGAAGCTCACGTCGCGCACCGCGACTCGCCCGGCGTACGCGACGCCGAGCTTCTCGATGCGGAGCTTCGGCTCGACCTCGGTCCGCGCGGCGCGTTCGACGGCGGTCTCGGTCACGCGATCCTCCGCGCGCGCGACCGCAGCACGCTGGCGACGAGGTTCAGCAGGAATGCCAGCGCGAGGAGCACGAGAACCGTCGCGAAGAGCGTCGGTCGCGACGCGTCGACGTCGGGCGATTGGGTCGAGAGCGCGTACACGTGGTAGCCGAGGTGCATGAACATGTCGCGCGGATCGTTCGGGAGCTCGGGCAGGTAGTTCGCGGCGCCCGTGAAGAGGATGGGCGCGACCTCACCAGCGCCTCGCCCGATCGCCAGCACGACGCCCGTCCAGATGCCCGGCGCCGCGCGTGGCAGGACCACCCGGAAGACGGTGTCGAGCCGCGTCGCCCCGACTCCGAGCGCCGCCTCGCGCAAGGAGTCCGGCACGGCGCGGATCGCTTCTTCGGTGGTGACGATCACGACCGGCAACGTCAGCACCGCGAGCGTGAGGCTCGCCCAGAGCAGCCCCGGTCGTCCCCACACCGGCGCACCCTCCGCGAGCGCGTGGTCGAGCCCGCGTCCGACGAAGAGCACGAAGAAGCCCAGCCCGAAGAGACCGAACACGATCGACGGAACACCCGCGAGGTTCGCGACCGCGGCCCGCACGAGGATGGCGAGCCTCGGCCCGAAGCGACCAGCGCGCGGCGCATACTCCGCGAGCCAGATGCCGGTCGCGACTCCCACGGGCACCCCGGCCGCCGTCATCAACAGCGTCACGAGCGCGGTACCGACGAGCGCGGGCCCGATGCCGCCGCCCACCATCGACGCGTCGGGCGCTTCGACGAAGAACGCCGCGTCCAGCCGAGGCACACCTTCGAAGAGCGTGACCCCGAAGAGTGCGCTCGTCGCGAAGAGCACGGTCGCGAGCGCGAGCCCGCTCCCCCACGCGAGCCAACGATCCCCACGGTTCACGGCGCCACCTCCGCGGCCGCGGGCGCACGACGCGTCGTGCCGGAGATCGGTGCGACATCTTCCGCGCGGAGCTTGCGCCGCAGGCGAAGCACGACCCATCGCCCGAGCTCGTTGAGCGCGAAGGTCACGACGAAGAGAAGCGCCCCGAGCAGGAAGAGGACGCGCCAGTGATCGCTGCCGGGCGTCACCTCGCCGAGCTCGGCCGCGATCGTCGCGGTCAAGGTGCGCGCGCTGCTCGTCGGATCGAGCCCCATCACGGGCGCGTTCCCCGACGCCATCAGCACGATCATCGTCTCTCCGATCGCGCGACCGAAGCCGAGCACCACCGCAGCGGCGATTCCTGGCATCGCGGCCGGCAGCGTGACGCCGAGCGTGGTCTGCCAGCGACGCGCACCGAGCGCGAGCGACGCTTCGACGAGCTCGCGTGGCACGGTGCGCAGCGCGTCCTCGGTGATCGTGAGCACGACGGGGACGACCGCGAAGGCGAGCCCGATCGCGGCGACGAACGCGTTGAGCCGATAGGTGAGATCGAATGCTCGCTGCACACCTCCGGCCAAGATCGCGAGCACGAAGAAGCCGACCACGACCGAAGGCACGGCGGCGAGGAGCTCGACCGCTGGCTTGACCCACTCACGCAGGCGGCGGGGCGCCACCTCGGAGAGGAAGACCGCACCGCCGACTCCGAGCGGGATCGCGATCGCCATCGTGAGGCCGGTGATCTTCAGCGTGCCCACCACGAGCGGGATCACGTCGAGCTTCCCGGGGAAGCCCACGGGCTGCCAGACGTGGAGGGGTTCGTCGTAGCCGGGCCACAGCTGCGGCCGGAAGAGCGACGAGAGGCCACCTTGATCGGTGAGCGCGTCGTCGTCGACGAGCAGCGGCCAGGCCTCGCGGAAGACGAAGATGCCGATCGCGACCACCGCGAGGATCGCGCTCGACGCGAAGAGCGCGATGAGACGCTCGAGCGCGCGATGCCACCACGGGGTGCGGATTCGCCCGAGCTTCATCGCGACGCCTCGATCGAGTCGGCGGGGTCAGCCGCCGACGCCTCGATCGAGTCGGCGGGGTCAGCCGCCGACGCCTCGAGCTTCGCGCGCTCCGCTTCGCGCACTTCGGCGGGAAGAGGGAAGAAGCCGGCGCCCGCGACCTCCGCTTGGCCTTCGTCGGAGAGCACCCACGTCACGAGGTCGCGCGTCGCGCCGGTCGGCGCGTCGGACAGGACGAGGTAGAGGAAACGCGCGAGCGGGTAGCTGCCGTCGATCGCGGTGCGCTCGTCGGGCACCACCGCGGGCTCACCACGTGTGGGCGCGATCGGGACGAGCCGCACCCCGTGCGCGAAGCCGAAGCCCCCGTAGCCGATGCCTTTCGGGTCGTGGCGCACCGCTTGGATGACCGCGGCGGTTCCGGGGAGCGACTGGGTCTCGGCCGCGAAGTCGAAGCGGTCGAGCACGTGCTCCTTGAAGTACACGTAGGTGCCCGAGCTGTTCTCGCGTCCGTAGAGCACCACGCGCGAGGCGTCGCTCCGGCCGACGTCGCTCCAATGCGTCGCTCGCCCTCGGTAGAGCGCGCGCAGCGACGCGACGTCGAGCGAGGGCAACGCGTTGTCCTCGTGCACGTACACCGCGAGCGCGTCGACCGCGACGCGCAGCACGATCGGTGCTCCTCCACGCTCGCGCAGGCCGTCGAGCTCGCTCGGCTCGACGTCGCGGCTGGCCGCTGCGAGGTCCGTGGTGCCGTTCAGGAGCGCTGCGATGCCGACGCCGGAGCCTCCGCCGCCGACCTGAACGGAGAGATCGGGGCGCGCTTCGCGAAACGCCTGCGCCCACCGCTGACAGAGCACGACCATCGTGTCGGAGCCGCGCAGCGTCACGGTATGCGCCGCGTTTCGTTCGGCACGTCGCGTCGCGCCCGCGCACGCGAACAAGCCGATGACGCACACGAGCGCGACCCTCATGAACCGACGCTGGACCTCCGTCTTCAACGTCCGGTGTCGTGTGTGTGACGGGCGTGTCGCGAGGGGGCGCTGCCGTGAGGTCGCGCGGTGAACGACGAACGTAGGTCGACGAACGAAGGGCGAACGTAGGTCGACGAACGAAGGTCGACGAACGAAGCCGAACGCTCAGCGCCGATCGATCTCCGCCGACGGGTCCACCGGCTCCGCGTCCTCGAGGAAGCGCGCCATGCGGCGGTCGCCGAGCAGATGCGCGCGCGCGAAGGCGAGCGCGTAGACGTTGGTCGCGCGTTGCCAGGCGATGGCGTCCATCGCGGTGCGGTCGGTCGGGCAGCGCAGGAACTCCGAGCCCGGCAGGCGACGGCAGACGTCGGTGAAGGAGTTGTGGCCCGCACCGAGGAGGTCGATGCGCATGTCGTCCGCGCCGTCGAGCGCGCTCCAGTACTCGTCTTCGTTCGCGGATCCCGCGGGGTGCCCGTCGCCTTCGGCCACCATGTGCAGCACCGGGATCTCGATCGCGCGCACCCCGTCCGCGCCGAAGAGGCCGAAGTCGCCCGACGCCATCGGGATCGCCGCGACGAAGCGCGGATCGCGCACGCCGGCCGCGAGCTGCTCGAGCGCTTCGTCGTCGAGCTCGTCGCAGATGTCCGCGGAGACTTCGCCGGCGGGACAGCCGGTCTCGATGAAGTCGACGTCGTAGGTCGCGCCCGCGAGGCCGTACGCGGTGTAGCCGCCGAAGCTGTGGCCCGCGATCACCGCGCGATCGCTCACGTGCCCCGCGAGCGGTGAGCTCGCCGGCAACGCGAGCAGGTGGTCGTAGCTCTCCGACACGTCGTGCCCGCGCAGGTAGTAGATCTCGGTCTGACGATCTTCGCCGTCCGCGGTGGTGTTGCCGGTGTGCTCGGGCGCGAAGACGAGCCAACCGTGCGACGCGAAGTGCTCGAAGACGAACGTCGAGACCAGCGGCACCGCTTGGTGTCCGTGCGAGTAGCCGAGCACGGGGAACACACCTTCGGCGACCGGCGCGTCGATGCCGGCCGTCGCGGTCGAGAACGGGTAGGTCGGCACCCGCAAGCCTTCCGTCGTCGTCGCGGGGTACCAGACGTAGAGCTTCACGGTGCGATCGCCGCGGCCGTCGGGACGCGCGTAGGTGACCTCGAGCTCCGTGAAGCCGACCTCGTGCGGTCCACGCACTTCGAGCTCGGCGACCGGATCGGTATCGTCGCCGCCACACGCGAAGATTCCGCACGCGAGGGGGAAGGCGAGGGCGAGGAGGAGAAGGCGCGACATCGGTGCGAAGGATAGCCGAGGGCATGCCGCGCGTGGTGCTCGTGGTGGACGGCTCGTGGTCGGCCTCGTGGATGGAAGGCTCGCGCGTTCGCGGCCGCGTGGTAGGTGGACGCCCTCGTGCATCGTCACTTTCGCCGAGCGCTCTGGCTCCTCGTGCTCCCCGTACTGTGGCTCGGCTGGGGCGCGGTCTGCCCCGCGTGGTCGAGCGCGATGCCCTACCGCGAGACGCTCGACGATCACGACACGCTCCTCGTGGTCGGTGACCTCCAGCGCACTTCGATCGCCGAAGCGTGGTTGCTGCGGCGTGAGCGCAACGACGCCGCGCGGCGCGCGATCCTCGCGGCCCTCTCCGAGGAGCGCGACGTGGCGGGCGTGCTCTTGCTCGGCGACCTCGTCTTCGACGGATCGTCGTGCGCGGATTGGTCACGCCTCGACGAAGAGCTCTCGCCGCTTCGCGAACGCGCGCTCCTCTTGGTCCCCGGCAACCACGACTACTGGGGCCTCGACGGGCAGGCGTGCGCGCGTCTGCGCGAACGTTTCCCGAGCCTCGCGGAGCGCTCGTGGCGCACGGTTCGATTCGGCGCCGCGCCCGGTCGTGGTGCGGACGGCGCTCGACGTGGCGCGCTCGCGCTCGTGCTGCTCGACAGCAACCCCGACGTGATCGGACCCGACGGTTGGAGCGCCCAACGACGTTGGCTGCGCGACGAGCTGCGCGCCTTGCGCGAGGACGCGACGGTGCGCGGCGTGGTGCTCGCGATGCACCACCCGGCGCTCACCAACAGCACGGTGACGGGCGACGACGACGCGGCGGCGGAGCTCGTGCAGCTCGCGAGCGAGACGTTCGAGCCGATGCTCGTGCTCTCGGGCCACGCGCACGCCTACGAGCACTTCGTGATCGGTGCGCGGCACCACGTCGTCAGCGGCGGCGGCGGCGGTCCGCGCGTCACGCTGCTCGAAGGCGAAGCGCGTCGTCATCGCGACGTCTTCGAGGGCCCCTCGCCGCGACCCTTCCACTACCTCCGGCTCCGCGCGGTGCTCGAAGGCGTGCGCGTCGAGGCCCACGGGTTTCGCAGCGGAGAGAGCGAGCCGCGTCGCTTCGATCGTTTCGTCGTCCCCTGGTCGCGCTGAGCGCTCGGAGCGCAGACCACGAAGGCGCCGCCTACGTAGCGCTCCGACCGTCAGGGCGCAGGCTCTGCGCGCACGTGCATCTCCTGCGCGGTGACCTCGCGCACCCGCCGCGCCGCGCGCGCGATCCACGCTTCGAGCGTGCGCACCCTCCTCTTCGTTCTCGCGGTCGTCACGTCACTGCCCCTCTTCGCGCAAGACGCCGCGGAGGAGGAGGCGACGGAGTCGGATCTGCCCGGCGTCTATCGCCTCTCCACCCCGAACGATCGCGCGCAGGCGTTGATCGACGAAGCCATCGACACAGGCGTGGAGTCGATGGGTCCGCTGCGTCGCTCCGTCGGTCGTCGTCGGCTCCGCGCGAAGAACGAGATCCGACGCGAGCTCGAGATCGCGTTCACGGGCGAGCGTGTCGCGATCCGCTACGACCGCGATCGCTACGAGGTGCGGCGCAACGTGCGTGAGACGGTGACGCTTCCGGACGGAGAGCGTGTGCAGCTCCGCGCGACGGTCGAGGGGCCCCGCCTCGTGCTCGACTGGAAGACCGATGACGGCGAGCGCCGCGACTCCTTCATGCGACGAGCCGACGGCACCCTCGTGTTCGGCGTGACGGTGACGAGCGAACAGCTCCCGACGCCAGTTCGATATCGGCTCGTGTATCGCGCGCGTTGAAGCGGGCCCGACGGAACGAACGGGCCCTCCGTGAAGGGAGGGCTCGCTCACGATCCGGCTCGATGCGCTCTCGCGGCAGGACGGAACGAACGAGCCCTCCGCGAAGGGAGGGCTCGCTCACGACGATCTGGACGAAGTGGCTCGCGTGATCAGCGGACCATGACGCTCACGCCGGCGCCGCCCATGATCGAGACGCCGCCGCCGCCCATCACGCTCGCGCCGCCCATCACGGACACGCTCGGCGGTTGGGGCGCCTGCACACGCACCCCCGCGCCCGGCGCCTGCACACGCACCGCCGCGCCCGGCCCGCGCACCTGCACGCCTGCACCCGGCGCCTGCACGCGCACCGCCGCACCCGGCGCCTGCACGCGCACGCCCACGCCGGGGGCTTCGACCATCAAGCTCGCGCCCGGTCCTCGCACGCGCACCGTGGTGCCCGGACCGCCCGGCGGAGCCACCACGACGTCCGCGCCCCCGCGCGCGCGCAGACCGACCGCCGGCGCCCACGGCGGCGGGTTGCCGCGCTCGACCAAGACCTCCGCGCGACGCTCGTGCCAACGCGTCAGGCGCGGCTCGAAGCTCACGTCCACGCCACCGCGCACGCGCCGCCCGCGATGGACGACCGCGACCGCGATCGGCGCCGCCGCGACGTCGATCGTCGCGTCGACCGCACCCACGTAGCAGTTCGCCGCCGCGTCCCACACGAGCGTGACCGGCGTCTGCTCCACGCCCACGTTCACGTTCACCGTCGCGTCCGCGACGACCGGCGCGCCCTGCACGTCGACGACGTACGCCTTGAGCTGGCCATCGTCTTGCGGCACGACCTCCACGCTGTAGTCGCCGGCCACGACGACCGTTCCTTCGTGCGCGGGAGGCGCGACGACCGCGACGGAGGCCACGTTCGCGACGTGCTCCACGTCGTTCTGCGAGACCGTGAACGTGATCGGACCCGGGGCCACGGTCACCGTCGGACGACCGACGTAGGCCTCGATCTGCGCGTCCCACGCGAGCGTCACCGGCGACGGCGGCGCATCGACGACCGGGACCATCACCGTGACCTCGGCGTCCGCTCCCGTCACCGAGCCGCTCGGGCCCTCGACCCACGCGATCACCTCGTTCGGCTTCGCGACCACCTCCGCGCTCATCTCGCCGACGACGACGACCGTGCCGCCGTGCGACGCGACGGCGGGCGCCGAGGCCATCTTGTCGACGTTGCCCGTGAGCTGCTGGCCGTCCTTGCTGAAGCTCACCGCGACCGAGGTCGAGGGCGCCATCGCGGAGCCCTCGGGCAGCGCGCCCACGTAGCGCTGGAGCGCCGCGTCGAAGCGCAGCGTGACCGGCGCGGTGCCGCCCGCGACCGTCTGCACCTGCACGGTGATCTCCGGGATGTTCGACACGACGTTGCCGCTGCCGTCGAGCACCACCGCCTGCACGGTTCCGTCACGCAGCGGCAGCACCTCGACCGCGATGCCGGCGCTCGTCGTCGCGATCTGTCCACCGATGCGACCCGTGAACGAACTCGCGGTCGTCGGCGCGGCGTTCTGCACCGCTTCGGTCAGCTCGGCGGCGGCGGCGTTGAGCTCCGCGGCGGCTTCTTCACCGCCCCCGCAGCCGAAGCCCGCCAGGGCCAGAGGGCCAGTAGGAGCGCAGGGATGGTTCGTGTGGTTCGTAGCATTCGGATCCTCCTCACGATGCGCGGCGCGAAGGCGCCTTGCCTTGGATGTGCTCGAGCACGTGCGCGATGTCGGATGTGCGATCTGTCGTGCGGTGCCCGGCGGTCCGGTAACGGGAGTATGCGACGAGTCGACCAGGCTCGAACATTCACTCCGCGCAGATTCCCGACGGGAAATCGTGGAGGATGCCGCCCGGAACGGATTTTCGGGCGACAAAGTGACCCGAACGCGTCCTCGACCGCCAGCCAGGCGCGAGTCTTCGCGTCGTGAGAGAGAGAAGGAACGAATCGATGGGCACGGACACTTCGGCACGCGTTGCGATCGTCACGGGCGCGAACACCGGCATCGGCGAGGTCACGGCGCGCGAGCTCGCGCG
>JALOQC010000291.1 GCA_025453555.1 Myxococcota bacterium | reverse complement strand
GGTCGTGAGCGACATCACGAAGACAAGAGTACCGACCTTACGCGCCGCGTCAACAAGAAAATTCGTCGGGATCCTCCCCACGGCACCGATTCGTTTCGCTGAGCCGCAGTTCACCGAACATCGTTCGGCGAGACCCTCGTTTTCGGGGGTCGTTCGGAAGTGAGACACGAAAATTCGGGGGGTCCGGTGAACAACGCTCGGGAGCCGATGTGGGAGCGCTTCGCCCTCCGGAAAGTGCGTCGGGCAGAACGAGGTCGGCCGAGACCATCCGTCCGAACGAAGCGGAGCCTGGTGCAGGCAGACCTCCGCGAAACGCGCGCCGCCAATATTTGGTGGTCGAGCTTCGTCTTCCTCATGCTGTGAGAGACGTGCGCACTTGGACTCGACTCGGAATCGTTCTGCTCGCGGGCTCCGCGACCGGGACGAGCGCCGCGCGAGCCTGGGACGACGCCCCGCTGTGTGCGCTCGAAGCGCCGCCGCAGCTCTTCTCGTTGCCGAGCGCGCCGCCTCCGGAGCCCGAGGCGCCGATGTGCCGGCCGGACGCGGCCACGACCACGCGCCGAGAGCTCGAAGGCACGGTCGCGCGCGACGCGTGGGCCCGCGCGAACGCCGACACTTCGAGCTCCGCGTTGCTCGCGCTCGACACCGTCGTGGCCGCGCTGCCGCGGCTGTCGGATCTCGTCGCGCTGCGGCGTGGAGAGATCCTGCTCGCGCAGGGCGCGCACCTCGAAGCGCACGCGGCGTTTCGTGTGGCATCCGAGAGCGTGGACGCGCAGACGCGATTGCTCGCGCAGGTCGGCGCGGTGCGGGCGAGCCTGCGCGCGGATCGTCGCGGCGCGGACGAGGAGCTCACGCGACTGCTGCGCCAGCACCCCGAGCTCCCGGAGGAGCCCGAGCTTCGTCTGCTCGACGCACGACGGCTCGAAGCGCGCGGCGCGACCGAGCATCCGCGGCTGACCCCGCGGACCGGCGACGAGCGCCGAGCGCACGAAGCCGCCCTCGCCGCCTACCGAAACATCGACGTTCGCTTTCCGGGATCGACCGCGGGACGCGAGGCCCGTCGGCGGTCGTTGGAGCTCGACCTCGCGCTCACCGACACCCAGCGCGTCGAGCGCGCGGAGCGGCTGGTGCGGCACGGCCCCCTCGACGAGGCGCGCACCGAGCTCGCGCGCCTGGAGTCGGAGTCGCTCCACCCGACCTTGCTCGCGCGCGTGCATGGCCTGCTCGGTCGCATCGCGCGCCACGAAGGACGCTGGGCAGACGCGGAGCGACACCTCGCGCTCTCGCGCGTCGGAGCGACGACGGATGACGAAGACGCCGCCGCGGAGGCCGAGCGACTCGCCGACATGGCCGCTGCCGCGCGCGCGACGGAGATCGCGGACGCAGAGGCGGAGCTTCGTCGGCTCGGCTACCGCGACGCGGTCGCGCAGCGTCGCCGCGTCGCGACGGCGCGCCTCTTCGCGCAGCTCCGCGTGTCGTCGCGCGCGTCGTTGAAGCTGCAGACGGACGCGATCGTGGAGGAGCTGCTCACGCGCGCGCTTCCGCCCGGTCTGCGCGTCGACGCGGCGCTGACCGCGGTCGGCGTGGCGGACGACGCGTCGATCGTGCGGCTGCTCGAAGGCCTCGAGGCGCGCGAGGGATCGCTCGGCACGCAGGCCCTCTACCACCGCGCGCGCGCGTTCGAGCGGCTCGGTCGGCTCGACGAGGCGGAGGCCGCCTTCCTCGAAGTGCAGACGCGCGATCGGGGCCGAGGTTGGTACGCGCTCTGGTCGGACCAAGGGCTCGCGTCCGTGCACGCCGCGATGATCGCGGCCGGACGCGACGAGGCCCTCGCCGTCGCGCCCGCGTCGCCGCGCGTCCCGAGCTCACCCGCCGCGAACGCCACGCTCGCGCCCGGCGCCTCGCTCGCGAACGCGCCGTTCGCACCCGACGCGACCGCGACCACGACGAGCCTCTCGCCGCTCGACTTGGCCCCGCTCCCGAGCGCGTCCGAGGGGCCGCGGTGGGCCTCGCTCGGCGCAGTCGCGGTCGAGCGAGCCGAGGAACCGACGCGTCTCGAAGGCACCGTCGATCCTTCGCTCCTTCCGCCTGCCCCCGTGCGCGCACCGCGTGATCTCGACGCGCTCGCCGACCGCCTCGCGCCGATCGTGGCCGCCCACGGCGCGGCCTTCCCCTGGCTCGGGCGCGCAGAGGATCTGCTCCGCCTCGGTGACGCGGACGAAGCCGGTCGTCAGCTCTACGAAGCCTTCCTCGCGTGGCGCGACGCGGGTGGACGCGCGATTCGTCGCACCGGACTCTCCAGCGTCGCCCGCGGCGCCGAGCGGCCGCGCAGCTTCGTGCCCTTCCCGCTCAAGGCCGCGCGCCGCTCGCTCGACGCGCGCTCTCGCGCGGAGCTCGTCGCAATCGGCGAGGCGATCGGGGACTACGGCGTGAGCACCGGCTTCGGTGGGATCTCTGCGGTGGAAGCGCTGCCCCGCGCCTACGAGACGCACGTCGAAGCGGCCGCCCGACGACACGGGCTCGACCCCAACCTGCTCTTCGCGGTGATGCGCGTGGAGTCGGTCTATCAAAAGGAGATCGTGTCGTACGCGGGCGCGATCGGGCTCTGTCAGATCATGCCGCGCACGGGCGCGCTCATCGCGAGCGCGAAGGGCGACGCGGACTACACGACCGCGTGGCTCCTCGACCCGGAGGTGAACCTCGACTACGCGGCGTGGTACCTGCGCTCGCTGATCGAGCGCTTCGAGGGGCACCTACCGCTCGCGATCGCGAGCTACAACGGCGGCCCGCACAACGTGCGCCGCTGGCTGCGCGATCGGCCGTCCACGATGCCGATGGAGGCGTTCCTCGAGCACATCCCCTTCGATCAGACCCACCGCTACGTGCGCCGCGTCCTCGGCTACTACGCCGCCTACCGCGCGCAGCAGGGGCTGCCGATGATCGAGCTGTCGACCGAGCTCCCGCAGCCCGAAGCGGATCGCGTCGGGTTCTGAGCTGCACGCTCGGCGAATCAATCGCGCGAATCAATCGCGCGAATCCAGCGAATGAATCAATCGCGCGAATCAAGCGAATGAATCAATCGCGCGAATCAAGCGAATGAATCAATCGCGCGAATCGAACGAGCGGATCCAACCCGCGAATCAGTCCGACGAGTCGCTCGGCACACGCGCGGCACGGCGGCTCGCCACGTACGCGGGCACCGTCTCGTCGAGGCGCGAGAAGCCACCCTCGCGGCCGCGGCCGGCGTGGACGAGATCCTCCGCGAGGAGCTGGCTGCGCACGTAGGCGCCGGTCTCCAGGCGCGCGCGCAGATCCGAGACCGGCTGTACGACGTAGTGCCACCGATCGTTGGTCGCGTTCGGCAGCCGCGGGTGGCGGAGCGTGCGCACGACGACGCTGCGATCGTCGGTGGGGAGCGCGTCGAGGTTCGCGCGAAACCCCGCGCCGTACGGGAAGAACTGGTCGGCGTTGCTCAAGTAGAAGACGCGCACCGGCACGCCGAGCTCGCGCAGCGCGGCGCCGACCGCACGCACCGTCGTCTCGCCCGTCAGATCGCCGCAGCGCGCGACCACGCGGCCGGCGCGGAAGAGCGCACGTACGTGCGCGTAGTGCGCAGCATCGGCGAGCCAGCTCCCGACCACGCCTTGCCGCACGCGGCGCGAGACGCCGGGCAGGTAGCCCTCCCAATCGTCGCGCAGGCGATCGAAGAGGCGGAGCACGTCTTCCTTGCGTGGGTGGTTCGCGAGGCGGGTGTCGAGGAGCACGCGGGTGCTCTCGGCGTTCGCGGCGGAGAAGAGCGCGGTGAGCGCTTCGGGGGTCTCCGCTTCCGGGACCAGCACCGAGTAGATCGCGTGCACGAGCGGGATGCGCTCGTCGTAGTCGACGCCGACGATCAGCGAAGCACGGGTCTGCGCGGCGAGCGTGTAGAGCTGATCGGACCCGACGCCGACCACCGCGCCGCCGAGGTTGGCGAGCTCGTTCGCGAGCAGGTCGTGACGACGCTCGTTGGTGCGGAAGTAGAACTCGGGCGGCGGCTCGATCGACTCGGTGGGGAGCGCGTCGAGGCGCGCGCGGGCGAGGTCGGAGAGCGGCTGGCTGGGATCGTCGGGGATCGCGGGCGGCGGCTCGGGAGTCGGCTCGCTCGGAGGCGTGGGCTCGGGCGCGACCTCCGCGACCGGCGTCGCTTCTGCGGTCGGTGTCGTCTCCGCGCCGACGGTCTCCTGCGGCGTCGGCGCGGGCTCGGGAGGCGCGCCACAAGCGAGCGCGAGGAGCGAGAACGAAGCGACGCGGACGAGCGCGGTGGTCATACGGCGGCGGACGATGGCGCAGCGCGCGAAGGCTGTCACGGGGTCGGCGGCGACGCGGGCGCACGTTCGTCCACGACCACGCCCTCACGGCGTCTTCGCGCAGCGGAAGCCGTAGCGGTGATGCACGCGGTTGATGGGCGGCTTGCCGCGGCGGTAGGTGCCAGTCGCGTGCTCGATCGGCCACCACCACGAGCCGCCGCGCACGACGCGCAGACGCCGGCCTTCGCACTCGCTCGCGCCGCCGCAGGGGCCGCGCGGGTCCTCGCCGCCGCACGCGTCGCCGCACTCGCCTTCGCAGCCGCGGTAACAGGGCGCGTACCAATCCGCGACCCATTCGTCGACGTTGCCGGCCATGTCGAAGAGGCCGAAGTGTCCTGCAGGGAGCGAACCGACCGGGAGCGTGGTGTCGGCGCCGCAGCCCGGCCCGCGGGCGTCGCGCACGTTGGCGAGCGAGCAGTCGCGAGGGCGCGCTTCGCCCCATGGAAACGTCGTCGCGTCGGGTCCACGTGCCGCGCGCTCCCACTCCGCTTCGGTGGGCAGACGTTTGCCGCGGAAGCGGCAGTAGGCGTCGGCGTCGGACCAGTCCATCGCGACGACCGGCTGCGTCGGCGCGCGAAAGGCGCGGTAGGGGAACGCCGCTCGGCACGCTCCGTCCGCGACGCACTCCGCGTACTGCGCGTTCGTGACCTCGTGGCGATCCATCCAGAACGCGCTCACACGGACGGTCTCGATGGGGAGCTCGTTGGGCTCGCGGTCGGAGCCGCGGGGGAAGGCGCCGGCGGGGATGCAGGCCATGCCGGGCGGCGCGGCGCACGTCTCGTTCGCCGACGGTGTCGTGTCGGAGTCGGTGACCGTGTCGGAGAGCCCGACCGGGTCGGAGACGGCAACCGGGTCGGAGACGGCGACCGGGTCGGAGACGGCGACCGGGTCGGAGACGGCGACCGGGTCGGAGACGCCGTCGTTCGATGGGGGCTCGGGATTGCGAGACGGCGCTGCGCCCGCACACGCGAGCGCGCACGTGGTCAGCAGCACCGCACACACCGCGCGCATCAGCCGCCCATCAAGGTCGCGAGCGCGTTGCCGCCGAGCCAATGTCCACCGTCCGCGACGATCGTCTCGCCGTGGATCAACGACGCGGCGGGCGTGCAGAGGAAGAGCGCGAGGTCGGCGATCTCCGCGATGGTGCCCATGCGCTTGAGCGGGATGCCCGCGATCATCTGATCGCGGATCGGACCCGGCGCGAGGCGCGCGATGCCCTCGGTGTCGTCGATGGGACCCGGCGCGATGCCCACCACGCGCACGCCGCTCGCTCCCCACTCCAGCGCGAGCGAGCGCGTGAGCGAGTCGACCGCCGCCTTGGCGGCCGCCGCGTGCGCCTGCAGCGGCGTCGCGCCGTAGTGGAGGGTCGCGCTGATGTTCACGATCACGCCACCCCGCGCGCGGAGCTGCTTCTCGAACGCGGCCTTGCTGACGTTGAAGGTGCCGATCGTGTCGATCTCCATCACCGTGCGGAACGCGTTGTAGGAGAGCTGGCTCGCCGGGCAGAGGAAGTTGCCCGCGGCGCCGTTGACCACGATGTCGAAGCCACCGAAGCGCGCGATCGCGGCGTCGAGCGCGGCCTCCACGGTCTCGGGCTTGCGCACGTCGCACGCGACGCCGAGGCACTCGCGCCCGGTCTTCTCCGCGAGCTCGCGCGCCGTCTCGTCGAGGCGCTCCTGCTTGCGACTCGTGATCACCGCGTTGGCGCCGTGCGCCATCAGCGCCTCGGTGATGCCTTTGCAGATGCCGCTGCCGCCGCCCGTCACGAACGCGGTCTTGCCCGCGAGCACGTCCTCTCGAAACACCGACATGAGCACCTCCTGCGCGCGAAGCACGCGAATCGCGCGCCGCTTCATATCACGCACGCACGGACCAAACGTGGTCGTGGTCGTGGTCGTGGTGGTCGTGGTCGTGGACGTGGACGGTCGCGGTCGTGAACGGCGAAGCGATTGCGGGTACGACTTCGCCGTTCACGTCGCCGTCGCCGTTCACGTTCGCGTCAACGCTCACGTCAACGCTCACGCGCACGCACCGACCTCGCTCTTCGTCGAGCCGCTCCGCATCGACGCCGCCGCCATGACCGCGCACCCTCCCCACGTGGTCGACGTCGACGTCGTGGTGATCGGAGCGGGGGTCGTCGGGCTCGCGTGCGCGGCCGCGCTCGCGCCGCACCACGACGTGGTCGTGATCGAGCGCCACCGCCGCGCCGGCACCGAGACCAGCTCGCGCAACAGCGGTGTGATCCACGCGGGCCTCCATTACCCGCCCGGCTCGCGGAAGGCGCGCGCGTGCGTGGAGGGTCGGCGCCGGCTCTACGCGTACGCCGCCGCGCGCGGCATCCCGCATCGACGCACCGGCAAGCTCGTGCTCGCGGTCGAACGCAGCGAGGTCCCGTCGCTGCAAGCGATCGAAGAGCGTGCGCGAGCGAACGGGGTCGAGGAGCTCACGTGGCTCGATCGCGACGCGCTCGCGGCACGCGAGCCCGAGCTGCGCGCGGCCCTCTCGCTGCACGTCGGGGAGAGTGGCATCGTCGACGCGCACGCGCTGATGGACGCGCTCAAGGCCGACGCGCGCGACGCCGGGGCGCGCTTCGTCTTCGGGCACACGGTCGTCGCGCTCGAGCCCGCGGCCCACGAGTTGCAAGTGCTCGCGCGCGACGAGCGCCACGAGGAATCCGTCGTGCGCGCACGCGTCGTGGTCAACGCCGCCGGTCACGGCGCAGATCGAATCGCGAGCGCGTGTGGCGTCGACGTCGACGCGCGAGGTTGGCGTCAGCACCCCTGGGTCGGTCGTTACTTCGGCCTCTCCGCGAGCGCGCCGCGTCCGATCATGCCGCTCGTCTACCCGATGCCGGCCGTCGGAGGGCTCGGCGTGCACCTCACCCGCGACCTCGGCGGGCAGACGCTCGCCGGACCCGACGCCTCCCCGCTCGAGCGGCTCGCGGACGGCACGTGGCCACCGCTCGACGTGGATCTCACGCTCCGCGACGCCTTCGCCCGTGGCGTCGCGCGCTACCTCCCGCGTCTGCGCGCCGAGCACCTCACGCCCGCGTACGCCGGGGTGCGCCCGAAGCTTCGCGCGGACGGTTCGTTCGCCGACTTCGTGATCGACGAGACGCCGCGCGGCGTGGTCCACCTACTCGGGATCGAGTCGCCCGGGCTCACCGCGTCGCTCGCGTTGGCGGCGGAGGTCTCGGAGCTCGTCGCGGTGCGTGGATGAGCACGCGCTCGCCCACGCCGCGTCGCTCGCGCTCGGGGCCGACGCGGTGGACGAGCTCGCGCTCATCCGTGCGCGACGCGCTCCGACGTCGCGCGTGACCTCTCGCTCGGGCGCATCCTTGCGTGACGTCACGGATGATGCGATCTCGCGACCCATGACCGTGCACGAAGTCGTCATCATCGGTTCGGGTCCCGCCGCACACACCGCCGCCATCTACGCCGCGCGCGCGGAGCTCAAGCCCATCCTCTTCGAAGGCTTCATGGCGGGCGGGGTCGCGGCGGGCGGCCAGCTCACGACCACTACCGAGGTCGAGAATTTCCCCGGTTTCCCGGACGGAATCATGGGCCCCGAGCTCATGGACCGCATGCGCGCGCAGTCCGAGAAGCACGGTACGACCATCCTCACGGAGACGGTCAACGAGATCGATCTCAGCCAGCGCCCCTTCCGCATCGTGGCCGACAGCACGACCTGCGAAGCAAAGACCGTGATCCTCGCCACCGGCGCGACGGCCAAGCGCCTCTACGTGCCGGGCACGGGCGACAACGAGCTCTGGATGCGCGGCATCTCCGCCTGCGCGGTCTGCGACGGCGCGCTGCCCATCTTCCGCGGCAAGCCGCTCGCGGTCATCGGCGGCGGCGACACCGCGATGGAAGAGGCGTCGTTCCTCTCGAAGTACGGATCGAAGGTCTACGTGATCCACCGCCGCGACGAGCTGCGTGCCTCCAAGGCGATGCAGCAGCGCGTCTTCGACAACCCTAAGATCGAGATGGTGTGGTCGCACGAACTCGTGCGCGCGAGCGGCAGCGACCTGCTGCAGACGATCGAGCTCCAGTCGACGAAGGACGGCAGCACGAAGCAGCTCGAGGTCGCGGGCCTCTTCTTCGCGATCGGCCACATCCCGAACACGTCGTTCTTGAAGGGACAGGTCGAGACCGACGAGGACGGCTACATCGTGACGAAGCCCGGCACCACGCAGACGAGCGTGCCCGGCGTGTTCGCGGCGGGCGACGTGCAGGACAAGAAGTACCGCCAGGCGATCACCGCCGCGGGCACGGGCTGCATGTCGGCGCTCGAAGCCGA
>JALOQC010000290.1 GCA_025453555.1 Myxococcota bacterium | reverse complement strand
GCCGTCGTTCGCCTTCGCGAGGTTTCATGTACGCGCTTCGGGTTCGGGGCTCCGCCCTGCCTCTTCTTCTTTCGTGCTCTCTCCTCTTCGCCCTCGGCTGCGGCGACGACGACCGTCCCCCCGAGGACGACGGTGGCCTCCCGGACGGGTTCGTGCTGCCAGACGGGGAGATCCCGGACGGCGGCCTTCCCGATGGCTTCGTGCCCCCGGACGGAAGCGTCATACCGGGTGAGCTCTTTCCGCCCCCGACGATCACCACCTGCGCCGGTGACGCGCTCCCCGCTCCGGCCGAGGGACGTTGCACCGTCACCGCTGGCGACACCGGGATGCTCATCACGGGCGACATCCTCACGCCCGGCGAGGTCTTCCGCGGTGGGCAGGTCCTCGTGGGAACCGACGGCCTGATCGCGTGCGTGGGCTGTGACTGCACCACGACCGCCGGCGCCTCGACCGCGACCCAGGTCGTGTGTCCGGACAGCGTGGTGAGCCCAGGTCTCATCAACGCCCACGATCACGTCAGCTTCGCTCAGCAACCGCCACCCGCGACGACGTCCGATGAGCGTTTCGAGCACCGGAACGATTGGCGTCGAGGCCTCGAAGGCCACACGACGTTGGGCTCCCCGGGGGGGATGTCCAGCACCGAGGAAATGCTGTGGCACGAAATCCGTCAAATAATGAGCGGAACCACGAGTGTTTTCGGCAGCGGAGGTCCCGCCGGCGTACTTCGAAATCTCGATGAACCGAACCGAGATGATCTCCCTACCAACGGGGCGACCTACCAGACTTTCCCGCTTGGTGACAGTGGGAGCGGCAACCAGAAGCGCACCGAAGGCTGTGACTATCCTGGGTGCTCCGGCCCTGACTGCTTCGACAACGCACGACTGCAGTTCGTGCCGCACGTGGCCGAAGGCATCGACGAAGCCGCACGAAACGAGCTGCGATGCCTGAGCGCGGGTGCGCTCGACGTAGTGGAACCCGCATCGGCGTTCATCCATGGCGTCGGTGCGCTCCCGTCGGATATCGCTGAGCTCGCGGCGAGCGAAGTCGAGCTCATCTGGTCGCCCCGCACGAACATCACGCTCTACGGCGACACCGCGCGTGTCACCGAGTACGGCCGCCTCGGGGTGACGATCGGACTCGGCACCGACTGGTTGCAGAGCGGCTCGATGAACATGCTCCGCGAGCTCGCCTGCGCGGACTACCTCAACCAGGCCCACTTCGACGGATTCTTCCCCGACGAACAGTTGTGGTTGATGGCGACGCGCAACAGCGCACGCGCGCTCGGACACGGAGACGTGCTGGGCGTGCTCGAGGTCGGGTTCGTGGCGGACCTCGCCATCTACGATGCGACCACTCGTCGCGATCACCGCGCCGTCCTGGCCGCCCGTCCGGACGACGTCGTGTTGGTGGTCAAGGGCGGCTTGCCGCAGTTTGGTGATGCCGCGCTGGTCGACTCACTGCGCACGGGCTGCGAACTGATCGAGGCTGGCGTAGCCAGCCAATCGTGCTCGGTTGATCGGCGACTCTGTCTTCAGGGCGTGCTCTGCGCGCCGAGCTCGAGCGCTCCGGACGTTGCGTGCACGGTCGACACGCTCCTCGCTGCAGGAGCGAATCACTACGCGCTCGTCTTCTGCGAGGGCGAGCCGATGAACGAGCCCACGTGCTTGCCTGCGCGCATGAGGATGACTGCGCCGGACGCGAGCGAGAACGGCTCGAACTACTACTCGGGTATGTCGTCCGCCACCGACATGGATGGCGACGGGATCGACGACACCGAGGACAACTGCCCTGCCATCTTCAACCCGATCCGCCCGCTGGACAACGGCATGCAGGCAGACTCCGACGCAGACGGGATCGGCGATGCGTGCGATGTCTGCCCGCTCGGTGGAGACGACGATCCGGCGACCTGCATCGAGATCGACCTGAACGATCGGGACATGGACGGGGTGCCGAACGACGTCGACAACTGCCCCGCCATCCCGAACCCGGGCCAGGAGGACATGGATGACGACGACAAGGGTGACGCATGCGACGCGTGCCCGACCGTCGCCAATCCTGGCGCGATGGCCTGTCCTGCGCTGATGACGACCGTCTACGCAGTCCGCATGGGCATGCACGCGATCGACACCGAGGTGACCTTGCGCGGCCTCGTGATCACCGCGCTGGCCGACAACGGCTTCTACGCGCAGCAGGCAGTCGGCTCGGAGGACTACGACGGCGTCGACTTCAGCGGCATCTTCATCTTCACTGGCGGCGCGCCGACCAACGCGCTCGGGGAGCAGGTCGACGTCACGGGTGAGGTCGCCGACTTCTTCGGGCTCGCGCAGCTCGCCAACCCGTCCATCGTGATCCGCGGGACGCCGGGCGTTCCGGCCCCCACAGTGGTGCCGGCGGCGGACATCGCGACCACGGGTTCGCGGGTCGACGAGCTGGAGTCGGTGCTCGTTCGCGTCGACGCGGTCACCGTGTCCGAGGTTGGCCTCGCGGGCGGGGACTTCCGCGTCGACGGCGGCCTGCTCATCGGCGACGATCTCTTCGAGCTCGATCCACCCGCCGCGGTCGGAAACGCGTTCAGCTACATCCAGGGCCCGCTGAACTTCGGGTTCATGAACAGCCGCATCCAGCCGCGCTCGGCTCTCGACATCGGCGCGTCCACGCTCCGGGTCTCGCCGGGCACCATCGGTCTGGCACCCACCGAGACCGTGGACGTGACGGTGATCCTCCCCGACCCCGCCCCCGCAGGTGGAGCGTCGGTGGCGATCGCGATCATGCCGGCGGGTCTCCTCACCGGCCCGGCGAGCATCGTCGTGCCGGTTGGCGCGCTCTCCGCGACCGCCACCTACACCGCCAGCGGGAGCGAAGGGACCGGAATGCTGACCGCGTCTTACGACGGTGACGACGTCGTCGTGTCGGTTTCGGTCGCGGTGCCGCCGCCAGTGCCGCCGCTTCTCTTCACCGAGTACGTGGAAGGCAGCGGAACGGACAACAAGGCCGTCGAGATCGGCAACGTGGGTACGTCCGCCGTCGATCTCAGTGCGTGTGTGGTTCGGGTCTATCAGAACTCCGCCGCGTCGCCGACGGGGACGATCACGCTCTCCGGGATGCTCGCGCCCGGCGGCGTACTCGCGCTCTGCCGCGCGGCGATCGCGCCGAGTTGCATCGTCGCCCCGTTGGTCAACCACAACGGAGACGACTCCTACGACATCGAGTGTGGGGGAGTCCTCGTCGACCGCTTTGGCGTACCGGGAATGCGCCCGATGACGGCGTGGACGGGCGGTGGGCTCTCGACCGCCGATCGGACGCTTCGGCGCCGATGCGACGCGGTTCCGAGCACGACCGGCTTCGGTACCGACCCGTCGACGGAGTACTCGGGCCATCCGATCAACGAGCTGACGGGTCTCGGCAACCGCGACGAATGCGATTGAGCGACGACCCGCCGGTGGGGACGCGCGAACGAAGTTTCGTTCGATCTCCTCTCCGACTTACTTCATGAACGAGCCGGCGCGTCCCCACGCGTCGGCTTTTTCATCGTCCGGACGCAACTCGTCGGAGGCGCGTCCGATGGTTGCCGCCATGAAGAACTTCGCTCTCGTTCTCGCCGCGCTCCCGCTCGCGTTGGCTTGTGAAACCACCGAGGTGAGCTGCGGAATGCTCATCCGCGACGAAGCCCTCGGCGCGTGCGTGTGTCCTCCAGGCGTCGAGGTCGACTACGACCGTTGGCTCTGCCTCTTCCCGGACGCCGCCGTTCCGATCGATCCGTTCGACGCGGGGCTCGACGCTGGATCGGACGCAGGGGTGGTCGACGCGGGTCTCGACGGGGGATTCGATGGCGGCGTCGATGCGGGCTCGGACACGGGTCCTACGTGCACTCCGACCGACGAAGTCTGCGAGGGATCGATCGACGAGGACTGCGACGACGCGGTCGACGAAGGCTGTGACTGCACGACCGACGAAGAGCGCGCGTGCGGTCCCGATCAGGGCATCTGCGAGGCGGGCCGCCAGATCTGCGAATCGGGGGCCTGGGGCGAGTGCGAAGGTGCCGACATTCCCGGCACGGAGGCCTGCGACGGGTCTCTCGACGAGGACTGCGACGGCAGCGTCGACGAAGGCTGCGCGTGCACCAACGGTGCGATGCGTCCCTGTCCCGGCGGCATCGACACCGGCGAATGCGCGGCGGGAACGCAGACGTGCGTGAGCGGCATGTGGGCGAGCTGCGTCGGAGCGATCGGCCCGACGGCGGAGGTCTGTGATGGTCGCGACAACGACTGCGACACCGTGATCGACGGCCCTGCCGCGAGCGCGTCGTGTGGCACGGCGGCCAACGCCACCGCGCTCACGTGCTCGGCCGGAGACTGCATCATCACCGGTTGCCTGCCGGGGACCGACGATTGCAACGATGACGTCAGCGATGGATGCGAGGTCGACCTCACGCTCGACGCTACCGGTTGCGGGATGTGTGGCCGACGATGTTCAGTCGGCCAACTCTGCGCGGCGTCATCGTGCGTGAATGCTCCATTGACGACCACGTCGCAACCGCAAGCTCTCGACTGTGACCCGTGTCCACTGGGTGGAGAAACGGGGGATTGGGAACGCGTCTCTCTGAACATCGCAGCATTGCCCGATGGTCGAAGCTACGTATTGCAGAACTACACAGGGCTCGCCGATGGAGGCCTCATCCAGGCCCTCGCCGCAGACCTGAGCGCGCTTTGGGAGACTCGGAGCATCGACGTTAGGTTCGGCGGCGTCGCGTGCACACAGACGAGCTGCGCGACGAGGACACTGAACGAAGCCGGCGACGACCGGATGGTGCGCATCGACCTCGGCGGCTCCCCCCCGGCTCGCACGGTGCTCGGGACGCATCGCGCGGGCTTGGCGCCAATTCTGGCGACGCCGACGGCTCGATGGCTCCACGTTTCGACCGCTTTCGAGTCTGCGTTCGTGGCCCCCGACGTCTCGCTGGTCGCTCCAGCAGGCAGCGTCGCCTTCATGGGGCGCCGCGACCTCGCCTACACGACCTCGAGCACACGACAGCTTCGAGCGACTCGGCTGACCGGAGCTTCCGCGTGGACGTTCTCGCTGCCCGTCGGGTGGACGATTCGAGACGGTGCTGCCGGTGTCGCCAGCGCTTCGGGTGTCGAGACGAACGTCTACACCATCGCAACCCGCACGGTGAGCGGGCGCGTTCAGTCGCGCGTCTCCATGGTCGATGACGGCGGAAGCGAAGCCGAGTGGGCTGACCTCGTGGATGGAACGCGTGACTACGTGGCCGAGGCGATCGCGATCGCTCCGAACGGAGATGTCTACGTCGTCGGCACGCGTGGCAATCGCGGCTTCCTCGCGGTCTACGAACAAGACATGTCGCTCATCTACGTTCGAGAAGCGACGGGAACCGCGTACAGCCGGTTCATGGACATCACGTTCCTCGCCTCGGGAGAGGCGCTGCTCCTCGGGCTCCGAACGGCGGGAACGCTCACGTTCGGCGGCTCGACCATGGGCTCGGGCTCGACGCCCTCCGGGAGCCCGAACGACTTGGAAGCAGACGCGTTCATTCTCCGCCTGCGGGTCGAGTGAAAGACGGCCGAAGCGACCGAGCGCTCGGCCTGGATCCAGTGACCGCCGAGCGCCCCGACCTCACCCGTTCGCGAGGAACGGCTCGAGATCCAACCCCAGCACGTCGAAGAGCTGAGTCGCGTCGAAGGGTTTGCGGAGCCAGCGGTCGGGGGCGTGCTCGGGCTCGGTCTCGGGGAGCTGCGGGAGGCCGGACATCGCGATGACGCGGGTCGCGAGCGCGCGGGCGCGCAGGGTGGCCACCACGTCGAGGCCGGAGACGTCACCGAGGGTGAGGTCGACGAGCGCGACGTCGAAGGGCTCGTGGAGGTGGTCGACGTCGCTCGCGGCGCGGACCGCGTGCACGTCGAGGCCGCGGAGACGGAGCGTGGTGGCGAGGAGGTCGCGCACGCCGTCGTCGTCGTCGACCACGAGCACGCGGAGGATCACGGCGCGGGCGTGGACGTGGGAGGTAGTGCTGCGCGGGCGCGCTTCGGAGACCGCGCTCGGCTCGGGGGCGTCGTCCTCGGGCAGCTCGACGCGGAAGCGCGCGCCGCGGCCCGGGGCGGTGTCGAGGCGGAGGGTTCCGCCGTGCTCGGCCAAGAGGCGCCGCACGCTGACGAGGCCGATGCCGCGCCCGTCACGGCGGGTGGTGTGACCTCCTTCGCCGAGGACACGGAGCTGGGTGCCGCGGTCCATTCCCGGGCCGTCGTCCGCGACCACGAAGCCGCCGTCGACGACTTCGACGGTGACCCGGCCGCCGCTCGGGACGATCTGGATCGCGTTGAGGACGAGGTTCCACGCGACGCGGAAGGCCTGGGTGCGGGGGCAGCGGACCCACGTCTCGCGGTCGGCGGTGGCGGAGAGCTTCACGCCGCGCTCGCGGGCCTGGGGGGCGAGCAGTCGCACCAGATCGTCGGCCAACGCCGACAGCTCGGTGGGCCCAGTCTCTTGGGGGTCGCCAAGCGCGTCGAGGGCCGTGCGGTGGGCCGCTTTCGCCGCCGTCTCGATGGCCGCCATGGCCTCGTCTGGGGACACCGCGCCCTCGCGGACGAGCCGTGCCCAGCCGAGCACCGTCACGAGCGCGTTCGCGATGTCGTGCGTCGCCGCAGCAGAGAGCTCGTCGGAAGGTTGCGTCGCCATGAGAAAGCTTCGGCTCGGTCAAAATGTATATCCGGGTTCACTCTTGCCCGTCAAACCCCATTCGAGGACCGGAGCGCCGGGCGGGGTCTCGGAACTACGGGGTTTCCGCGTGCGATATCGCAATCAGGAACGAGATGTCAGGTCGGGGCTCGTGGAGCGATTCCGGCGGAAAACTCCGGAAAACCGGTCGGTCGGTCGAGACCAGTGGCCGTTTCGCTCGCGAACGTGCGTCGCCAGACACTCGCGGCGCGGAAGCGGTCGCTGCTAGCATCCGTACGCTCGTTGCACTCTCGCGTTTCCAGGTCGCCCCGCGGCTCGTCTTCGAGTCCGCCGGACGACCTCCAGCTCACCCGGTGAGCTCTCACGACGTCCTCCGACGCTGCCACACGAAGACTCACGTCTTCGGTCGGCGGCGAGACTCCTCGCATTCTTCCTCGTGCTCCGCCTCGGCGGGGTGAGCCTTCCTTCTTCGGTCCCGCCTCGGGCGGTCGTTCGCGGAGCCTCCATGCGTCTCGCCTTGGTCTCGTCGCTCTTCGTCCTCGTGTTCGGTTGTGCGTCCGGCGCCGGAGGGCGAGATGACGGAGGCCGGCCGCCGGGGAACGACGGTGGGACGGACTCCGCGATGCCGCCCGACGCCGGTGACGGGTGCGGCATCTCGTGTCCGCCCGGCGAGCAGTGCCTCGACGGCGAATGTGTTCGCGTGGAATGCGGTCCGGACAACCCGTGCGAGCTCGGGCAGAGCTGCTGCAGCGGTCTCTGCTCGGTGCTCCCATCCGATCCGGGCAACTGTGGGATGTGCGGGCGCTCGTGCGGCACGCGAGGCTTCCTCTGCCAGGCCGGTCAGTGTCGCTGCGGCGACGGTCCGCAATGCGCCGAGGGGCAGACCTGCTGCGAAACCGGCTGCACGGACACCGAGGCCGACGCCGCGAACTGCGGCGCGTGTGGGCGCGCGTGCGAGTCGGGTCAGGTCTGCGAGGCGGGTGCGTGCGTGGTGCCGCCCTGCGAGCCGGCGTGCCGCGAAGGTGAGACCTGCGACGGCACGACCCGCACCTGCCAGTGCGGGGCCGGTCCCGCGTGCATGGCCGGCCAAGCGTGCTGTGGCGGCGCGTGCGTCGACGTGCAGACCAACGCCTCGAACTGCGGCACCTGCGGCAACGTGTGCGACGCCGGCCTCGTTTGCTTGGCGGGCGGATGCACGGACGACGTGCCTTGCGAGCCGGCGTGCCGAACGGGCGAGACGTGCGCGGCGGGTGCGTGCCGCTGCGGCGCCGGGGCCGCGTGCACCGGCACCCAGGTCTGTTGTGGTGGGTCGTGCGTGGACACGTCGTCGAGCGTCGGCAACTGCGGCGCGTGCGGGCGCACCTGCGCGGGGACCGACAGTTGTTGTTCTGGCGTGTGCATCAACACGCGCTCGAACTTCGACAACTGTGGGAGTTGCGGCCGCGCTTGCGACGGTGACGTCTCGGACGGCTGCACGGAGGGTGCCTGCACCTGCCGGGGTGGTGCCGAATGCTTCGGTGTCGCCTGTGTGTGCGCCCCGCCTCCCTTCGGGGGATGCTCGGGGTTGTTCTGCCTCTGAGCTCTTCTGTACCGATTCCGGCTGGGAGAGGGACCTGTCGTCCCGGCCGGAAGTCCGCTCGCTCACGCTCGGAACGTGTCAACGCGTTTGAGACAGCGGGTTGCTGAAATCTATGAGCAGAGCGACGGCTGGCTGATTTCCGAAACCTGAGGTTCCGCGCCGTCGATCGAGGGGCCGGAGACGACGCGCTTCGCGTGCGTGTCGCCATGGTCATCAGAGGCCGCCGACTTCGCCGCGTGCGGCCCCTCGACCTCCGGCACGGTCGAGGTGGGGTTGATGCAGACGCGTGCCGGTGGTCGCCGAGCGCGTGGTGGGCCGTTCGGGAACCGCTCGGGGTGTGCGTCGTAGGCGGCGTCGAGTGCGGCTTGTCGGGTGGCGAGGATCTCGTCGACGCGGCCG
>JALOQC010000016.1 GCA_025453555.1 Myxococcota bacterium | reverse complement strand
CGAACCGAGGAAATGTGGGGCATTTTCGAGCGTGAGAGGATGGCGCGAGGCGGAGTACTGGTCGCGCGAAGCGCGCACGTGAGTTTTTCAGCAGCCTGCGAGCTAGCACGGCCACGAGCGCTTCCGCGCGCGACCGACTCGGCTACCGACGCCACGGAGAGGGCCACACGGGGCGCGACGCTTGCGCGTGCCGGCTCACGGTGCACCCTCGCGCGCATGAGCACCCCTGCCGTCCGCTACGAGCGCCACGGGCTCGTGGGCGAGATCGTCCTCGACCGCCCCGACAATCGGAACAGCATGACCCCCGAGCTGCTCGGCGCCTTCGCCGAAGCGAGCGCGGCGGCGCGTGCCGATCGCGAAGCGCGCTGCGTGATCGTGCGCGGCGAGGGGAGCTGCTTCTCCGCCGGGGCGGACTTCAAGGCCACCCTCCAGCTCGACGACGGTGGCCTCCCGCACGAGCGATCGTTCGCGATGTACCGCCCCTTCCTCTCCCTGCTGGACGTCGAGGTGCCGGTGATCGGTGCGCTCAACGGCCATGCAGTCGGCGGCGGCTTCGGCCTCGCGCTCGTCTGCGATCTCCGCATCGCGAACCGCGACGCGCGCTACGGCGCGAACTTCACGCGGCTCGGCCTGCACTCCGGGATGGCGATCAGCTACCTGCTGCCGCGCCTGGTCGGGCTGCCTCGCGCGAGCGAGCTGCTCTACACGGGTCGTCTGATCGACGGCGCGGAGGCCGAGCGCATCGGCCTCGTGAACCGCGCGGTCGCGCCGGACGAGGTGCTCGGCGAAGCGCGCGCGCTCGCGAACGAGATCGCGGCGAGCGCGCCGCTGGTCGTGCGGACCACCAAGCAGGCGATCGTGCGCGGCCTCGGTTGGGACCCGAAGACCGCCGCGCGTCTCGAAGCTCCGATTCAAGCGGAGAGCCTGCGCACGGAGGACGCGAAGGAGGGCATGACCGCGCTCCTCGAGAAGCGGGCGCCCAAGTTCGTCGGGCGTTGAGGACCCGCTGCGCCCGACGTCGGCCTCGGGGTCCCTCCACGTCGGCACGGATGCTGCTCAGTCCCGAAGTGGAGGTGACATGTCCGAAGGACACCACGACTTGGCGCACGAGTTTCCCGAGCACCGCGAGCGCATCCACGCGCTCAAGGGCACCAACGGCCACTTCACGCGGCTGATGAACGACTACCACGAGGTCTCGAAGGAGCTGCATGCCATCCAGGCGGGCTCCAAGACCCCGTCGGACGAGTACGTGGAGCAGCGCAAGAAGGCGCGTCTCGCGTTGCTCGACGAGCTGTTCGCGATGCTGCGTTCCTGATGCTTCGCGCAACCCCGGCGCGCGAGCGAAGGGGTTGCGCGTCATCCGATTTGCCGATCGGATCAGCTTCTCCGAGGGTCTGTCGCCAGACCCTCCCCCACGGGGCATGAAGCCCCGAGGGGCTTCCACCCACGAGCCTTCGCGAGCCGCGCGCCGTCCGGTAGGGCGGCTTGCGGTAATCGGCTGAGCTTCAAGTCAGCTCGTGATCGCCCTGCTGGGCGAGCCGTAGGGACGAAACCGTTCGCCGAACTCCGTTGTGATTTCCACGCCGGCGGTTCGAGTTTCAAGTCAGCTTCCCCGAGGGTCTGTCGCCAGACCCTCCCCCACGGGGCATGAAGCCCCGATGGGGCCCCCACCCACGAGCCTTCGCTCGCTCCGCTCGCTGCGCGCCGTCCGGTAGGGCGGCTTGCGAAATCGGCTGAGCTTCAAGTCAGAGTCGACGTCGCAACAAGAGCACCACCGTCGCGCCGTAGACCATCCACGCCGTCGCGAGGACGCAGGCTCCGATCACCAGACCGACCGGAGTCGACGCCACGACGAGCGTCGGGACGGCCGCGAGGACGCCGACGAAGACGACCCCGAACGCGAGCAGCGGGAGGCGCGGCAGCCACCGCGGTCCCCCGCGACGCGCGGCCGTCCAGGCGAGCCCGTGCAGCGCGAGGCTCAGCCCGCCGTGCACGACCAACACGGCGAGCCCCACGGCGACCGCGGCGAGCAAGTGCCTCATCGCCCTCCCCTCTCATCCTCCGCACGGCTTACGTCGCCGCGGGAGATTCCTTCCTGGGCGCGCCACGAGCCGCCGTCGGGGTCGAGCTCCCTAGAGCGCATCTCATAACCTCCCGCGAGGTGATTCGTGGCAGCCGTGCGTCGATCGCCGCGTCCGCGCACCGAGGAAATGTGGTGCATTTTCGAGCGTGAGTGGATGGCGGCGAGGGGCGTGCGGATGCCGCGGGAGGTCATGAGATGCGCTCTAGTCGCGGGAGCGCGAGCACGTCTGCTATCGTCGACGCGTGCCGACCGCCACCGAGCGACTCCTCGCGCCGCCGGACGTCGAACGCGTCTTCCAAGCCTTCGTGGCTGGTGCGCTCGCGATGGGTCGGCAGTCGCGCACCGCGCGCGTGGACTCCGACGAGATCGCCCGCGCGGAGAGCAGTGAGCACACGGATCCCGGAGGCGCGCCGAGCACGCCGAAGCCCGGCTCCACCACCCAACGACTGGAAGCGATTCAGCTCGTGCCCGACGTCGCCGCGGTGCGACCGCCGGAGACGCCGGTGCGCGAGCGCAGCGAGGACGGCCAGATCCCCGCGCGCGAGCTCGAAGGCCGCCTCGGCGACATGGCGGTGCTGCTCCGCTACGGGCACCTCGCGGAGGTCGCCGAGCGGCTGGACGAGCTGCTCGCGAAGTACCCGCAGGATCTCCTGCTGCTCCGGCGCGTGGCCGAGTTCCACCTCGAGCACGGCCACCGCGAGCTCGCGCGCGAGTGCCTCTTCAAGCTCGCGACCGGCCTCTTCGAGCGTCGCAACGTGCTCGGCATGCGCGCGGCGCTCGAGCAGGTGCTCGTCCTCGAGCCCGACAACGCGCGCGCCCACAAGCTGCTCGCGCTCCTCGACAAGCGCGAGCCCTGACGACTCCCGGCTCACCCTCAGCGCAGCTGATCCTCGGCCCAGTCGAGCACGCTCGCGCCGTCGTCTTCCGTGCCCCCCGCGAACGCGGCGTCCGGGTACACGAGCGAAGCGATGCGCTCGATCGTCGACGCCCCCGCGCCCACCGCGACGAGCTCGCGCACCCGCTGGATGAGCGGCTCCAGCCCCGACGCGCGCATGCGCGGCAAGAGCAGCGCGAAGCGGCGGCGGTACAAGAACACCATGTCCGTCTTGCGAAGCCGCTCCGTCACCGCGTCGAGCACCGAGCTGTAGACGCCCTCGTTCACTCCGTCCGCGACCGTGATCACGACCACCGCGAACGAGTCGCCGTAGCGGTCGGCGAGCCCGATCTGCTCCCGCAGGCGCTTGCGGAAGTGGCGACCTTCGAGGACGCGCGCCGACTGCTGCGCGCTGCCGTGCACCGCGATCTCGAGCACGTCGCGGAGATCCTCCGGGGTCCACTCTCGGCCGGGAGCGATCTGCCGCGCGAGCCCCGCCAACCTGCGCGCGAAGCGCTGGGCGAGGACGGGATCGGCGCAGATCCGATCGAGATCGCCATCCCGCAGCGCGGAGAGGTCGTCAGCCTCGAGGACACGCTTGAGCGACTCCGTGACCGTGGTCATCAGCGAGCGCGATCGTAGCATCGCGTCGCGCCGACCCCCAAGTTTCCCCCGCAGAAACCGGGTCTGTCGCCAGACCCCCACGGGGCATGGTTCGAAACGGAATCGTGCACAACGGAGCGGACGCAGTCCGCGGAGGTGCACGATTCCGTGAGACGGTCGCGACCGCGCAAGCGCGGTCGCGACAGAGCCCCTCCGTCGCTCGCTTCGCGAGCTGCGCGCCGTCCGGTAGGGGCGGCTTGCGGTAATCGGACGGCTTCCAGTCAGCCCGGGCAGACGCGCATGCCGAGGTCCCCGAAGGTGTCCGGCGGGAAGCCATCCCACTCCACCGAGGGGTCGAACGCGTCGCTGCCGTCGACGTCGCCCATCGTCACGTCGCACTTGCGGCGCAGCGTGCGGTCCTGCGAGCTCAGTCCTCCGCCGGTCCACGCAGGCGTCGGACGCTCGCCGATTCGACCGAACGTGTCGGTCACCACGCCCATACACACGAGCGCCACCGCGTCGTCGCCGCTGAAGTTGATCGCGAGCGAGGTGGCCGCGCAGGTCGCGCCGGTCGCGTGCGAGGGATGGCAGTACACGATCGACTGCCCCGGCTCGAGCATGCCGTTGAGCGCGAGGGAGTTGCCCGCCGTGGTGCCGCCGTTGGAGTAGAGCTGCACCTCGCAGCCGATGAGCGAAATGGCCCCGTCGCCGACGTTCGTGATCTCGAGCGCCTTGTTGAACGACGAGCCTTCGACGTACTCGGTGATGAGGAGTCGGCCCTCGCCGGCCATCCCCGCGTCGGTCCCGGCGTCGGAGCCCGCGTCCGTGCCCGCGTCTTCGTCACCGCCGTCCGGCATCCCGCCGTCCTCGTCGCCCGCGTCGCCCGCGTCGATCGTGCCGCCGTCGGTGCCGCCGTCGACGCCGCCGTCCATCGGCATCTCGCCCTGACACACGCCCGCGAGGCAACCGACGTCGGGGCTCGTGCAGATCACGTCGAGGCAGTCACGGTCGAGGATCACGCTCACGCGCGTGGTCGAGCCACTCGTGAATCGCACCGGCGCGAGCACGCGACGAATCCGCTCGCGACCGCCGGCCAGCCCGTACACACGAATGCTGACGAGCTCGTCGGCGCGTCCAGCCCCCGGGCGGATCGCGAACGTCTGCGGCCAGGTGCCCGGCAAATCCGACGTGACGTCGGCCATCACGCCGCTCTCCCCCATCGCGAGCACCCGCACCTGCGCGACGTCGGTCGGCACGACGAGGTTGGGCGACTCGAGCTCGAGCAGGATCGCGGTTTGGTCCGCCGAGCAGCCCGCGAGGGCGGCGACGAGACCGAAGGAGCCGACGACGCAGAGGCGGGCCCACGGAGCACGGTGTCCAAACATTCGGGGCGAGGGTAGCGCCTTCCGTCTCGTCGGGCACGGCGCGTCACGAGGCTGCGACGTGGGCGGAGGCGCTCAGGCTCCGGACGCCCCGCGCTCGTCGTGCTCCCGCGCGGCCGTGGCGGTGACCCTCGCCGGCGCCCACTCCGGACCGCGCCACAGGAGAGACCACGTGTCTCCGAGACTGGGCGCCCGTCGAAGGTCACGGATCAGTCGGCGAAGCTCGGCGACGTGCACGGTCCAAGGGTCGCACGCGCCGATCGGAACGGTGAGGCCGTAACGAGTCGGCTCGTCCTCCGCGGCGTACGTCCCGAACAATCGGTCCCAGATCATCAAGACTCCTCCGTAGTTCTTGTCGATGTACCTCTCCTGCGAAGCGTGATGAACCCGATGGTTGGATGGCGTATTGAGCCACGGGTCCATCCACGCGATCTTTCCGATGGATTCCGTGTGAAGCCACTGCTGATACGCCACCATCACGAAGAAACATGCGATCACGAGGGTCGGCTCGAATCCGAGAATCGCGAGCGGCCAGTAGAACACGGCGGCGACGAATCCATCCACGAAGGACACGCGCAGTCCGGTCGTCTGGTCGTACACGGGCGAGCTGTGGTGTACCGAATGAGAGACCGCCCAGTAGAGGCGGACGCGATGCCCGCAGCGATGGTCCCAGTAGTAGAGGAAGTCGACCAAGACGAAGCAGATCACGGCCGTCGCCCAGGACGTGGGCAACGCGACCGGTGCCAGCTCGTGCACGAACGTGAGCGCGCCTCCCAACGTCGCCAACGCGACGCCCTCGGTGAGCAGCGTCGGAACGACCGGCGAGGCGCTGGCCAACATCTCTCGCGCTCGTTCCCAGTCGAGCTTGCCGCGACGGTGGAGGGCGACCAGCTCGATCGGGAGGAGGACCACCAGCGTCGCGCCCAACACGATGCCGAGCCACTCGAGCGTCGAAAGCACATCCAACGACGGCATACTCTTTCCTCCTACCGCCCCGCGCGACACGCCGTGGAGGCGACCCGGCCGCAAATACATACCATTAGTACGCATTTACATACCACCGGTACGCATGTCAAGCACCCGCCGTAGCCGCCGCACACACGCCGAGATGTCGGACGCGACGAAGCGCTCACTGCTCGCGCACGCGCGCGAGGCCTTCGCCACCCGTGGCTATGGTGCCACCTCGCTGGACGACGTGGCGGCTGCCGCGGGGGCGACCAAGGGCGCCGTGTACCATCACTTCGACGGCAAAGTCGGGTTGTTCGAGGCGGTCATCCGTCAGATTCACGACGAGGTCGAGGCGCGCGTGGACGCGCTTCGCGACCGAAGCCCCGAGGCGGGGCTGCTCGCGATCCTCCGCACGTATCTCGAGTGTCTCCTCGATCCGGGGGTCCGACGCCTGCTCTTGATCGAGAGTCCGGCGGCGCTCGATGCCGTTCGCGAGCGCGCTCTCGATCGCGAGCTTTCGTTCGGCCCCCTCCACGCTCACCTCTCGGCGCTGCGAGCGCGCGGGCTGCTCTCGGAGGTCGACGTGGAGGGGTTGGCCCACGTCGTCTCCGGCGCCGTGACCGCGATCGCGCTCTGGATGGGCGAAAGCGACGACCCGGAGCGGGTCCTCGACCGAGGTTTGTCGACCCTCGGCCGGTTGTTGGGCTCACTCGAGGATTGAGCGGTCGACGGTCAGCCGCCGCCCGCGTCCGCCATGCCCGCGTCCGCCATGCCCGCGTCCGCCATGCCCGCGTCCGCCATGCCCGCATCCGCCATGCCCGAGTCCGACGGCGGAGCTCGCACCGCCGAGAGGCGCTGCACGGTGACGCATGCCGCACGAAACTCCGCGCAGCTCGGGTGCCCGTTCGTCGGCGTGGTGTACGAGACGCTTCCTTCGAGGGTGTCGCCACGAATCTGCGCACGGAGCACCGCACGCACCGAGTACGCGCACCCCCCCTCCTCGACGAACGAGCGAGTTCCGAAGAACGTCGCCTGGATCAAATCTCCATCGACCCCGCCGACGAAGACGGGCTCACCGCCGAAACCGAGCGCGATGAGGGCCCCGGCGATGCCATCGACACGAACCCGCACCTCGCCGTCGGTCTCGAGGATGGTCGCGCGCGCCTCCGCGCTCGAACCCTCCATCCAATCTTCGAACCCACACCCGTTGTCGGCCGCGGTGAGCAGCGTGATCCACTCACCATCCACTCGCTCGGGCGAGCAGACTTCGGTCGTCGCGATGCAGCGCGTTCCGCACGCGCGCTCGTCGGCGCCACACGGCCCTTCGACCGGTGGGGGGATGTCGATCACGCAACCGAAGAGCGTGAGGAGCGCGGCCGCGCGAAGGCGCGGTGCGACGAAGCCCCGACGCAGCCGTTTCAGAAGGCCCACGTGGCCACCTCGTTCCGCGCGCGTTCGACGCTGCCGCGGCGCGCGCGGACGATCCAGAGGACGACGCCGACCACCCCGACCACGACGGTGGCGGCCAAGGCGACGTTGGTGGCTGACCGCAGGCGTACCGCGCGGTCGTAGTCGCCTCGGTCGCGGCGGCCCTCGTCGAGGTACTCGTCCCGTGCACGAAGCGTCGCGACTCCGAGCCCGGCGCCGGCAGCTCCGAAGGCGACCGCGGTCGACACGAGCGCGATGCCCGGGAGCTCGCGGGTGGATCGCGCAGGGGACGTCGACGACGACGCGACGGCGCTCGACTCGCTCGGTAGCTCGTCCGGCGATTCTCTCGAAGCCGTCGTCGCGGTCGGACCCATCGCACCGAAGTCGAGGTGGACGTCGCCGCGCCCGATCTCGACGAAGCGCTCGTCCGCGTGTCCATCCGCTCCGCGCCACCGCACGAGATGCCGCCCCGGACGGAGAGCGAGCCGCACCGGCGCGACGCGAGCCCGGTGAAACGAGACGTCGACCGACACACCCGAAGGACCGTCGACGACCAAGTAGCCGATCGTCGGCCGCAGGCGAGCGAGCAACGCCTCGGCGTCCGTTCGCATCGCGGCCTCGAGAACGTCGACGTCACCGGCGAGCGTGCGCTCGAGCGCGTCGACCGCGCGGGCCGGCTCGGAAGCGCGCTCCCACGCGAGCGCGGCGTTGTAGGCGGTCGCGCTCGACGGCTCGGCTCGGTACGCCTCCTCGAACGCGCGGGCGGACGCGCCGTAGTCGCCTGCCTCGAACGCGGCCTGTCCGGCCCGGAAGAGCTCGCTCGCAGCGTCGCGCTGGCCCTGCACCGTGGAGGCCGTCAGCGCGACACAAGCCAGGATCGCGTACGCCACCCGCGTCCGACGAGTCGTCGCCCGCGGAGAGGCGCGACGCTCCGAAGAACGTCGAGGTCCCGTCGAGGAGATCGGAGCAGCCATCGGAGCAACCAGCGGGGCAGCCATCATCGTCGCTCGTAGGGGTTGCTCGCGAGCGGCGAGCGAGGAACCTCGGTCGTCGTGGGCGTGGGAGGAGGCGAGGCCGAGCGATCCGTGACGGCGCGACGCCGTGACGCGGCACGGCGCACCGGGTTCGGAGGCGTCGGTGGCGGGTCGGCGTGCCCCGCCTCGTTCGTGGCCGCCACGGGAGCGGGCGCGACGGGTGCGAGAAGCGGACGCGGCGCGGGCGCCACGGGTGGGACGAGCGGTGTGGACGGAACGCTCGCGGCGGGCCGAGGCTCGGCCGTGGCGAGCACGACCGCGAGCGTCGCGAGCCCGAGCACGACCGTGCTCGCCACGACGAGCACCGCACGTCTTGGCCGAGACGGCAGCGCTCTGGAGGTAGGGAACTCGACGTCCGCCGGGGCTTCGGAGGTCGGCACGCCCCCCCGCGCCGCCTCGACCCACGCGGCCACCTCGACGGCATCGGCGAGGCCCTCGTCCTCGAGCTCGGCCGCGGCCTGGAGTCGTCGCCGGAACGTCTCGGCGTCGGGCCATCGTTCCGTCGCATCGAGCTCGAGCGCGCGATCGATCGCCTCCGCGATCGCGGCAGGGGCCGACGACTCGAGGCGGGGATACTGCCCCTCGATCAATCGACGCAACGCTGCCGTGACGTCGAGCGAGTCGGGCAGAAACGCCCGTCCGGTCACGAGCTCGTACGCGACGACTCCCGCCGCCCACACGTCGGCGCGCGCGTCCACCGCTTCACCGCGTGCTTGCTCGGGCGCGACGTACGGGAGCTTGCCGTGCAGGCTCCCCGTCGCGGTGAGCTTCGTGTCGCGTATACCCCGCGCGATGCCGAAGTCGGAGAGCCGCGCGACGCCGTCGCGCCCGACCAACACGTTCTCGGGCGAGACGTCGCGGTGGACGACGTTCAGCGGAACGCCGTCGTCTTCGAGGGCATGCAGCGCGGAGAGCCCGCGGAGGAGATCGTCGAGCAGACGAAACACGACCCGCGGTGGAGGTCTCGTCACGCGCGACAACGAAGCGACCGACCCCCCGTCGACCAGCTCCACCGCGAGCGCGAGCGTGTCCTTCGACCGAACGACCTCCAGCACCGGCACCACGTGCGCGTGTCGCACGCGCGCGCCGATGCGCGCCTCGCGAAGGAAGCGTTCGACCGCGCGCTCGTCGCGCTGGAGATGGGCGTGCAGGACCTTGAGCGCGACCTCGCGCCCAACCGAACCACGACGCCGTGCGCGCCAGACCGTGGCCATGCCGCCGCCACCGAGGACGTCGAGCAGCTCGTAATCGTCGACGACGGGTCGAACGCTCACCTGCTGCATCGTATCAGCTTCCTTCGCGCGGCTCCCACGCTCGGGTACCCCACTCCGCGAGACAGCGTTGCGAGCGACACCGCCGCGACCGACACCGCCGCGACCGACACCGCCCCGAACGACACCGCCCCGAACGACACCGCCCCGAACGACACCGCCCCGAACGACACCGCCCCGAACGACACCGCCCCGAACGACACTGGGCATCGCCGCGCGGTCGCTCGGATCGCGACGAGGTCTCGGTGATAGGTTGACGCGCGATGGCCGACACCACGCGACACGAGACCCATCCGCTGCGTGCCGAGGTGGAACGAACCACCCGCGGCTTCCGGGTGCGAGTGATCGAGGGGCCCGACGTGGGCGTCGAGACGACCCTCGCCGGCGAGCTCGGGTCGATCGCGGTGGGCACGAGCGAAGTCTGCGGACTTCGCCTGACCGACCGCTCCGTCTCGCGTCGCCACCTCACGCTCGACCTCGACGGAGATCGACTCGCGTTGCGAGACCTGGGGTCGCGAAACGGGACGCGTGTCTCCGGGCTCCGGGTGGGCGAGGCGTCCATCGAGTCCCACGTGGTCGTCACCCTCGGTCAGACGCGCCTCGAGCTGGTCCCCGTGGACGTCGAGACGGCGCCGCTCTCGTCCGCCGAGGCGTTCGGCCCGGTGCTCGGGCGCAGTCGCGCGATGCGGCGGCTGTACCCGCTCCTCGAGCGCTTGGCCGCCAGCGAGCTGTCGGTCGTCTTGGAGGGAGAGACCGGCACGGGGAAAGAGCTCGTCGCCGAAGCGCTCCACGCGGCGAGCCCGCGCGGGACGGGGCCGTTCGTGGTCTTCGACTGCAGCGTGGTGCCCGCGGGGATCGTCGAGGCGGAGCTGTTCGGGCACGTGCGCGGCGCCTTCACCGGCGCGACCGACGATCGCGCGGGCGTGTTCCGCGACGCCCACGGGGGAACGCTCTTCCTGGACGAGATCGCCGACCTGCCGCTCGCGATGCAGCCGAAGCTTCTGCGCGCGCTCGATCGTCGCCAGGTGCGACCGCTCGGCGCGTCCGCGTTCGAAGCGGTCGACGTGCGTGTCGTCGCGGCGACGCGTCGCAACCTCGATCGCGAGGTGCAGAACGGGCGGTTCCGCGAGGATCTCTTTCATCGCCTCGCGGTCGGGCGCGTGGAGCTGCCTTCGCTGCGCCGGCGCCACGGCGACGTCACGCTCCTCGTCGAGCACTTCTGGAAGCAGCTCGGCGGACGCGATGCGCCGAGCCCCGAGCTGATCGTGCGCCTCGAGGAGAGCGCGCTCCCCGGCAACGTCCGCGAGCTGAAGAACGCGGTCGCGCGCGCGGTCGCGCTCGGGGCGTTGGCAGAGCCGGGTCCGCGCGCGGATCCCGACGACGACGTGCAGTGGATCCATCGACTCCTGGACCTTCCTCTGCGAGAGGCGCGCCAGCGGCTCCAGGACGAGTTCGAGCACCGCTACGTGCGACGTCAGCTCGAACGAGCGAACGGCAACGTCACCCACGCCGCGAAGGCCTCGGGCGTCGCCCGCCGTTACTTCCAGGTGCTCAAGGCGCGCTCCGACGAACCGTGACGACCTCCACTGGCCCCACGCCGAGCGGTCACGCGTGAACGACCGTCGTTCACGCACGAAGCGTGAGGTGCGATCGCCGAGATCGCACCTCGCGGCCACCGAGCGCGCCGGTGTGATCGCGGAGATCGCGCTCGGAGCCCGCAGAGGCGCGGCAGACGCGTCGACCTCGCGTGGCACGGGCCGCGCAATGCCGGGTCGCCATGACCCACACGAAGTCCCCGGTTGTCTCTCTCCGTCCTCTCGCGCGTGGCGCCACGAGCGCCTCGCTCCTTCGCGCGCTCGCACGCAGCGCGCTGATCGTCGCGACACTCGCGCTCGGCGCGTGCGTCTACGAAGACTCGAGCACCGTCGATCAGGATCGAATCCACACCGAGTACTGGCTCGCCTACGACGCCAACGCGGACGCGACCTACGTCCGCGCGATCTTCCGACACGGCAGCCGCATCGGGACCGTTCTCCGCCTCGGCGGCGGCGCGGAGGTCACGTTCGACGGAAGGCCGCTCGGATGGAACGAGGCGTGGCGCTGGCACGAGCTCGTCCTCCCGGGTCGGATCGACGGCGGTCGCTACGTCTACGTCGACACCGACGGCCGACGCTTCGAGAACGTCGTCGAGCTCGCGCGGGACATCGATTTCCCCGAGGGAATCGACACGCTGTCGCAGTCCACCTCGACCGAGATCGCCTGGCTCGGCGCCACGCTCGGCGACGGCGAGTCGATGGACGTCTGGCTCTACAGTCCGCGCCTCGTGGACGGCGTGCGCACGGAGTCGCGGAACGTCGGCGCCACGAGCGTCGTCCTGCGCCGCGACGAGATCGCCCGCGTGGGCCTCGGCGCCGCGCGGCTGTCGATGCGGCGGTACCACGAGAGCACGCCGCAGCAGGCGCCCGAGGCGGGGGGTCGCGTGGTCGGCCAGTTCGAGCCGCGGATCCTCGACGTGACGGTGGTGCCGTGAGCCGGCACGAACCGTCGAGGCTTCGGAGCGGCGCGCTCGCGCTCGGTTTCGCGGCGACGACGCTCGTCGCGTGCGGCGGCACCGACGGCCCGGGCGCGAGCCGCGATCTCGTCGCCTTGCGCGACACCTACGCGCACGGGTGCGAGCGCGCCCATGCCTGCCGCGACGAGTACTCCGGCTTCTTGCCGTTCGAGACCCTCTTCCAAGACTCCGTCGACGCGTGCGAGTCGACTTACGACGGCTTCGTCGACTACCTCGCGGCCCGCGTCGCGGAGGGGGCGCTCGCCTACGACGAAGCGCTCGCCGCGCGATGTCGCGATCGAGCGCTGGACGTCTTCGAGTGCGCCGAGGTCTTCGCGACCTCGGCCGACGCGGAATGCGACGACGTGCTGTCGGGGCTCCAGGGGAGCGGCGAGGACTGCCTCCTCGACGTCGAGTGCCTCTCCGAGGAGTGCGACGTCGACGAGGCCACGAACGAAGGAGCGTGTCGTTGAGCGAGCTGGACGCTCACTCCAGCAGGCGCAGGCCGGGCGGCAACGCATCGCCGAAGATGCGCCGCTCGTCCGCCTCTTCGAGCTCCGTGACCTCGAGCACCATGCGCTGCCAGCTCTCGGGCTGCGCGGCCATCATGAGCCGCTCCGCGACGCGCTTGCGGAGCGGCTCGTCGAGGTCTCGCTCACGGTCGCCGCTCAGACGCGCCAGCAGGGTCGACGCGAACGCGGCCTCGGGCGCGTCGCGCCAGTCGAAGCGCAGCGCGGTCTCGAGCCACTGCGCCACCACGTGCTTGGGCACCACCTGGTGCGCGCTGCCGTAGAACGGCACCCGCGCGCCGAGGCGACCGACCGCCCACCACGTCTGCAGGTTCTCGCCGTGCTGATCGAGGCGCTGCACGAGCCAGCCTCCGATCTTCGCCTTCGTCTCCGGCGCGAGGCGCTCGAGCGAGCCCGCGAGGCGGATCATGTCGCTCTCGCCGAGACGCTTCGGACCAGCCGGACGCTTGCGCGGCTTCTTCGACGGGGGCTCGAGGTACCACTCGATCTCCGAGAGCAGCGCGGCCTGCGCCTTGTCGTCGAGACCGCCCGCGAGGCGGCGCCACATCGTCCAATACTCCGCCCAGTTCTGAGCTTCGGGCGCGAACTGGACACCGCCTTTGATCACCTCGGAGACGAGCTGTTTGATGCGCCACTCGTCGAGGGGATAACCGAAGCCCGGCCGCAGCGTGTAGCCGACCAGATGGAACCACACCCGCTCGTGGTCCTCGCTGCGGCGTCGGCGCTTCATGCCCGCGAGGAGCGCGCCGAAGAGCTCGCGCAGGAGCGGCGTCTGCCACGACTCGCGCGGGCCGAGGATCTTCTCCAGCTCCGCGCGCAGGCGCTTGACGTCCCGGTGGCTGACCTCGTCGTCGCCGACCGCCTTGCCGTACACGAGGCGAACCCGCTCGGTCGCCTCCGCGAAGCGCGGGTGGAGCTGTCCGATCCGCTGCGCGCTCGCTTGTTCCTCGCTGCCGCCGCGGAGCTGGAGCTCCAGCTTCCAGCGCCGGTTCTCGCTCGCGACGCAGCTCACCTCCAGCGTGCCGACCTCCGTGAGCGCCGACGCGAGCGTGACCGGGATCTCCGGCTTGGTGTCGTCGCCTTCGAGCACCGCCGCGATGGGCGGCAGATCCTTGTAGCGCTCGCCGTCGTCGACCGCGACGAGCTCGCCCGCCGCGACGTGATGCACGTCGGCGGTGGTCGCCACGACGTGGAAGCGAACGGGCCGCCCGAGCCGCAACGAGAACTGGCGATCTCGGAGCGTGATCTCTTCCCCTTCTTCGGCGCCTCGGGGAAGAATACAAACGCCCTTCTTCGTGCCGCTCTTGTCGGCATCCACGATCAGGAAGTAGCTGCGCGCGGAGCCGCCTCCGATGCGCAGACCCACGCCGCGACGCGCGAGCGCGTAGGCCACCGCGCCCTGCGCGACCGCGAGATCGGGGCTCGGGCTCGCGAGCACCGCGACCTCTTCGCCCCGCCAAGCGGAGAGCACGCCGCGCATGCGCGCCTGCAAGAGCGGGCTCGTGAAGACGCCGCCGTTGAAGAGGATCGCGTCGGGGACGATCGAGGACGAAGCGCCCTTCCCGGTACGCTGATCGCTCGCCGCGAACGCCGCGCGCGCGAGCTCTTCGTGGCGCGCGAGGAAGGCCGCGACGTGCTTGCTGATCGCGGCGTCGGCCACGTACGGGAGCCCGAACTCGACGATGCCCCCCTTGCGGCGCTCGGGGCGCGCGTCGGGACCGACCTCGGGGAAGAACCCACCGAGCACGAGCTCGCGCACCTCGTCGCGCGTGAGCGTCACGGACTGCGCGCCCCCCACGAGCTTGCTGCCGCTGCCGAGCACGGTGACCTTCACGCTCTCGGGCGCGTCGGGCATCAGCAGGCGCTCCTTCGCGAGCCGACACTGCTGCACGAGCTGCGTGAAGCGCGCCGCGCCGAGGGTCTTGCCGAGCCGCGCCTCCGCGCTCTTGGCGAGCGTGAGGTCCATGTTGTCGCCGCCGAGCATCAGGTGCTCGCCGACCGCGACGCGCGTGAGCCGCGGGCCGCTCTCGCGCAGCTCGACCTGGATCAGCGTGAGGTCGGTGGTGCCGCCGCCGACGTCGACCACCACCGCGAGCCGCGTCTGGCCGAGCGCACCTTCGAGGCCGTCGCGGTGCGCGTCGAGCCACGCGTAGAACGCGGCTTGTGGCTCCTCGACCAGACGCACCCTCAGCCCCGCGTCCTTCGCGGCTTGCACGGTGAGCGCGCGCGCGCCTTCGTCGAAGCTCGCCGGCACCGTGAGCACGACCTCTTGGGTCGAGAGCGGCGCGTTCGGGAAGCGGTGATCCCACGCCGCGCGGACGTGCGAGAGGTAGCTCGCGCTCGCCGCGACGGGCGAGATCTTCGTGACCTCGCTCGGCGCGCCCCAGGGCAGGATCGCGGCGGTCCGATCGACCGCGCCGTGGCTGAGCCAGCTCTTCGCGCTCGAGACCAGGCGCCCCGGCGTCTTCGCGCCGAGCCCGAGCGCGAGCTGCCCCACCACGCCGCGCGCGACCACGTCCTCGCCGCCTTCGCGACGATCCCACGGGAGCGCGAGGTCTTGTGGCGCGAGCTCGCCGTCCGCGGGCAGATAGCGCGCGGACGGAAGCATGGGACGCGCCTCGACCTCGCCGGGCGCGACGAGCTGCTCGACCTCGAAGAGACGGATCGGCGGCGCGCCGTTCTTGGACTCGGTCGTGTCCGCGTACGCGACCACGGTGTGCGTCGTTCCGAGGTCGATGCCGACGAGAAAGCGGGACTCCACGGCCATGGGGTCGCGGAGGGTAGCAGAGAGCCGCGGGCGGTCCGCTGCGATGCGATGCCGAGCACGACCCCGACGTCGTCGCGCTCCGACGAGAGCATTCCCCGAACAGCGAGCGGCTTCGCCGTTCGACGAACGCCGAGGCGAGCACCTTGCGTGCCCCGAGCCGCGTGGCGACCCTCGCGCGCATGCCGAAGTCCGAGATCTACGTGAGCGTCGACGTCGAGGCCGACGGACCGATCCCCGGGCCGTGCTCGATGCTCTCGATCGGCGCGGCCGCGTACGATCGAACGGGTGCGCTCCTCGACACCTTCGAGGCGAACCTCGAGACGCTGCCGGACGCGCCCGGCGACGAGAAGACCCTCGCGTGGTGGAAGACCCAGCCGGAAGCGTGGGCCGCGTGCCGCGCGAACCTGCGCGACCCGAGCGAGGCCATGCACGACTTCGCGCGTTTCTTGGGCGCGCTCCCGGGACAGCCGGTGTTCGTCGCGTACCCCGCGGGCTTCGACTTCACGTTCGTGTACTGGTACCTCGTGCGCTTCACCGGGCAGAGCCCGTTCAGCCACTCCGCGCTCGATCTCAAGACGCTCGCGATGGCCGCGATGAAGCGGCCGTACCGCGAGGCGGTGAAGCGGAACATGCCGCGCCGCTGGTTCTCGCCCGAGCGACGCCACACCCACGTCGCGCTCGACGACGCGCTCGAACAGGGCGAGCTCTTCTTCGCGATCGCGCGCGAGCTGAAGCTCTTCGAGTGAAGCACGGACACGCCGAAGACTCGCCAAGTCACGACTCGCCAAGTCACGACTCGCCAAGTCACGACTCGCCAAGTCACGACTCGCCAAGTCACGACTCGCCAAGTCGCGCTCGCCAAGTCGCGCTCGCCATATCGCGCTCGCCGAGTCGCGACTCGCCGATCTCGGCACGAGCGTCCTCGCCGCTTCGCCCTACTCGTAGCTCGGCGGCGGCGCCGGAACCTCACCGCCGCTCGTCGCTTCGTCGCTCGCGTCGTTCGTCGAATCCTCAACGGCCCCCGCCTCGCGCGCGCGGTTCGACGCGACCTCCTCGGGGCTCAACGACTCGAGGCGACAGAGGTCGTGCACGCAGCGAGGCACGTAGCTCGCGGGCAGCGTCTCGCACGACGCGCTCGCGACCTCCGCCGCGCGCTCCCGGCGCACCGCCACCGCGCGACACTCCGCCGCCGCCACCGCCACGCACTCGCGCGCGTCGTCACACACGATGAGCTCCGGCGCGAGCGCCGCCTCGCCGGTCGGTAGGCTCACGAGCCGCAATGGCGCGCCGCTCAGCTCTCCGTCCATCGGGAGCTCGGGCACGTTCGACTGCTCGCCTTCCTCCCACGCGTCGCCATCGCGGCGATCGCGGTTTCGACGCGCGCCTGCGACCGCGCCCGCCACCGCCGCGGTGGCGATCGCGCCGGCCGCGCGTGCCAGCCCTCGCCCCGGGGTCATGCCGCCCGTGTGGCCCTTGCAGCCGACGAGTCCGGTGATCACGAGCACGACGAGCGCACACCGCGCTCCGACGTCACCGCTCCCAGCATCCGCTCGCGACGATCGGGTGCTCGCCATGGCCGTTCCAAGCATACGCCCAGGCCGTGGTTTCCTCCCACGCGTCGCCGCGGATGAGCTGCACCCGCGTGGGCACCCGGAGGTAGAGCGACCTCGGATCGTCGTACGTGAAGAAGTCCTCGTACGCGTCGAGCGCCTCCAACGCGCGCTCCGGATCGGGCAGCACCACGAGCTCGCCTCGCACGAACCCCCAATCGTCACGCGCTTCGACGCCACGCGCTACGACACCGCGCGCTACGACACCACGCGCTTCGACACCACGCGCTTCGACACCACGCGCTTCGACACCACGCGCTTCGACACCACGCGCTTCGTCATCACGTGTGAGCGCGGAACCGCTGAATCCGTGCGGACGAAGCTCGAACGGACACCAACCGGGATACTCGCCGAGGTCGTAGAGCACCCCGTGCACGCGCGCTTCGCCGAGCCACGTCGGCGACCACCGCTCCAGCAAGCTCGCCGCGGAGCGCCCACGCCGCAACGAGCCGTACACGAAGAGTGGCAACGCCCGTCCGCGGCCCGACGCCACCACGTAGCCGCGCCGTGCGATCTCGACTCCGTCGCGCAGATCGCGGTCGAGCCGGAGCTCCTCGCCGCTCACCACGACCCGCGCGCTCATCGCCGACTCGACGTGTGCGTCATCGGTCGGAGACGCGTCCGTCTGCGCCCGCGCTGGCTCCGGAGCGTCCGTCGCCTCCCACCCCGCCCGCGCCGCCGATGCGCACGAGCCCCCGCACGTCGACCATCGCGCCCGCCGCGGCGAGCACCGCGATCGCGGGTCCACCGCCGCCACCACCCCCGCCGCCGCCGTCGCCGCCCGCGCCGCCGTCGCCGCCTTCACCACCGGCTGCGGAGCCGTTCGAGCCGGTGCCCCCCGCGCGACCTGCGCCCGCGTCCCCGCCGACGCGACCCTGTCCGCCGTTGCCGCCGTCGCCGCCGGCGCCGAGCTCCACGGTCACGTCGATCACCTGCGCCTCGACCCCAGTCGCCAAGAGCACGCCGAACGATCCACCGCCGCCGCCACCGCCCGTCCCACCGGTCGCGCCACAACCTCCAGCGCCGCCGCCGCCGCCGCCGCCCCCGGAGTAACGACGCGCAGGCGAGATCGAGGCTTCGCCCCCGCCGCCGCCGCCGCCCCCGCCGCCGCCGCCCGCGGTTCCATCCTCGCCGGGCGCGCCGTCCGCCGGCAGGTAGCGACCGTCCGCCGAGAGCGCGCCGACGTCGGGGCCGCCTTCGCCGTTCGCGCCGTCCACGCCCGGATCCCCCGGATCGCCCGGACCTCCGGCGACCGGAGCGGAGAACCCGCGGTTCGCGCCGCCCGTGCCACCCTCGGCGCCGCCCGCACCGTCGCCACCGACCTCGCCACCACCGGTCAGGGGGAGCCCGCCGCTCCCGCCCGAACCGCCCGCCGCGCCACAATCCGAGGCCGCCGCGGGTCCCCCCGCCGCGCGGGTGTCGTCGCTGCCGCCGTTGGTGCCGTTCGTCGCGTCGTCGCCGTCCGCGCCGTCGACTCCGTCGACACCGTCCGCGCCGTCGGCACCGTCCCCGACGCGAAGCCGAAGCGCGCGGAGCACCACCCCACGCCCGCTCGCCACCCGCACGCCGACGCTGCTCTCGCCGCGCGAGTCGGCGTTCGCCACCGTCACGTCGAGCCCTTCGACGACCGCGCCGTCGGCCTGCACGACCACCCCTTCCTCGCCCGCGGTCGAGATCACGCTCGGACACGTCACGGGATCCTGCTCGGTGAACCCCTCGCAGTACCCACCGCGCAGCACGATGCCGCGCACGAGCACGACACGCTCCGGGTAGCTGCCCTCTTCGATGCACACGACGGTGCCGGTGGTCGCGCGCGCGACCGCTTCGAGCAGCGTCGCGATCGGCGCCGTCGCGGTCCCGGCCGCGCCGTCGTCGCCGCCCTCCGCGACGTGGAGTCGACACGGTGGGGGTCCCGCGTCGATGCCACCGTCGAAGCCCCCGTCGACCTCCCCCGCGTCGAAGCCCCCGTCGAGCTCGCCAGCGTCGAAGCCTCCGTCGAAGCCTCCGTCGCGTCCCGCGTCGAACGCCGCGTCGAGCGTGGCATCCGCCAGCCCCGCGTCCTGCGCTGGTCCTGCCAAACCGGCGCGATCGGCGGCGCAAGCCGACGTCATCGCGATCGCCAACCCAATCCCGAGTCCACGCACGGCGCGCAGGGTAGACGATGCCGCCGAACGGCGCTCGGTTCCTCGCCACGCGGCGAAGCGCTCAGCGACCCATCTCGCAGGCCCGCAACTCGCGAAAGGTCTCCCAGCTCGGTCCGCCGTGCGCACGCAGCGCGCTCGCGAGCGCGAGCGCCTCCCACGCCTGCAAGAGCCGCCAGCGCACCGCGGACTCCACGCGCGCTTCGTCCACCCGCGCCTGCGCCGCGTCGAGCGCTTCCATCGCTGCCGCGTGCTCGATGCCTTCCGGGCTCTCCCTGAGCAGCGCGAGCAATCCGACGTGATCGGCGAGCAGCGCCGCGTCGAGCTCCGGATGCCACGGATCGTCCGCGATCGGCAGCCGCTCCAGGACCCGGATGCGCAGCGCGTAGAACGCGTCGTCCGCGCGCGCCTCGACCTCGGAGAGCGCGACCTCTTCGTTCTCGAGCACGTGCTCCGCGCGCTCCAGCCGACGCCGTGCCTCCGCTTCGTTCTGCGCGTCGATCGCCGCGCCGAGCTCGCGCACCACCCTCGCCTCCGCGCGCAGCTCCGGCAGCTCCGGATCCGCCGGCACGTCCGGGAGCTCGAGCAGATCCGCGGTGTGCGCGAGGAAACGCTCCGACGTCGTGGTCGGCACGTCGAGCGAGCGCGACGCGATGCGCGCCTGCGTGTGCGCCTCCAGCAGCCCGATCGTGCCGTCGTCGTCGAGCTCGACCGCGAGCGGGTTCCCCGCGCGATCTTCGCCTCGGAGCGCGTGCCAGAAGTGGATCGCGTAGCTCTCCTGCGCCGCGCGCATCGGATCCGGATCGCAGCCGCTCGCCTCGCGATCGAAGCTGGTCGCGAACACGCCACAGCGCAGCGGCTCCGCGACGCCACGCTCGCTCGACCCCGCGGTGAAGACGACCTCCGCGAAGCCACCCCCGAAGCAGCTCGTGACCACGAGGCGCGTGGGTCGCGCGAGCGCGTCGAGCTCTTCGGCGAGATCCGAAACCGCGAGCATCTCGCCACCCCAGAGGTGGAACACGCTGTCGAGCGGGGTCTCGCCGCCTTCGCCGTGCCCGGCGAGCACGAAGGTCCACGGCTCGTCCGAGCCCCGCAGCGCGTCGAACGCCGCGAAGAAGACCGCGGGCGTCGCGGGGCCGTCCGCACGTGGCCCCGGCACGTAGCGCACCGCGCGATCGCGCGGATCGAAGAGGTCCGCGAGCCGCTGACGCAAGGTCGGCGGGCGCTCCTGCTCGTCCGCGGCTGACCGCACCTGCACGAAGGTGCCGCTGCCTCCGCCGAAGAAGAGCGCGCCGTCCTCACCGAGGATCGCGCGCACGAGCTCCGCGTCCTGCGCGAGCGAGACCTGCGTCGACGCGGGCTCCGCTCCCCCGACGAGCGCGATCCACCGCGGCTCCTCCGGCATGCGGAGCACGGTTGGAGGATCGAAACGCACCGGCTCCGTCGGTCGGAGCGCGATCATCCCCACCAGGACGGGAACGGCACCGGCGAAGAACGCGAGCAGCGGGTGGCGAGCCTGCACGCGCGCGAGCGTGGACCGAGCGCGCGCGACGAGCACGCGATCTCGTCGGCATCGTTCCGCGCGTGACGGGAGGCACGGACGATCACGCGAGCTCGCATCGTCCGCGCGCGGCGTCCGGGGCATGACGCGCCCGCGCGCATCGTCGGCGTGTGGCGGGCCCGCGGGTCGTCGTCTCCATCGTCGAGGCAGCGTCTACGCGCCCGCTCGAGAGTCCGACGACGGCCGACCTCACTGCACCGCGTTCACGTTTTCGAGCGCGACGATTCGATAGTCCTGCCCGGTGTTGCAGCCGATGATCCGCGCCTGCCCCGACTGGTAGAGGAAGCACTGCGTGGCATCCAGCCCGAGCGCGGTGGCCTTGTTGGCGTCGGGCGTGCTCGAGAGCGCCGTCACGGTGCTGCACGGCGTGCCTTCGTCGCAGCCTCGGCTGAACGCCTCGTGCGCGCTCTCCGAGATCGTACAGAGCACACCTTGGTACTGCGTGACCACGCTCGGGTGCAGCGTCGTGGCCGCCGACTGCGCGCCCGTCGGATCGCCCGCGCAGCCGAGCTGCGCGCTCGCGAGCGTCATCGTCAGCGAGAGGCGGCTCATCTCCCCCGCGAGCTGCTGTCCGAGCTGACCGAAGGGGTTGTTCGGATCGTTCGGCGTGTTGAAGCCGCCGCCCTGTTGTGGCTGCAGGAACGGGTTGTTCGCCGCCGCCGAGCCCGCGCCGACCGTGCTCGCGGAGAAACACACGTTGCAGAGCCCACACGTGAGCGCGACCGCGAGCCCGAGGATGAACGCGATGATGTTCACCACGAGCCCCGCCACCGCGGCGCCCGACTCCATGCCTTCGCGTTTCGCGCGCGACATCGCGATGCCCGCGAGCACGATGCCCACGAGCGCGGAGAGCGGCGCCCCGAAGCTCAGCACAGCCCCCGCCACGGGGACCCCCGTCATGAGGAAGCCCCCGATCATGAAGAGGAGGGCGACGATACCGAGGATGATGGACGCGACGGGCATGAGCTTCCGAGCGTCGGTCGATCACCGACGCGGGGTCAAGGTACGTCTCGAAGCGGCGAGCCTTCCTTCGTCGTTCGTTTCGCTCAGAGGCAGGCGCCGTACTCACGCCCGTACACGAGAAGCTCCGGGTCCAGCCCCGTGCACCTCCGTCCCCCCGAGCACGCGCGGCTGCCGTCGTAGTCGCACGCCGCCCGGCACGCCGCAGCCTCGCCGCTGCGGATGCACAAGAGCCCCCGCTCGCACTGTGTGTGCGAGGTGCACGAGCTTCCCTCCCCCAGCGCGCCTCGGTTGTCGATGCAGAGGGCCACACCCTCCAAGTGCTGGCATCGCAGCATCGGCCCACACACGGTGTCGCTCGCGAGGAGCGAGCACCGCATCGAGCACGTGCCGCCGAGGCAACGACCGCCGGGGCAATCGTCGTGGTCGAGACACGCAGTCCCGCAGATCCCGAGCACGTCGGACGCGCTCTCGATGCAGTCGAGCCCGTCGCGACACTCGAGGCGCGAGTCGCAGATCGCGCCCTCGCCGCTCTCCCCCTCCGGAACGCAGAACGCGCGCGCGGGCGGGCCGACGCAGACCTCGCCGCTCGGACAGGTGCCCGAGCCCGTGCAAACGAGGTCCGGCACGCAGCCCATCCCGACCTCACATCGGTCCGACAGCGCGCAGTAGCCGTCGCGCCCCTCGTGCAAGCAGGTGCCCGTCACAGGGTCACAACGATCGGACGTGCACTCGAGGCCGTCGTCGCACGTCACGGGCGGAGTGCGCTGGCACCCACCGCCCACACACTGGACGCGACCCGTGCACGCGTTCCCGTCGTCGAAGCCCGCGCAGTCGGCGTCGGTCGTGCACGGCCCGTACGCGAAGCACTGTCCACCTTCGCAGCGACCGGCGCAGAACGCGCCACAGCCACCGCAGTGGTTCGAGCTCGAGTCGAGATCCGCGCACTGGTCTCCACAAAGGGTCTCGGTCGAACGGCAGCTCGACGTGCACCCGGGCACGGTCGAGCACTCCGTCATCGGCACCTGCGAGCAGCCGCGCTTCGGAAAACAGGTCGGCGTCGTGACGAGCTCGCACGCCGCGGCGACCGCGCAGCTCGCGGGCGCGAAACGCTCACACACGTCGGTCTCCGGAAAGCCGTCGCAGAGCCCGAGCCGATCGTCCCAGAGACACCCGGCCACTTGCAGACACTCCTGCGCGGAGTCGAGCTCCGAGCACCGGAATCCGAGACGCATCGCGCACGCCTGCACGAACGAGCACTCCGCGCGCGCATCACACTCGGCCTCCGCGAGCCCGTTGCAGACGCTGACCGCGCCACGACATTCGGCATCGTAGTCGAGCGTTCCCGGAGGCGGCCCCGCGTCGGTTCCGCCGTCGGGCGTCGGCGCCGCAGGTTGGAAGTCGATGCGCTCGAGCCCGCAGCCGAAGCCGAACGCACCGAGGAGCCACACGCCCGTCGCGATCCACGACCTCATCGCGTCACCTCGTCCGTCGCGGCGCCCGTGGGGAACGGTGTCTCGCTCGGAGATGCATCCGCGCCGCCATTCGCAGCACCACCGTTCGCAGCGCCAGCGTTCGCAGCACCACCGCTCGCAGCGCCGCCATTCGCAGCACCACCGTTCGCAGCACCACCGTTCGCAGCACCACCGCTCGCAGCACCACCGCTCGCAGCAGAGCTCGCGCTCGCTCCCGTCGCCTCACCCTCGGGACGCCCGATCTGCACCGAGTCGAGCAGACGGCCGTAGTCCTCCCAATGACGCCCGAACGCGTCCGCGCCCGCGACGTATCCGATCACCACGAGCACCGGCCACTCGCGGAACGAGCCGTCGCGCTTCTCCTCCCGCCACGCGAAGGGTGGACGCACGATCGTCAACGCCGCGCGCGCCGCGCCCGTCGCGCCGTTCGAGTCCGTGCGCTGCACTTCGAGCACCGTCAGGTGCGCCGCGTAGCCCCGAACCGCCGCCGGCATCTCTTCGAGCGAGACCGCCTCGTAGCGCGACGTCTCCCAGCCGACGTTCCACCCTCCGCGGTGGAACATCACCTGATCCGTTCCCGAGAGCGCCGACACGAACGTCTGCGCGACCCGCTCCAGCGGCGCCTCTTGCAGCTCCGCCGGCACGATGAACGTGCTCACCCAGAGGTTCGCGCCGTCGGTGCGGTGCTCGAGCTCCAGCTCGTTCGTGAGCGCGCGGTACGCGTAGTCGACGCGCCCGTCGTCGTCGCGATCGAGCCGTCGCGTGTGGAGGTTGTCGCGCCGCACGCGCCCGTTCGGCATGTGCGAGGAGACCCGCCAGCTCGGGCTCACGAACGAGCCGTCGCTCTGGGATCGAACCCGCAAGCGGTAGGTGTCGTGGGTCCAACCCACCGAACCGAAGTGGCCCATGCCGTAGGGCTCGCGGCAGCCCGCGAGGAGCACGAACGAAACGAAGACGAACGCAAAACGCATCGACGGCTCCATCGATCAAAAGAAGAAGATCTCGAGACCGCCGCCGACCTCGAAGAGATCTTTGCCACCCGCGATCTCCGCCGCGAGTCGCACGCGATGCGTACGATCGAGCCAGAGCCCCGGGCGCAGCACCGCGCCGACGGTGGGGCCGACTTGGAGCACGTCGCCGCGCGCCGAGTCACCCCGCACCGACACGCGCTGTCGCGAGCGCGCGAACCAGAGTCGCAGGCGAACCCCGAAGTCGATGAACAGAAGCCCCGTGTCGAGCTCCGCGTAGGCGTCGAGCTCGAGCCCGAACACCTGGTCCCACTCGTCGTACCACGTCGTGCCCGTACGAAAGTCGAACACACTGCCGCCGCCCTCGCCGTTCACGACGACGGGCACGGCGAGGCGCCCGACGACCGCGAACCGAGGATCCAGCGACAGCCGCCCCATCACGTACGGCACGATCACGCCGCGGGCATCGGCGTAACCCTCGGTGTCGAACGCGTTCGTGATCTGCCGGTACGAAGGAATCCCACGCCCCGCGAAGCCGATCGCGAGTCTCCGATGCCGATCCGGCGCCTGCCACTCACCACGCGACACCGGCACGTCCGCCACCTCGCCGCGCGCGTATCGCTCGCGCAGCGTGTGCGGAATCGAGACGTCTCCGGGACCACCGAACGCGAAGCCTCCGTCGGCGCCTGGCGTCCCCGGAGCGCCAGGAGTGCTCGGCGCGCTCGGCGTGCCGCTCGCGCCGCCCTGCGCGTCCGGCCCCGTCGGAAAGGGAGTGGAGAAGTCGTTCGGCGTACCGGGCGGTCCCTCAGGGAACGGTGTCGTCGCGACCTCGGTCGCGAAGTCGACCTCGACGCGGGTGCCGGCGCCGACCACGAGATCGCGGCTCGCCGTCCCCACGCGCACCACCACGCGCCCCGGCCGCACCCGAAACGGCAAGAGCGGCGTCGTCCCCACGAGGCGCGGAGCCCCGCCTTCTTCGACCCGCACCTCGCGACCCGCCGCGGCGCCGCGCAGCACGACCACGCCGACCTGCCGGTCGATCTCCGCGAGCGCAGCCGTGATGCGCGCCTGCTCGCGACGCACCCACGCGTCGTCGGCGGGCAGCGTTCGGAGCAGCACGTCGGCCGCGATCGGATCACCCGCCGCGAGCTCCGCGAGCCCGAGCGTTCCCGCAGAGCGCACGGACGGCGAGCTCTCGTGCGCACGCCGCAGCACCGCTCGCGCCGCCACCGCCTCTCCGTCGCGCAATAGCGCCTCGCCGGTGTCGAGGAGCGCCGCGTTGGGGTCCGCGGGTTGCGCGAGCACAGCGGAGGATCCGAGCGCACCGACGACGAGCGCGAAGACGACGAGGCGCGATCGAAACATCCGCTCGCGTTTATCAACTGTCGTTCGACCGCGCCTCCCCCATTTGAGGTAGATGCGTCGCTTCTTTCGACCCGATCTGGGCGAAAAGAGAGCAGCCGTCGGGCTTGCTTGCCGAACGGCTCGTGTTTGCGCTCGGAGCGCCACGCGCGTCCGCCGGGAGACTCGGGATTCGACCTGGCGTCCCCTGTTCGACGCGCCACGATCCTGCACACTGCGCGCGTGTCGTTCGTTCGGTTCGTCGTCCTCGCGCTGACCCTGGCCTGCGCGCTCGCTCCACTCACCCCGAGCGCGGCGCAGCCTCCCCCGGCTCCGCCCGCGACCGCCGGCACGTCGACCACGCCAAACGCCAACCCCTTCGGCGCCGTCGAATACGGCCGCGTCGATCGCGCGACCGTGCGCGTGTTCGCAGTCGGAGACGTCGTCCCGCGCCACATCCGCGGCAGCCGCTTCACGCACACCGTCGGGGTCCCGAGCGTCGGGCACGGCACCGGCGTGATGGTCGATCCGCGCGGCGTGATCGCGACCGCCGCGCACGTGATCGAAGGCGCGCGCCACGTCGCGGTGCGCCTTCCCGCGGGCGGCGGGACCTTCCCCGCGACCGTCGTGATGCGCGACGACACCCTCGACTTCGCGTTGCTCCTCGTGCTCGCGGACGTGCCCTTCGAGAACGTCGTCCCGTTGCCGGAGCAGCCGCCGACCTTGAGCGTGCGGCAGACCGTCGACGCGATCGGCTACCCGCTCGATCCCTCACGCGAGCAGCCGCAGTCGACGCGCGGCATCGTGAGCGCGGCGCTGGACGACGGACGTTTGCAGCTCGGCATCAGCGTCAATCCGGGCAACTCCGGCGGGCCGCTCATCGACGAGCGCGAGAACCTCATCGGCCTCGTGGTCGCGCGCGGAGATCCGACCCGCGGCGTGCAGGGCATCGGCCTCGCCGTCCCCGTCGCGCCGGTGCGCACCGCCTTCGACACCGCGATGTCGAGCGGCGCGCTCGCGCGTTCGTTCCGCGCGCTGCGGCAGAACACCGACGCCCGACGTCACGCGACCGAGATCGTCGACGTGCTCGTGCGCCTCGGCGGCCTCGACCTGCTCGACGAAGCGGCCGCCATCGCGCGACGCCCCGTGCAGCCCGAGCGCCTGCGCGAGATCGCGCTCCTCGCGGATCGCACCCAGGACCCGGATCTGCTGGTCCTCTTCTCCGCGCTCTTCTGGGACGCGACGGTGATCATCCTCGAAGGCGCCGGAGGTCACGGCTTCGTCGGCCACCTCCCGCCCGGCGTCCCCCGCAGCATCGCCCTCGAAGCCCACCGCAAGGCCCGCGCGCTCGCGCAGCGCGCCCACCAAGCCGACCCGCAGATCACGGGCCGCGCGCCCTTCCTACAGTTCATCGCCCGCGTCCCTGCGGCACCGTCGCGGTAGTCTCGTCGAACGCCAGACCGGTGGAACGCGCCTCGTCCCACGACAACACGGTGCCGAGCGAGGACAGCTCGCCGAGCGGCATCGCCTGGCGAAAGCACGACTCCTCGACCGGACCCCTCGCTCCGTCCAAGATGCCGCCCCCGCGAAGAGCGGAAGCCCCCCGAGAAGCGTGACCATGGACGAGCGAGACGAGACCCCGCGTGCCGGACGATGTGCCATCGTCGGACGCCCCAACGTCGGGAAGTCGACGTTGATGAACCGCATGCTCGGGCAGCGCCTCGCGATCGCCACGCCCAAGCCCGGCACCACGCGCACCGCGATCCTGGGCGTGTGCTCGATCGAGCGGCCTCCGACCCAGATCGCGTTCGTGGACACGCCCGGGCTGCTCACGCCGCGGAGCGCGCTGCACGAGGTGTTGGTCGAGCAGGCGCAGCTCGGGCTCGCGGAAGCCGACGTGATCGTCTTCCTCACGGAGTCGCCCTCGGACACGCGCGGCGACAAGCCGAACCTCGAGGTGCGCGACGCCGACCGACCCGCGCTCGCGATGCTCGACGGGCTGAAGACGCCGGTGATCCTCGCGGTGAGCAAGGTCGACCGGCTGAAGAACAAGCAGCTCCTGCTGCCCTTCCTCGAGGCGTACCAGGCGCTGCGTCCTTTCGTCGCCGTGGTGCCGGTGTCCGCGCAGCGCGGCGTGAACCTCGACGCGCTGACGAAAGAGATCCGCGCGCACCTGCCGGAAGGTCTGCTCTACGACGATCCGGAGTTCCTCACCGATCGCCCGACACGTTTCTTCGTGGGCGAGATGATCCGCGAGGCCGTGCTCCGCCACGTGCAGAAAGAAGTCCCGTACGGCGCCGCCGTGCTCATCGACCGCATGGAAGAAGGGCCGATGACCCGCATCCACGCGACGATCGTGGTGGAGAAGGACGGCCACAAGGGCATCGTGATCGGCAAGGGCGGCGAGCGCCTCAAGACGATCGGCACCGAGGCGCGCCAGGCCATCGAGCAGTTCCTCGATTGTCGCGTCCACCTCGAGCTCTGGGTGAAGGTGATCGAGGGTTGGACGGCCGATCCGACCAAGGCGCGTCGCTTGGCGACCGAGGGGCAGAGCTGAGCGCTCGCCGAGAGCACGGGCGACGCGCGTCGCCGAGGAACACGGGTGACTTCGGTCGCCGATGGCATGCGAAGCCGGAGACGGCACGCACCTCTCGAGGTTCGTGATGAACGAAGAAGAAGACTACGAGCGCGACGATCGTCGCGGTGAAGAGCGCGGCCGACCGGTCCGCACCCGCAAGAAGCAGCCGCTGCCCGCGAACGCGACGGGCCCGCGTCCGATGGTCGCGATCGTGGGGCGACCGAACGTCGGCAAGAGCACGGTGTTCAACCGCCTCGCGCGGCAGCGCATCGCGATCGTGGAGGACGTGCCGGGCGTGACGCGCGACCGGCACTACGCCGACGCGACGAGCCTCGGGCGCGACTACGTGCTCATCGACACCGGCGGCTTCGATCCGGACAGCGACGATCCGATGAAGGCCGGCATCAACACGCACGTGAAGCTCGCGCTCCAGGAGTGCGACCTCGTGCTCTGCGTGTTCGACGGATCCGTCGATCCGGTGCCCGCCGACCGCGAAGCGGTGCGACTGCTGCGCGATGCCGGCAAACCGGTGCTCTTCGTGGCGAACAAGGCCGACTCGCAGTCGCTCGCGATCGACTCGACCGTCTACTACGAGCTCGGCGTCGAACGGATCTTCCCGATCAGCGCGCTTCACGGCCGCGGCTTCGGCGACCTCGAAGAGGAGATCGCTCAGCAGCTCCCGGAGGAGAGATCGCTCAGCAGCTCCCGGAGGACAAGGAAGGCGACGCGGTCGACCTCGACATCCCGCGCGTGGCGATCGTCGGACGCCCGAACGCGGGCAAGTCGTCGCTCGTGAACCGCCTCACCGGCGAAGAGCGGCAGCTCGTCGACTCGCGCCCCGGGACCACCGTCGACAGCATCGACACGCTGCTCGAGCGCGGCGGGCACCGCATGGTGCTCATCGACACCGCAGGCGTGCGCCGCAAGGCGAAGGTCGATCCGAAGGGCGTCGAAGCGCTCAGCGTCTACCACGCGATCCGCGCGATGGAGCGCAGCGACGTGGTCGTGCTGATGATCGACGCGCACGAGGGCGTGGGCGAGCAAGACGCGAAGATCGCGGGCCTCGCGGTCGATCGCGGCAACGCGCTCGTCATCGGCCTGAACAAGGCGGATCTGATGAGCGCGGAGGAGCAGAAGGACGTGCGCCGTCGTGCGCGCGAGATCCTCTCCTTCGCGCCCTGGGCTCCGATCGTCACGCTCAGCGCCAAGAGCGGTCGAGGCGTCAAGTCGCTCGTCGACACCGTCGCGCAAGCCACCGCCGAGCACCGCAAGCGCGTGGCGACGGCGGAGATGAACCGCTTCTTCGAGGAGGTCCTCGATCGCCACCCGCCACCGACCCAGGCCGGCCGATCGGTGCGCCTCTACTACGTGACGCAGGCCGAGACCGCGCCGCCGACCTTCGTGGTCGTGACGAACTACCCCGACTACGTGCACTTCTCGTATCAGCGCTACGTGGTCAACGCGATCCGCGACCGCTTCGGCTTCGAAGGCACTCCGATCCGCGTGCGCTACCGGGCGAAGCGGAAGAAGCCGCGCGGCGAGTAAGCACCGCGAGCCGAGCGGACGCCGTGCGAGCGACTCCGTGCCCACGCGACTCGCGCGGCGCGACATCCCTCGACACGACGTGCAGTCGACCTGCGCATCGAGCGCCGCGCCGACGCACTCGACGTGCAACCGGCTCCGCGGTTCGTGAGTTTGCTCCGACCGAAACCGATTGGACGGTCAACCTCTCCACCGGCACCGGCTTCAACTTCCGCACGTGGGCGGGCGCGGCGGCGGCGTCCACGGACGTGCAGGTCGGGGACCTCGACGGCGACGGAAACGACGACGTCTTCACGTGGCGCAACAGCCGTTTCGACTGGCCGGTGAACCTCTCCACGGGCACGGGGCTCATCGCCGACACGTGGTGAGCTCGGCGCTCGATCCGCGCGGCTGCAGCGAGCACGAGCAGCGGTGACCCCTCTCGGGTCGACGCGAGGAGCGCGCGATGCAGAGCCATCGGGAGACCGATGGATCTCTGCATCGCGCGTTTTTTCGTGTGCACGAAGTCCCCTGTAAGCTCCCGCGCCCCCGTGCGTTCGACCCTTGAACGCCATGCAGGAACGTACGACAAGGCCGGACGAGAGCGGCGCGCGCGAACGAACGCGTGGGCCGGCGGGCGACGTCGGAGGGGCGGAGTCGGAGGGTGCGGAGCGACGATCTGCAGAGCCGGGACCGGCTGCGTTGGGAGGACCAGTGCCTCGCCCGCGCGAAGGCCGGGGACCGCGCGGCGTTCGGCGAGCTCTACCGGGAGTACGCGCCGCCGCTCTTCTCGCGCGTGCTGCTTCCGAAGCTCGGCAACCGTCCGGCCGCGGAGGACGCGCTCGCGGAGACGTTCCGCGTGGCGCTCGAGCGCCTGCACCAATACGAGAGCCGCGGGGTCTCGTTCTACTTCTGGCTGGTGCGCATCGCGGCCAACAAGGCGACCGACCTGCACCGCGTGAAGCAACGCACCGGGCGTGCGCTGACGAGCCTGGAGGAGCTGCTCGGGCCGCTCGCCGATGCCCCGGACGGCCCCGGCAAGGCGCTGGAGGACAAACACGAGATGGCGCGGCTGCGCGATCGCGTGAGCGCTTGCCTCGACGCCTTGAACCCGCGCTACCGGCGCGCCATCGAGCTTCGATTCTTCGAGGAGAAAGAGCGCCAAGAGTGCGCCGACCTCCTCGATGTGAAGCTCGGCACCTTCGACGTGTTGATCCTCCGCGCCCTCCGGTCGTTCCGAGCCGAGTGGGAGCGGACGGGGCGACCCAGTGACCCGATGATGTTCCAGAGCGCTCCGAGCGCCCCGAGCGGTCCGAACGATCCGACCGAGTGACGAGCCGACCATGACCGAACGCGAAGACTGGAT
>JALOQC010000289.1 GCA_025453555.1 Myxococcota bacterium | reverse complement strand
GAAGAAGCGGTAGCGCTCGCGCACCGCGTACGCGTAGGCCGTGCGCATCGTGGCCTCGCCGCCGAGCGCGTACACGAGCGCGATCAAGGTCGAGCGCGGAAGGTGGAAGTTCGTCACGAGGTGATCGACGACCTTCGCGCGGTAGGGCGGTCGCAAGAAGATCCCCGTGCGCCCCTCCCCCGGTCGCACACGATCTCCGTCCGCCACCGATTCCAGCGTGCGCGTCACCGTCGTGCCGACCGCGACCACCGCGCGTCCCTCGCGTCGCGCGTGGTCGATCGCGGTCGCGCAGGCGTCGCTCACGGCGAAGCGCTCCTCGTGCATCACGTGGTCCTCGAGCCGCTCGGCCTTCACGGGGCGGAAGGTGCCGGGTCCGACGTGCAGCGTGAGCTCCGCGAAGGAGTGACCCGCCGCCTCCATCGCTGCGACGACCCGCGGCGTGAAGTGCAGGCTCGCGGTCGGCGCCGCCACCGAGCCCGTCTCGCGCGCGAAGATGGTCTGGTAGCGATCGCGATCGCTCGCGTCGGGCGCGCGCTTCACGTACGGCGGCAGCGGCATCTCCCCCGCGCGTTCGAGCGCGGACGCGACGTCGCGCGCATGTGGGACGAGCCGCACCACGACGTAACCTTCGTCGCGCTTCTCCAAGATCTCGCCGTCGAGCTCCGCGAAGCGCGCGGTGCTGCCGACCTTCAACCCCTTCGACGTGCGACCGAGCGCGAGCCAACGCTCCGCCGGCGCCTGCCCTTCGCGGGCCGCCTCGACCTCGAGCCGCTCGACGAGCAGCAGCTCGAGCGCACCCCCGCTCGGCTTGTGACCGTGCAGCCGCGCGGGCAGCACCCGCGTGTCGTTCACCACGAAGAGCGAGGGCGGGAGCATCGAGGGCAAGTCCACGAACCTCGCGTCGACGAGGCCCGTCGCGTTGGCGTCGATCACGAGCAGACGCGACGCGTCGCGCTCCGGCAGGGGGGCCTGCGCGATCAGCTCTTCGGGCAGCTCGAAGTCGAGGTCCGCGGTCTCCATGGGGCGCGGAGCTTGATCGCTCGGCGCGCTCGGCGCACGTCATCCCGCTCGCGAAACCGTCGGGCCGCGGAACCGATGTGAATCGCGAGCCCGGTCGCCGCGTCGCACGCGCTCCCTCCGCCCGACGCGGCGCAAGCTCCCGCGCGCCGATGCGGCATACTGAAGACCGATGTCCCGAAGTCTCCTCGCCCTCGCCCTCGTCGTCGCCTCGCCCACCCTCGCGCAAGCGCCCACGCACGAAGGCCGCTGGGTGGTGGTGGACGCGAGCCGGGCCGGGCAGGCGCGTGACGCGGCGGTCGAAGCCGTCGTGGAGGACATGAACTTCATCGCGCGCCCCATCGCGCGACGCCGCCTCCGCGAGGGCCTGCCAATCCACCAAGCGATCGAGCTGCGCCGCGATGGCGAGCGGCTGCGCGTGAAGGTCGGCACGTTCTACGACCTGGTGGCGCCCGTCGACGACTCGCGCCATCCGATCACCGACGCGCTCGGCACGGAGCTCAGCGCGCGCCAGCGTTGGGACGGGCACACGTTGATCCAGCGCTACTCGAACGAAGACGCGACGCTCACGCTGAAGCTGCGCTTCTCGGAGGACGGCTCGACCCTGCGCTTCGAGACCCGCATCCACGCCGAGCGGCTGCCGAGCGACGTCGTGTTCTCCGTCGCGTACCGACGCGCGAGCTGATCGAGCGAGCGGTCGCGCGTTCCGAGCGCCGAGCCCACCGTCGAGCGAGCCGCGTGGCCGACCAAGCGCGCACGACCGATGCCTTGTGCGCCGGCGTGCATCGCGACAGAGTGACTCGCGTGAACCCCGTGCATCGCGAGCATCGCGTGTTCCCGCGCCGCGCGTTCGAGGTCTTCGACGCCCTCGTCGACGGCGCCTGGCTCGGCATCGACGTCCCGCTCCACGAACGCGGCACGAGCTGGAACGACGCGCTCGGAGGCGGTCGCGTGCTGCACATCGACCCGCCGAAGTCGCTCACCCTCGGCCTCGTGCGTGGCGGGGTCGAGACGAAGGTCTTCCTCGTGCTCGTGGATGGCCCCGAAGGCACCACGCTGGAGCTGCTGCACTCGCTCTTCGACACGAGCGAAGCCCGCGACGCCGAGGCTCCGGGCTGGCGCGAGCGTCTGGCGCGACTGGAGGAGCGGTTGCGATGACGCTCACCCGATCGATGGGACTCCTCGCGCTCGTGTGCGGGCTCGCGTGCGCGAACGACGGAGGCTTCGCGCTCGACGCGTCGATCCCCGGCCGCGACGCGGGTGCGCGCGACGCGAGCACCACCGACGCCACGAGCGCGCCGCTCGACGCGGACTTGCTCGACGCGAGCGAGCCCGACGCCGACGGCGGCACGCCCGACGCCGGCACGAGCGATGGCGGCACCGACGCCGGCGGCAGCACCGAGGCCGGCCCGTGGACGCCCCCACCCCGCGCCCCGCTCGTCCCCGAGCGCGATCGCTTCGCCTCCAACACCTTCACCCTCGGGGGCCAGACCGCGGTCTTCCACGACGAGGGCCACGCGGGCGGTGTCTTCCACACCTACGACGCGTTCTCCGCGTGCGGTGCACCACGTCGCGTGCACGTCTTCCTGCCGCGCGACTACGCGGAGAGCACCGCGCGTCTGCCCGTCGTCTACTTCAACGACGGCAACACCACGTTTTGGCCGGGCGGCGCGTCGCCCGATGCGTGGGAAGCCGCGCGCGCGGTCAGCGATCTGCGCGCGGCCGAGCGGATCGAGCCCGTCGTGCTCGTGGCGATCCACCCGATCGAGCGCGAGCGCGAGTACACCCACGCGGAGTGGCTCCCCGGCCGAAGCTGCTGCGGCGTCTCCGACTACGCGCGCAGCCTCGCCACCTGCTTCAAGCCCTTCGTCGACGACCACTACCGCACCGCACCGGCACGCGCCGCGATCGTCGGCTCCTCGCATGGCGGCCTCGCGGCCTTCTTCACCATCACGCGTCACCCGGAGACCTTCTCCTTCGCAGGCGCGCTGAGCCCGAGCTTCTGGGCCGGCCTCGACTCGCGCACCGATGGCGCGGTCGGTGACGGCTCGGTCGCGGAGAGCGCGCTCGTCACGCCCGTGCGCGCGCTGCTCGCGAGCGACGCACGCCCGCGCCTCTGGATCGACTGGGGCCTCGTACGCGAGGGCGGCGCGCACAACGCGATCATCGAGCGCCTCGCGACCGACCGCGGCCGCGAGATGATCGCGCTGCTCGAAGAGCTCGGTTACGACGGGACGAAGCTGACGTGGCTCGAGGATCCAGAAGGCGCGCACGACGAAGCGTCGTGGGCGCGTCGGTTGCCTCGGGTGCTCGAGCAGTTCGCGGGCTCGGAGCGATAGAGAGCGATGGAGCTCGCCGATTCCGGCTCGTAGACCGGAGGAGGCGACGCTCGCCGTGCACGGCGCGCCGCGACGCTCAGAGATCGACCTGCTTCACCGCGAGCGCGTCGACGTCCTCACCGAGGAAGCGCGACGCCACCTCCGCGAAACGATCTGGCAGATCGGTCACCAGCATCTCCAGCCCGCCCGGACCGGTCGCGCGGAGCTCGCGCTCGGTGAGCATCGTCGCGAGCTCGGCCGCGGTCGCCTCGGCGCCGTCCGCGAGCCGCAGGCCACCCTCGAAGAGCCGCGCGCCGACGTCCTCGATCACCGGGCGCAGCAGCGGATAGTGCGTGCAGCCGAGCACCACGGCGTCGACGCCCGCGTCCGCGAGCGGCTGCAGGTACCGCTCGACCGCGCGCTCCGGCACCTCGCCGGTGATCCAGCCCTCTTCGGCGAGCGGCACGAGCAGCGGCGCGGCTTGTCCGAACACCTCGACCCGCGATCGAATCGACGCCACCGCGCGCACGTACGCGCCCGACGCGATGGTGCCGCGGGTCGCGATCACGCCGAGCTTGCCCTTGCGCGTCGCTGCCACGCCGGCTCGCGCCCCGGGGCCGATCACGCCGAGGACCGGCAGATCGAGCTCCACGCGGAGCATGTCGAGCGCGACGGCGCTCACGGTGTTGCACGCCACGACGAGCGCCTTGATGCCCCGCTTCTCGAGGTGCGCCGCGCACGTGCGCGCGTAGCGGATCACCGTGTGTGCGCTGCGCGTCCCGTAGGGCACCCGCGCGGTATCGCCGAGGTACACGAGCCGCTCGTCCGGGAGCGCGGCGCGGATCGCGCGCGCGACGGTGAGCCCTCCGAGACCCGAATCGAAGACCCCGATGGCGGCGTTGGCGTCCACGTCCTCGTCATGCCCTCGCGCCCGCCCGGCGGCAAGCTTTCGACCGCGTCAGGCCCTGCGCGCCGTCACTCACGGTGTCACTCACACACGGTGTCACTCACACACGGTGTCACTCACACACGGTGTCACTCACACGGTGTCACTCACACGGTGTCACTCACACGGTGTCACTCACACGGTGTAACTCACACGGTGTCACTCGCACAGTCACTCGCACAGTCACTCGCACAGTCACTCGCACACGCCGCGCTCGCACGCGCCGCTCACGCACTGCCTTCCGTCCGCGCAGCGCGCGCCCGAGCCGAAGCGCGGCAGACACACGTTCCCGGTGAGCAGCGGCTGGCAGTAGTTCACGAACGAACCCTGCGCGTTGCAGTCGCGATCGGTGCGGCACGCCTTCGTGCAGATGCGGACGTCGCCGTCGCCGGTGCGGAAGGTCTCGCAGGAGAGCCCGTCGCCACACACGTACGCGTCGCTCTCCGGCGTGGTGCACAAGAACCCGATGCCCGAGCGCGTGACGCAGAGGCCGCTCTCGCCCGCCTCCGGATCGCACTCGAAGGTCAGCGACGACACCACCGACGCGAGGCTCGAGAGCCCTTCGCAGCCGCCCGCGAGCCGTGCGGCGGCGTCGCAGTCGAGCGTGCACTGTTTGCCCGCCGCGCCGGTGTCGAGGCAGCGGCCGAGCAAGCAGTTGGTGTCGTCGTCGCAGGGCACGCCGTAGAGGCCGGGGAAACAGAGCACCTCGGAGTCGTCCGAGAGGACCGCGCTCTGCAAGAGGCAGCCGAAGCCGGGCGGGCAGCGCGTGTCGGGCGGCTGACAGGTCGCGACGCAGAGCGGCGTACCGTCCTCGAGCCGAACCTCCTGCGAGCGCGAGGGGCAGCCCTCGACGGGATCGGGTGCCGGCACGCAATAGAAACCGTTGCTCTCCGGATCGTCCGGCCCGAGCCCGACGAGCTCCGCGAGGCAGACCTCACCGGGCAGACAATCGTTCGAGCCACGGCAGGTCCGCACCGGATAACAAACGCCTTCGTCGCGCTCGGCGCTGGTGCGTACACACGCGAAGTCTGCGCTCGGACAATCCGAGCTCGTCCCGTCGTCGCGCAGTCGACAACCGCGCAAACAGAGCGCGTCGTCGCCCTGCACGGTACAGATTCCGTCGCAGCTCATCGCGCCACACTCGGGCGCGCAGAAGTCCTCCGCGTACGGGGTCCCGCGCACGCAGCCCCAACCATCGCCGCAGTCGCGCGGCCCCTCGCAGGGGAAGAGGCGCTCGTCGAGGAAGCCGTCGTCGACCGTGCACCCCGCGAGCGAGCCGATCACCATCAGGACCACCGCGCTCGCGCGGGATCCGAACGCGAGCGCGCAGGCCATCCACGTCGAGCGGGCGCCCCGAAGCGACGGGCGACCAGCACGGACGATGTGGGCGATCATCGCCGCACCTCGATCGACGCCAACGCGCCGCCTTCGATCGGCACGAGCGCCACACCCTCGCGCCGTCCGCGCCACGCGAGCACCGCCGTCACCGCCGCCGTCGCGAGCGCGGCCGAGCCCACGACCCAGCCCACGTTCGCGATGCGCGCGTCGCGGCGACGAGCTTCCACCTGCGCCAGCGCCTCCGCGCGCGTCACCCCCTCGTCGACCGCCCTCTGCGAGCGCACCCCGAGACCGAGGCCGAGCGCCCCCGCGCCCACGGCCAGGCCGCCGGACGCGATCGCGATCACCGTCCACGGCGCGCGGCGCTCGTCGCGCGGGGATTCGGTGGCAGGAGGCGGCGGGAGCGCGTTCGACGCGAGCGCCACGTCCACGTCGCGACGCTCGCCAGGTGAGAGCTCGAGCGTCCGCTCCACGCTCACGAACCCATCCGCGTGCACCACCAAGCGATGGGCCCCCGGTGACAGCTCGATCGCGTCCGAGGTCGCGACCACGCGCCCATCGATCCGCACCGTCGCGTGATGCGGCGCGACGGTCAGGACCACCCGCGCGGCAGCCGCCGGGGGCACCTCTTCGGACGCCGACAGCGCGGCGAGCATCGCGTCCGCCAGGGCGCCGACCTCGTCCGCGTCGACCTCGCGGAACACGTGCGCGAGACGCTCGCCGGTGCGCGGATCGAAGCGCCCGAGATCGAACGCGAAGCCTCCCTCGCGTCGCCCGAGGGTCACCGCGACGAGCTCCCCGAGCCCGAGCTGCACGCCGAGCTGCCCGAGGCACGCGGGCGCGGCGAGGCAGCCGAGCGACGCCGCGTCGTCGTGACCGAGCGCGGCTTGAATCTCTTCCTTGCCGACGAGCCGCAACGCGTCGCGCCCCGCGATCGCCGCGAGCAACACCTCGCCGAGCCCCTCCGCGAGCGCGGCGTCCTCGGGAGACACCGCGAGCACCATCACGCCGACGCGGGGGCGGCTCGGCGGACTCGACTCCGCGCTCGGCCCGTCGTCCCTTCCGGGATCGCGCGCCGCGCTCGAATCGCCCGGAGCGTCCGAGCCCAGAGCGTCCGAGCCCGGAGCGTCCGAGCCCGGAGCGTCCGAGCCCGGAGCGCCCGAAGCGCCCGAAGCGCCCGATGTGTCTCCGTCGGCGGGCGCTTCGTCGGCCGAAACCTCGACGCCGGACGAATCCTCGGGCTCCACGGGCGCCTGCGCGTGGGTCGGCATCGCCCACGCCAGCCAGACCGCGAAGACCGACACGCGTCTCACCCGGTGAGTCTACGCGTCGCGCCCCACGTGGTCGAACGCCCGAAGAACCTCGAGGCAGCGGACTCGAGAAGCGGGACGGACGGTCGTCGCGCCCACGAAGGCCGTGCGACGGCGTACCCCGAGGAAGAAGCTCTCCTCGGGTCATGAGCATTTCGAGATCCTCGCGGATCGTGCCTCGCGCCGTCGTCCGACCGACCGGACCGAGCTTCAGTCGACGCTCGGCTCGCAGGCGAAGACCACCTCGAGCTCCCCGCCTTCGCGCAGCGTTTCACACGGAGACCCGAAGAGCGTCAGGGTCGTGCCGTCCACCGCCCACCCGTCGGCTCGCGCCTCGTCCCGGGCGACGAGCGCGCCGTCGAGGAAGACCGAGACGCGCTCGAGCTCCGCCGGGACGTCGTCGATCGCGAACTCGCAGCTCACGATGCTCGCGGCGACGTCTTCGAACGCGCCGACCAGCGCCTCCGCGTCGTCGGCCTGAAAGTAGACGGGCTCCTCCGCGCGGGCGGTGCCGCCGAGGGTCGCGAAGGTCGACAACGAACCTCGGTCGACCTCGCCCCCGAACCCCACCACGAAGGTTCGCACCCCGCCCGCCCGCAGTCGCTCGATCGCCACCTCCGTCCTGGCGTCCGAGCCGCCGTTGCACGAAGACGATTGCTTCCCGTCCGAGACCAAGAGGACGTAGCTCGGTCGCGTCGAGTCCGTCAGCGCCGGCTCCGACGCCGCCTGCTCGACCGCGGTGTCGATGTTGGTGACACACGGCCCCGCCTCGCAATGGTAGGGGTCGTCGCGGTCGAGCGCGGCGGTGAGGAGGGCTCGAATCGCCGCCTCGCGCGCGTCGCCGATGGGCACCGGGAACGCGGCGTCTTGCTCACACCGAGGATCGACGACGTCGGGAAAGAGGGTGAGCCCCCACCGAATCTGCCCCTCGTGGCGCATCGTCAAAGCGTTCAGCGCTTCGATCGCGATCTCCCACTTGGACACCCCACCGACCGTCTGTCTCATGGAGCACGAGCGATCGAGGACGATCGCGAGGTTCGGCAGGATCGGCTCGGGGCGAAAAGTTCGCCCTCCGCACTCGCTGCCGATCTCGCAGGCCCCCTCGACGCACTCACGCCCTTCGCCGCAGTCGGCGTCGACCGCGCAGCCCCCCATCGCGACACACGTCCTCACGCTCGAGCAGAACGCCCCCGACTCACAATCGGAATCGTCCAGACATCGACCTTCGGTCAGTCCCGCCTCCGGACCGGGCGTCCCCACGTCCGTGCCCCCAGAATCCAGCCCACCACCACCCGCGTCTCGTCGCTCGGTCGGCCCCGGCGCTCCCGTCGCGGTGCACCCCATCAACACGCACAGCAACCAACGGTGTAGATTTGTACTCATGACTCGCACTCTCTTCGTCTTCTTTCGATCCTTGCGAGGCCCTCAAGCTCGATCCGACGCAACGCGGTTCATCGACTCGGCGCCATTTCGTTCGAGGTCGTGGTTCGCTGCTCGACACGAAGGCGGGCAACCTCCTCAACCGAGGTCCAGCACGAACGCACCCGAGCTCGTGGCGCGAGGCCGATCCGGCCGACTCCGGTCGGCAGCTTCACTTCGGGAATCGTGCCATCGTCGCGGACCGTGTCGTCGTCCCGCACGGGCGGAATGCACGGTCGAGAGCGCGAACGAAGCTGACGCCGAAGCTCCCACACTCGTCTCGATTCGGGACGGATGGACGTCTCGCCTCAGGACGGCGGAGGGAGCGCGGGCGCCTTCGGACG
>JALOQC010000288.1 GCA_025453555.1 Myxococcota bacterium | reverse complement strand
TTCACCCGAAGACGCGCTCGCCGCGCAGCGCGCGCGCCAGGACGCCGCGCAGCGCCGCGTCGAAGAGCTCGCGCGCCTCTCGGGGCGCCTCGTCGACGCCGCCAAGCAGGACGATCCGTTCAGTCGGCGGGGTCAGCCGCCGACGGATCCACCCGCGCTCCGACTCGCGCAGCGCCTCGCGCTCGGCCTCGGCCAGCCCGTGCGCCTCACCGTGACCGACAACCGCCGCACCATGCTCTCAGCGCGGCGCGGCGAAGGTGTGATCGAGGTGCGCTTGCACCGCATGTTCCTCGACGCGGACGAGAGCTTCGTCGACGTGATCGTGCGCTACCTCGGGCGCCGCGAACGCGAGGCAGGCGAAGCGATCGAGGCGTTCATCGCGGCCAACCGCACGCTCATCACGAAGCCGCGCGAGCGCCGCACCGTCCTCCGCACCCGCGGCGCGCACCACGATCTGCGCGCCATCTTCGACACGCTCCTGCCCCGCTTCACGGAGACCTTCGACGGCGTGCACATCACGTGGGGTCGCCTCACGCGGCGCAAGCGCGGTCAGCGTGGGCTACAGCTCGGCACGTACACGCCGGCCGAGAAGCTCGTGCGCATCCACCCCGTCCTCGACCAGGCGTGGGTGCCGCACTTCGTGGTCGCCACCGTCGTGCACCACGAGATGCTCCACCACGCGCTCCCCGCGGTGGAGGCCAACGGCAAGACCTTCTTCCACACGCCGGAGTTTCGGCGCCGCGAGGCCGCGTACCCGGATCATCTCCGCACCGAGGCGTGGGAGCGCGCGCACCTTCCGGCCCTGCTGCGCTCGATGCCGCGATAGAGCCTGATCCAGGATCGGCGTTGAGTGATTCGTGGTCTGGGTGCGTGCCATGGGGCATCCGCTCGCCGAAGGAAATGCCGGGTATTTTCGAGCGCGAGAGGATGCGTCAGGGTGCGTGCTCAGGGCGCGAAGCGCCGACGCCGATCCTGGATCAGGCTCTATCTAGAGCCGCGGCGGACGAAGACGCCGGGGCAGAGCACGCTGCGTTTCGGAATCCGCGTTCCGGGTTCCGCGTTTCGGATTCCGGTTTTCAGGTTCCGCGTTTCAGATTCCGCGTTTCAGTTCTGCCTAAACGGAAGAAGCCCGAGTCCGGTCGACTCGGGCTTCTCGAAGACACGTCGATCGTCAGTGCGCGTGCGAGTGCCCATGCGGCGAGCACGAGTGCGAGTGCGCCGGCCGCGCGCCGCTGAGCGTGAACGACCAGCCGACCTGCACCACCACCGCGAGCTCCACGCCGCGCGTCTCGAGCGCGGGGGCCTGCGAGGGCTGGTAGTGGCGCAGCGGGATGCCCATGCGCATCGCGACGCCCACCGGCCCGAACGTGATCGTCTTGGCGAGCTGCAGCGACGTAGCCGCCGCGAAGTCGCCCTCGGTGCGGTGCGCGACGCCCGCCTGGATGCCGAACATCCCGTAACCCGCCGAGAGCCCGCCCGCGAAGCGTGCCGCCCCGTCGAGCTCACCGAAGCCCTCGGCGAAGACGCCCCAGCGCCACCGCGACGCGTTCGGGAAGCGGATCAGCTCGAGCCCACCGCCGAGCCCGTGCGTGCGCTCGCCCGTGACCACGCTCCAGCCGACGCTCGGGCGGAGCTGCAATGCGCCTGCTGCGTAGTCGGGAAGCGCCTGCGCCACGCTCGGTGTGGTCGCGCCGTCCTGGGCAGCTTCCTGCGCTCCAGCCGGAGCGGTGTGCGCTCCGAGGAGAAGAAGAGACGCGAACGTGAGCGTGGCGAGCTGGCGCATGAGGTCCTCCGGAAGCAAACGGTGTAGAGCCGTCTCGCTCGGCCGCCAAGCTCGAGCGTGATCCAGGATCGGCGTAGGCGCCTCGCGCCCTGGGCACGCACCCCGAGGCATCCACTCGCGCTCGAAGATGCTTGGCATTTCCTTCGGCGAGCGGATGCCCCATGGCACGCACCCAGACCACGTCGACGTCAACGTGCTCCGTGCATCGTCACGCCCGCGCCAGCAGGCCGCCTTCGAGGAAGTCCATCACGGCGTCGACGAGCGCGTCCTCGTCGCTTGGCACCTGGCCTCCGACCGCGTCGCGCAGGAGCTGTTGGAGGCCGCCAATCGCGATGCTCAGCATCAGCCGACGATCGCCCGCGCGCACGAGCCCGAGCTGCTGACCGGTCTGGAGCGTCTCGTCCATGAAGGTCGAGAGCGCGCCGTAGAAACGCGCGAGCCGCTCGTCGAGCGCGGGGTCCACGCCGAACGCGGTGCCGAAGGTGATCGTCACGAGGCGCGGCTCGGCGAGCGCGAGACCGACCACGCGGTGCAGGTTCGTGCGGAGCTGCTCGCGTGGACGCGGCGCCCCCGGCGAGAGATCGATGGGTCGGATGCTGCCCGCCACGCGCGCGAAGAAGTCCGACACCAGCGCGCCGAACACGTCGAGCTTGTCGTCGAAGTAGAGATAGAAGGTCCCACGCGCGACCCCGCAGCGCGCGACGACGTCGTCGACCGTGGCCGCCACGTAGCCCTTCTCCGCGAACACGTCGCGCGCCGCCTCGAGCAGTTGGCGACGGCGAAGCTCACGGCGAGGCGAGGTCATGGCGGCGGCACGGGACATCAGGGCCAAACGTCAGCCGCAGCGCGCGTTCCACGAACGGCGCCAACGGAACGTTCTGTGGTAGCACGTGCGACCCACGCGAAACCACGGGGTTTTTCGGACAAGGTCACCCGTTCGAAACCGACATGACGTTAGGTCATCCGCTCGACGCGCATTGAGGGCCAAATCCTCGGACTCTGCGGTGACGTGACGTCACCTCGGACGATTTTTCTTGGGAGTCCCGCTCGCGTCGGCCTACGAACTGACACTGACGTCAGCGTTGGGCGGTGCCTGTGCGGTTCGGATTCAGGCCGAGCGCACCTCGTACCGTCCACCACGTCGAGAGCCGAGGGGGCTTCCATGGCAGACGGATCGCAGACGAGCGCGGACAAGAACGGCGAGAAGATCGGCGCGCTCCTCGACGAGGCGGTGATCGGCATCGACGTCGGCTCCACCACCGTGAAGGCGGTCGTGGTCGACCCGGCCACGAAGCAGATCGTGTGGAGCGACTACCAGCGCCACCACACCAAGCAGCCCGAGAAGGTCCTCGAGTTCCTCGTGCGCATCGGCGCCGCGCTCGAAGGCATGCCACGCGAGAAGATCCGCGTCTTCGTGACCGGCAGCGGCTCCGGTCCGCTCGCGGGACCGCTGGGCGCGAAGTTCGTCCAGGAGGTCAACGCGGTCACCCTCGCGGTCGAGCGCCTCCACCCCAACGCGGGCTCGGTCGTCGAGCTCGGCGGTCAGGACGCGAAGATCATCATCTTCAAGGAGAACGAGAAGGGCGAGAAGACCGCCTCTTGCTCGATGAACGACAAGTGTGCGTCTGGCACCGGCGCCACGATCGACAAGTGCATGATCAAGGCGGGCATCGATCCCTACGCCGCCGCCAAGCTCCCCTTCGACGATTCGAAGCTCCACCACGTCGCGGCCAAGTGCGGCGTCTTCGCGGAGACCGACATCGTCAACCTCGTGAAGACCGGCATCCCCGCGCCCGAGATCATGTGCTCGCTCGCGGACGCGATCGTGATGCAGAACCTCTCCGTGCTCACGCGCGGCAACACGCTGCGCCACGAGGTGATCCTGCTCGGCGGTCCGAACACGTACCTCGAGTTCCTCAAGCAGTGCTGGCGCAAGCGCATCCCGGAGACCTGGGAGCAGCGCGGCTGGGACTACCCCAAGGACGTGCCGATCGAGGACCTGATCGTCACGCCGAAGAACAGCGACCTCTACGCCGCGTTCGGCGCCGTGATGTACGGCCTGCACGAGGACGCCGACGTCGGTCGCTACGGCGGCCTCGAGGGCCTCAAGAAGTACATCAACGAGGGCCGCAAGGAGCGTCTCGGCGAGAGCGCGGGACCGCCGCTGCTCACGGCCGAAGGCGAGCTCGACGCGTTCAAGGACGCGTACGGGATCCCGAAGTTCCAGCCCAAGCCGTTCACGCCCGGCGAGCACGTGCGCGCGGTCGTCGGCCTCGACGGCGGCAGCACGTCGTCCAAGGCGGTCCTGCTCGGTGAGGACGGCACGATCCTCCGCAAGGCCTACACGCTCAGCAAGGGCAACCCGATCCAGGACGCGAAGGATCTCCTCGCGGAGCTGAAGGAGCAGGTCAACCGCGAGGGCGCGACGCTCGAGGTCATCGGCTTTGGCGCGACGGGTTACGCGGCGGACGTGCTCGAAGAGTGCGTGAAGGCGGACGTGAACGTCGTCGAGACCGTCGCGCACATGATGAGCGCGACGAGCCTCTTCGGCGACGTCGACGTCATCTGCGACATCGGCGGTCAGGACATCAAAGTCCTGTTCATGGAGAACGGCGACATCAAGTCGTTCAAGCTCTCCAATCAATGCAGCGCCGGAAACGGCATGTTGCTCCAGGCGATGGCCGATCAATTCGGTCTTCCCGTCACGAGCTACGCCGAGACCGCGTTCCAGGCCGAGCTCGCGCCGAAGTTCAGCTACGGCTGCGCCGTCTTCCTCGACACCGACCGCGTGAACTTCCAGAAGGAGGGCTTCTCCAAGGAGGAGCTGCTCGCGGGCCTCGCGCAGGTGCTCCCGAAGAACGTCTGGCAGTACGTCGTCGGCGTGCCGCGCCTCGCCGCGCTCGGGCGAAAGTTCGTCCTCCAGGGAGGCACCCAGTACAACCTCGCGGCCGTCAAGGCGCAGGTCGACTACATCAAGCAGCGCGTGCCGGGGGCCGAGGTCTACGTCCACCCGCACACGGGAGAGGCGGGCGCGATCGGCGCCGCCATGGAGACGCTGCGCGTCGTGCAGCGCCGCGGCAGCTCGACCTTCATCGGACTCGAAGCCGCCATCGCGCTCGAGTATTCGACGAAGAACGACGACGAAACGACGTGTCATTTCTGCGCGAACCACTGCTCGCGCACGTTCATCGACGCGGTGCGTCCGGACGGCTCGACCTCCCGCTACATCAGCGGCTTCTCGTGTGAGAAGGGCATGGTCGAGAGCCACGACGCGATGTTGGAGGTCGTGCGCAAGCGCAAGGCGATCATGAAGGAGTTCCCGAACCTCGTGGAGTACGAGGGGCGGACCGCCTTCCAGCCGCACCGCGGGATCGCGCCGATGCCGGAGGTGGGATCTCCTTTGAAGGAGCAGCTACCGGAGCGGAACTTCTGGGGTCAGCTCACCTACCGCGAGCACGTTCGAGGCTTCGAGCGCTCCGGCGAAGAAGCGGCACAGAAGCGGAAGGCCTTCCGCATCGCGATGCCGCGCGTGCTCAACATGTACTCGACCGGCCCGTTCTGGCGGACCTACTTCGAAGCGGCCGGGCTCGACAAGCGCAACGTGATCTTCAGCGGCCCCTCGGGTGAAGAGATGTTCGCCGCGGGAGGCAAGTACGGCTCGGTCGACCCCTGCTACCCCGCGAAGGTCGTGCAGGCGCACATCCACGAGCTCCTCTTCGAGGTGCATCCGAACAAGCCGATCGACGCGATCTTCTTCCCGATCCTCACCCACGTCCCGTCGTTCATGGAGGAGCTCGCGGACACCGCGACGTGTCCGATCGTGGCCGGCACTCCGGACGTGATCAAAGCGGCTTTCACGAAGGAGCGTGACTTCTTCAAAGACCGCGGCATCGAGTACCTCGACCCGGTCTTCTCCTTCGCGGAGCCGGTCCGCATGAAGGAGCTGCTCTTCCAGGCGTTCGGCGAGCGCCTCGGGCTCACGCGCGACGAGAGCGACTTCGCGGCCGACCAGGGTTTTTCGATCCTGAAGAGCTGGGACGAAGACATCCAGGAGAAGGGCAAGGCGATCCTCGAGCAGGTCGAGATGGACGACCAGGTCGCGATCCTCGTGATCGGCCGCCCCTACCACCTCGATCCGGGTCTGCACCACGGCATCCCGGACGAGTTCCAGGTGCTCGGCTACCCGATCCTCTCGATGCGCTCGATCCCGAAGGACAAGGAGTGGCTCAAGCGCTTCTACGCCGAGGACGACAACCCGCTCTCGGTGCTGGACGTGTGGCCGGAGAACTACTCCGCCAACAGCGCCGCGAAGGTCTGGGCGGCGAAGTTCGCTGCCCGGCACCCGAACGTCGTGCTCCTCGATCTCTCGAGCTTCAAGTGCGGCCACGACGCGCCGACCTACGGCATCATCGATCGCATCGTGGAGCGCTCCGCGGTGCCGCACTCGACGCTGCACGACCTCGACGCGAACCGTCCGGGCGGCTCGATCAAGATCCGCGTGAAGACCTACGCGCACTCGCTCAAGCTCTACCGAGAGCGCCTCGAGGACGTCTCGAAGAAGAAGAACGAGCTCGCGCGGCGCCTCGACGAGAAGCGCCTGCAGCTCCTGGAGATGAAGCGTGAGCAGCTCGCCGCGCGGAAGGTGAACGACCCCGCGGTGGAGGCGCAGATCACCGCCATCCGCGAGAAGCTCGCCGCCTACCAGCCGGCCCCGCTGCCGGTCGAGGCTCCGAAGGGGCTCGTGCAGCTCCGAAAGAAGCCGACGAGCGCCACCGTTTGAGTCGTGTAGCCACCGTTTCGAGTCGACATCTCAACTGACAATCATCAATCAACCACGTCCGAAGCGAGCCTCCGCAAGCCGCCCTACTGGACGGCGCGCAGCGAGCGGAGCGAGCGAAGGCTCGCGGGAGGGGGCCCCATCGGGGCTTCACGCCCCGTGGGGGGAGGGGCTGGCGACAGCCCCTCCAGGAAGCAGAGGGGAGAACGCCATGGGTGAACCGAAGAACATCGACGGCCTGACCGAGCTCGACATCGAAGCCGAGCTCGCACGGTTCGAAGCCGAAGAGCGTGCGAAGCTCGGCCTGGAGACGGCGCCGAAGGAGCACTGGGTCGACGAGATGACGACCCCCAACTTCACCGCGTCGCAGCGCAAGAAGACGACGTTGCTCGTCGGCGGTCTCACGCTCGCGCAGGACTACCTCATCGAAGGCGCGCTCAAGGGCATCGGCTACGAGGTCCGCGCGCTCACGGAAGCGGACGAGACCGCGCTCCGCTTCGGCAAGGAGTACGGCAACCGCGGGCAGTGCAACCCGACCTACTTCACGGTCGGAAACCTCGTCAAAGAGCTCTGCCGGCTCCGCGACCAAGAGGGATTGACCAGCGAAGAGGTCGTCGAGCGCTACGCGTTCCTCACCGCGGGCGCGTGCGGTCCCTGCCGCTTCGGCATGTACGTCACCGAGTACCGCAAGGCGCTCCGCGACGCGGGCTTCGACGGCTTCCGCGTGCTGCTCTTCCAGCAGACGGGCGGCTTCAAGCAGGCGACCGGCGAAGAGCTCGGCCTCGTCCTCAACCCGAACTTCTTCATCACCGTCGGCAAGGCGATCTTCACCGGCGACGTCATCAACCTGATGGGCTACCGCCTGCGCCCCTACGAGGTCGAGCCCGGCTCGGTCGACGAGGCGATCGAGGCGGTGAAGAAGGACGTCTACGAGTCGCTCCAGAACGGCAAGAGCGTCTACGCGGCCCTCTGGCGCGGTCGCAAGCGCCTCGAAGCGGTGAAGATCGACCGCATGAAGGCCAAGCCCAAGGTCGCCGTCATCGGCGAGTTCTGGGCGATGACCACCGAGGGCGACGGCAACTACCACCTCCAGCGTTTCCTCGAGCAGGAAGGCGCGGAGGTCGGCATCCAGGTGCTCGCGGCCACCCTCCTCTACAACCTCTGGGAGTTCCGCCACGACACCACCGCGCGCCTCGAGCTGCGCGGAGCGGATCAATCGAAGTTCGGCCTCGCGGGCAGCGACGCCGGCTTGACCCTCGGCGGACTCTACTTCGCCGAGCTCGCGCTCCGCATGTGGTGGCAGAGCTACGCCAAGATCCTCGGTCTGACCGGCTTCGTTCTCCCCGACATGGACGAAGTCGCGCGCGCGGGTCACAGCCACTACAACGTCGAGCTGCGCGGCGGCGAGGGACACCTCGAGGTCGCCAAGCTCATCCTCAACGTCGTCAAGCAGAAGGCCCACATGACGGTCAGCGTCAAGCCCTTCGGCTGCATGCCCAGCAGCGGCGTGAGCGACGGCGTTCAGTCCGTGATCACCGAGCTCTATCCCGAGGCGATCTTCTGCCCCGTGGAGACGAGCGGCGACGGCGCGGTCAACTTCTACTCCCGCGTCCAGATGTACCTCTTCAAGGCCCGCCAGCGCGCCCGCGAGGAGTTCGACAAGACGCTCGCGGACGAGGGCGTGACCGAGGCCCAGCTCCGCGCCTTCCTCGAGTCGCCCGCGGGCGAGCGCTTCGCGAGCAACCTGCGCGTCCCCCCGCACGTGTCCGCGGGAACGACGACGGACCTCATCCGCGAGATCGCCCCGTACGCCAAGGCGAACGGCGCGCTCGGCCGCGCGAAGGTGCGCGCCACCGTGACGGCGAAGAGCGCGAAGAAGTGGGTCGAGAAGGATGGCAAGCGCTGGCTCAACTTCGGCAAGGAGATGAGCCCCTACCTCCCGGCGATCGCACGTTTCGTGGGCAAGGAGCTCGTCGAGCAGGTCGAACAGAAGGCGCCGTCGGTCACGAAGGCTTGGACCCGAGTCTTCGACCGCGCGACCAAGCTCAGCGCGGAAGAAGAAGCCCAGGTGCGCGCGGCCGAAATCGCGGCGGCCACCGCGCCGATCCCGACCGAGAAGAAGAAGCCGCAGGGCCTTCCGGTCGTGGCGTGAGCTCGGGCGA
>JALOQC010000691.1 GCA_025453555.1 Myxococcota bacterium | reverse complement strand
CGAGAGGCGATCGGCGTTGCGCACCACCGGGACCATGAGCCCGGAGTCGGTCGCGGCCGCGATTCCGATGTCGTAGTAGCGGCGGTAGACGAGCTCGTTGGTGGTCTCGTCGAGCGCGCTGTTGAGCACCGGGGTCTTCTTCAGCGCCGCCACCACCGCCTTCACGATGAACGGAAGGAACGTGAGCTTCACGCCCTGCGCGGCCGCCGCCGGACGCAGGCGCTCGCGCATCGCGATCAGATCGTCGGAGTGACACTCCTCGACGAAGGTGAAGTGCGCCGCGGTGTTCTTCGCGGTCTGCATCTTCTGCGCGATCTTCCGCCGGATGCCGACGAAGGGCTTGCGCTCCTCCAGCGCGGCCGACTCGCGCGAAGGCGCGACGATGGGCTGCGCGGGCAGCGAGGGCGCGATCGCGGTGCCCGTCTTTGCGGCCGCGGGCGCGGGTGCCGACGACGGCGTGGATGCGGGCACCGACGACGCCGGCGCGACGATCGTGCCGACCGCGGTGTCCCCGAAGGTCTTCACGTCTTGGCGCGTGGTGCGCCCCTGCGGACCGCTCGGCGGCACACGGCGGAGGTCGACGCCGATCTCACGCGCGAGCTTGCGCGTCGCGGGGGTCGCGAGCGGCTTGGCCTGGAAGAACTCGATCGCCTGCAGACCGCCGCCCGCGGGCTTGGCGACCGCGCCCTGGCTCCCATGCGGTGCGCTGCCGTTGGGCGCCGCGCCGCTCGGCTTGGTCTGGAAGAAGTTGCTGCCCGGCAGGCCGTCGCGGATGTCGCCCACCGCGGTCGCGGCCGGGCCCTCGTCCTTCTTCCGCCGCCGCGCCGACCGCGATCGTCACGATCACCTGGCCGACCTGCGCGACCTCGCCCGCCTTGAAGCGGATGTCCGAGATGGTGCCCGCGCGCGGCGCGCCGATGGTCACGGTGGCCTTGTCGGTCATCACCTCGACCATCGCGTCGTCCTCGGCGACCACGTCACCGACCTTCACGTGCCACTCGACGATCTCGCCTTCGGAGACGCCTTCGCCGATGTCGGGGAGCTTGAATTCGAACTGAGCCACGGATGCCTCACGGAGAAACGAAGGGGGAGAGCAGAGCGCGCCGCGGAAGAGGCGCCAAAGAGCGTTCGCAGAAACTGCGACCGATGCGTGGGTCGCATCGAGAAAGACCCCGACGGGCGGGGTCTCTCGAATCACCTCACGTCACGGGACGTACCGCGCAGTGTCGAGGAGCGCGGGCGTGATGCGGTGCTGGAGCGGCAGGTACTCCATCTCCAGCGTGTACGGGAACGGGGTGTCCCAGCCGGTGACGCGCACCGGGGGCGCCTCGAGGTGCACGAAGGCCTTCTCGGTGACGAGCGAGAGCAGCTCCGCGCCGAAGCCACACGCCTTGGGGGCCTCGTGCACGATCACCACGCGGCCCGTCTTCTTCACCGACTCGACGATCGTGTCGATGTCGACCGGCCAGAGCGTGCGGAGATCGATGACCTCCGCGGACACGCCCTGTCCCGCGACCTCTTCCGCGCTCGCGAGCGCCTCGAAGAGCATCGCGCCCCACGCGATCACGGTGACGTCGTCGCCCTCGCGCACGACCTTCGCCTTGCCGATGGGCAGCGTGTACTCGCCCTCGGGCACCTCCATCTTCACCGCGCGGTAGACGCGCTTGGGCTCGAAGAAGAGGACCGGGTCGGGATCGCGGATCGCCGCGATGAGCAAGCCCTTCGCGTCGTAGGGGTTGCTCGGGCAGACCACCTTCAGACCCGCGGTGTGGATGAAGAGCGACTCGGGCGACTGCGAGTGGTAGTGGCCGCCGCGGATGCCGCCGCCGACCGGCGTGCGGATCACCATCGGGCAGGTGTACTCGCCGCCCGAGCGGTACCGGAACTTCGCCGCCTCGCTCACGATCTGGTCGAACGCGGGGAAGATGAAGTCCGCGAACTGGATCTCGGGCACCGGCTTCATGCCGTAGAGCGCCATGCCGATCGCGGTGCCGATGATGCCACCCTCCGCGAGCGGGGTGTCGATGACGCGGTCCTCGCCGAACTCGTCGTAGAGGCCCTGCGTCACGCGGAAGACGCCGCCGACCTTGCCGACGTCCTCGCCGAGCACGACGACGTCGGGGTCGTTGCGCATCTCGGTGCGGAGCGCGTCGTTCACCGCCTGGACCAGATTCATCTCGGGCATCGTGAAACTCTCTTCTTCCTTCGGAGGCAGGAGTCGCGGGCAGGTCGGCCGCGGGATACGAGGCTCTGTCGGGGGAGGGGCTGGCGACAGCGCCTCCAGGTCGAACCGCAAGTGGGTTAGGGACCCACGCGCAGCGAGCGGAGCGGTTCGAAGTGAAACCTCACGAGGCGGAGTGGACGAAGTCCAGGGAGCTGTGAGGTTTCACGAGACTATCGGGCCGAGCGTGAGCGAGGAACCGATGGTCGAAGGCTCGCGGGAGGGGGGCCCCACTCGGGCTTTGCCCGATGGGGGAGGGGCTGGCGACGGCCCCTCCAGAAAACTCAGTGGTGTTCCTTGGGGCGCGGGCCCTTCACGCACTGCTCGAACTGCTCTTCGAGGTGCCAGGGCTTCTCCGCGAAGACCCCGTCGAAGATCGTCTCGATCGCCGGCTTCGGCTTGGCCTCCGCCGCGGTGATGCACTCCTTGAGCTCGCCCTCGACGAGCTTGCGGAAGGCGTCTTCCCGCGCGTCGTCCCAGGCCTTGCGCTCGTCGAGGTGCTTGCGCAGGCGCAGGACCGGATCGGTGCGGCGCCACTCCTCGACCTCGTCCTGCATGCGGTACGCGCGCGGGTCGTCGGAGGTGCTGTGGCCGCCCACGCGGTAGGTGAGCATCTCGACCAGGAAGGGGCCCTCGCCCTTCGCCGCGCGCTCCACGCAGTCGCGCACGATCTTGTAGGTCGCGAGGATGTCGTTGCCGTCGACGCGCACCGCGGGCACGCCGTACGCGAGGCCCTTGTCGGCGAAGGTCTTGCTCGCGGTCTGCTTCTCGCTCGGCACGCTGATCGCCCAGCGGTTGTTGCGGCAGAGGAAGATCACCGGCGCCTTCATCACGCC
>JALOQC010000287.1 GCA_025453555.1 Myxococcota bacterium | reverse complement strand
CGCTTGGCTTCACCTCCGCGTCAGCTCCGCGCCCGCGAGCGTGAAGCGCGCGACGGCGTCGGTGCGCGTCAGCGTGAGCGGCGTGCGGTGCACGCGCTCTTCCTCCGTGCCCGGCGCGACGATCAGCGTGAGCGTCGCTTCCAGATCGCGCAGCGCGTCGCGCTCCATCCGTCGCACCTCGAAGCTCAGCTCGGCGCCGTCGCGGTCGCGCACGCGCTGGGCTTCGAGGCCGTAAGGTGTCGCGCTCACCTCCGCCCGCTCGAAGGGCTCCTCCTCCGGCGTGCTCGGCAGCTTCACCCAGAGCTCCGGCGCGTCGTCCGGATGCGCCCACGTGACCGCGACGAACACGTCCGGCGGCTCGCGGTAGAGCCCGGTGCGTCGCGCGCGCCGATCGAGCGCCTCGCGGTCGACGCCTTCGACCTCGCGCAGCTCCGCGAGCCGCACCGTCGACCAGAGCCGCGCCACGCCTGCCACACCTTCCACCTTGCCGGGCTCCAGCGCTTCGCCGAGTCGCTGCTCGAGCCGGAGCGCCTCGTCCACGCGCCCCGCGCCCGCCGCCGCGTGCGCCATCAGGAGCAAGACGCCCTCGTCGTCGCCACGCAGACGCGCGAGCACGCCGTACTCACGGTAGGCGTCGTCGAACCAACCGTGCGCACGGTAGAGATCGCCGAGCCGACGACGCGCCCACGGATCGCCGGGCGCGCGCTCCACGATTTCGGAGAACACACGCCGCGCCTCCGCTTCGTCGCCCTGACGCAGCCAGAGCTCGCCCACCAACGTGCGCGCCTTCGCGTCCGCGAAGCCGTCCGCGGTGATCGCGCGCGCGACCCGCTTGGCCTCCGCGAGCTGCCCCGTCTCTTCGAGCAGCGCCATCAGACGCAGCCGCAGATCCATCTCGTTCGGCAGCACCTCGAGCCACTGCCGCACGAGGCGCAGGCGCGCCTGCGGATCCGTGGTGCGCTTCCAGAGGCGCGAGAAGACCGTCCAGTCCACCGGCGCTTCGAGCCCGAGCCCGAGCCGCACCACCGTCACGTCGGTCGGCGTGCGCACGTTCGCGAGGATCGCGCGCCGCAGGTACGCCGCCACCGCCTCGTTCGAGGCGAGCGCGCGGTAGAGCTGCACCTGCGCGGGCACGCCGCCCACGTTGCGCAACATCAGATCGAGCAACGTCCGCCGCGCGCGCCAGCCGTCGAGCTCGCACTGCCAGCCCGCGTCGCGCCACACGTCGAGCGCGCCCCGCACCCCACCGCTCGCCGCGAGACGCTCGCGCCAGAGGTTGCGGCGCACGTCGAGCGACTGCCGCGACGCGTCGCTGCACTGACGCCGCACGCCGAGCCCACGCTCGCTCGTCTCGAAGGTGAACACGTGGCTCACGCGCACGTTCGCCCCGCCCGTCGCGGGGAAACGCAAGCCCTGCACCTCCGCGAGGATGCACGCCGTCACGTCGGGCTCGCCGAGCGAGCTGCGATCGATCGACGCCGCGCGCACGGCGCCGACTCCGTCGACCTCCACGCTCACCGCGACGTCGCCGCGCAGATCCGGGCGGATCAGCAGGCGCTGCTCGTAACACGCGCGCGGTCCACGCTCACCGCTCGCCAGCACGCGCTGCGCCGCCACGCTCGCGAGCCCCCCGTCGCCGAGCGCGCCGCCTGCACCCGCGCCCTCCGCGCTGATGCTCTCGTCGACGCGCTCGACCCAGGTGCGCTCCACGCTGCCTTCGTCACGCGCGGACTGAGGCATGCGACGCCGCCACCCGCCGTCGTCCTCGGTGGGGATCGCCGGCGTGAAGCGCACGAATCGCGTCATCGGGTCTTCGTCGAAGCCCTGCACGAGCGCGTACCCCTCGACCTTGCCGCCGATCGCGACGAGGCTCGTCCACGGCGACACGATCCCGAAGCGCGAGCCGAGCTCGACCATCGCCTCGCGGCCCGCGTCCGCGTCGACCAGCTCGTCCATCCGCGCGCTCGCCCAACGACGCCGCACGTCGCCCTGCGCGCCGTCGACCCCGTCCGTGATGCGCTCCTGTCGGATCGGCATGGTGCCTTCGACGAGGCGTCCGTCGCGCCGCGCGCTCACGCGCACCTCCGCGGGGAGCTCGTCGCGCAGACGACCCACGAGCCGCACGCGTCCACCGTCCGCGATCGCGAAGGGCGGCCGCGGGAACACACGCTCCACGCCTTCGCCGAGATCGACGCGCAGATCGCGGAGCATCGGACGACCGGCCTGCGCGAGGAAGCCGAGCACCGCGCGCGAGGCCTCGGTGCGCTCCTTCACCGCGAGCACCACGTCCTCGCCGAGCACGCGCTGCATCAGATCGGCGCCGCCGCCTTCTCCGAGCGTGAAGGCGAAGAGGCGCGGCGCGTCCTCGATCGTCGCGAGCTGCGCGCGGATCGCGGTCGCGTCGAGCGCGCCGGTCGTCGGCAGCGCGTCGCCCACGTAGACCACCGCGCCGCGCGCGCTGTCCGACACGAGCGCCGCCGTCTCGCGCAGCATCGCGCCGAGATCCGTCGCGCCGCCGATCGGGGCGCGGCCGAGCGCGGCCAACATCGCGTCACGCCGCGTGGCGTCCGCCGGCGCGAGCCCGTCGTCGACCCCCTCGGGAACCCGCGCGTGCAGATCGCCGATGCGCAGCGTCACGCGATCGCTCGGCGCGAGCTGACGCAGCAGCGTCTCGACCACCGTGCGCGCGAGCTCGAGATCCTCACTTTCGGTCGCGCCGCTCAGATCGACGACCACCGCGACGTCGAGCGGCGGCACCGGCGCTTCTTCGGAGTCGTCCCAGCCGAGGTCTTCGGTCGGCAGATCGAAGAGCACGAAGCGCTCGTTGCCGTCCGCCGCGGGACCGATCTGCCCGAGCACCGGCGGCGGTGCGTCGGCCACGAACGCGCGCGCGCCGCGATCGGTGCCTTCGGCGTCGATGAGATCCAAGTAGAAGTCCGCCGACGGACGGTGATCGCTGCGTCGCACGATCACGTTCGTGCCGTCGACGGTCGCGCCCATGCCCGCGCGCATCGCGCCGACCGTGCCCTCGACCGCGACCTGAACGCGCAGCTCGCCCGCCATCGGAGGCGTCTGCCCTTCGGTCACCATCGGGTAGACGTAGGTGCGGCGATCGCCGCGACGCTCGAGCCACTCCGTGTAGCGCACGCGTATGCGCACCGTGGAGCCCGGCTCCACCGGATGGACACGCGCACGCAGACGACCCGGCCCGTCCCAGGAGAGGCGCGAGGTCGGCGCGTACGCCTCCTCCCACATCACCTGGTAGCCGTTCGCGAGCTGCGGCTGGATGCTCCCTTCGACGAAGCCGCCGCCGAGATCGACCGCGAAGTGATGCACGATCGCGCCTTCGGGCACGCGCAGACGGTACTCGCCCTCGAGCTGTCGGCTCTCCGCGTTGAAGAAGGTCTGCACGACCTCCGTGCTCGCGAAGTCGTCCTTCACGCGCGCGCTCACCTCGTGCGCGCGCAGCGACATCGGTCGCCGCGCGATGCCCTTCTCGTCGAGCCCGCGCCCCGCGAGGATGCCCACGTAGCCCGGCACCGCTTCGCGCCGCGGCGCGGGCTCCGCGAGCCCGCCCGTCCAATCCTCCCAGAGCTCCGCCGGCTCGACGCGGCCGCGACCGCTCGCGAGCACCAGCGTCTCGCCCTGCGCGACGTTGCCTTCGGACTGGTCGGTGCGGTCGCCGCTCGCCACGAACGCGATCTCGCCCGAGGCCGCATACACACGCGTCTCGCTTCCGTCGCGCGAGACGGCGAAGGTCGCGTTCACGCCGCGAAGCTCACCCTCGTCGGTGCGGATCTTCACCTCCGCGTCGCGCGCGTCGACGAAGAGACGCCCGCTCTCGAGACGCACCTCGTCGAGCACCACGACCGCGCGCGTCGAGGGCGCGAGCAACACCCAACCGCCCGCGTCGAGGCGCAGCGTGCCGCGCCCGTCGTCCGCGGTGATCGCGGTGGCTTCCTGCTCGACGCGCGTGGGTCCGAGCACCGATTCGTCGTGGCCTTCGCGCGAGAGCGAGAAGCCGCCGCGCACCGGCTCGGCCACCGCGACGGTGGGCGCGGGAGGCGGCGGGTCGTCACAACCGATGGCGAGCACGAGCAGGGACACGAGCGCGACCGACGAGCGGAGACGCGAGGAGAGCGAAGGACGGATCATCCCCAAAACCACGTTTGAACCCTGCGAATCGCACGAAGAAACGGCGAAAGAACGAGCGCTCACGGCGTCACCTCCGTCAACGCGTCGCCGACGATCGTGAAGGCGTGCAGGCGATCCTTCCCGGGCTCGAAGCGCGCCGTCACGATGCGCACCTGCTCCTCCGGCGTCCCTTCGCGCCACACGATCACCAGCTTCGCGTCGACCGCAGTGCGGAACTCGCCCCGCCGTCGCACCTCGAGGCGGTACGTCCCGTCCTCGGGCTCCGGCACGTCGAAGGACTCGAGCCCGAGCTCGGGCGAGAGATCCTGCGGGCGCGTCATCGGCAGCCGCGGGTGCGAGGCCCAGAGCGCCACGCCCGCGTCCGGATGCGACCACACGAGCGTCGCGCGCAGCCCGCTCGCCTCGCGCAGCACGCCGCTCCGACGCAGACGCTGATCGAGCGCGGCGAGCTTCTCCGCATCGTTCGCCTCGCGCGCGGCTTGCTTGAGCTCGGCGTAGCGCACCGAGCTCCAGAGCAGCGCCACGCGCCCGAGGCCCGCGGTGCCGCTCGGATCGCTCGCCGCGATCACGCCCTGCTCGAGCCGCAGCGCCTCGTCGATGCGACCCGCGCCCGCCGCCGCTTGCGCGAGCAGGAGCGACACCGTCGGATCGTCGGGCGTGAGCGCCGCGAGCGTGAGGTACTGGCGGTACGCGTCCTCGTGCCAGCCGTACGCGCGGTAGAGATCGCCGAGCCGGCGCCGCGCGAACGCGTCCTCCGGCGCGAACTCCACGATCTCGCCGAACACGCGACGCGCCTCGGTCTCGTCTTCGAGGCGTAGGTACATCTCGCCGATCGCGGTGCGGATGCCGGCGTCCGTGAGCGGGTCGTGGCGGAGCTGCTGCGCGAGGCGCTTGGCCTCCGCGATCTTTCCCTGCGCTTCGAGCTCTTCGAGGAGCTGCTTCTTCAGCTCGAGGCGGAAGGGCATCTGCCGCACGAGCTGCCGCAGCGCGCGGATCTTCGCTTCGCCTTCGCCCGCGCGCCCGAGCACCTGCGCGATGAGGGCGTCGTCCGCACGGCCTCCGAACGCCCCGCGCACGAGGCGCAGATCGTCGGGCGTGCGCACGCGGCGCAGGATCGCGCGGCGCAGGTAGTCGTCGTTCCCGAACGCGCGCCACGCGTCGACCATGCGCTCGATGCTGCCCGCGCGCGCGAGCACGAGCTCCAGGAACGCTTGGCGATCGCGCCAGCGCGGCGTCTCGCATTGCTGCCCCGCCTCGCGGTAGAGGCGCGCCCACTCGTAGGGCGTGCCTGCGTTCTGCAGACGTTCGCGCCACAGCTCGCGGCGACCGTCGAGCAGGAGATCCGCGGCGTCGCTGCAGCGGCGACGCACGTGGGTGGTCGCGTCGGTCGTGATGCGCAGGCGCAGGTCGATGTTGGTGCGACCGATGCCCATCGCGCCGTTCTGATCCGCGTCGCGGGTGGTCGAGCCCGACCCACCGAGCACGCCCGCCAGGACGCCATCGCCCGCCAACGCGCCTTGGAGCAGATCGTCGATCGAGGCGCCCGTGGCAGCGACCTCGTCGGGCGCTGGCGCGCGCTCGCTCTCATCCATCGGTGTGGACGTCGCGCGACGCGAGCGCATCGGTCGACGACGGTCTTCGGCATCCGCTTCGCCGAAGCGTCCTTCACCGCCGCCGCCTCCCCCGCTGCCGGGCCCACGAAAGCCGAGCGATCCGAGCGCGCCGCTCGAGCTCGCTTCGGTCCGCGCTTGTTCACGCGCCAGGATCTCGCTGGTCGTGGTGGGCGCAGCGGCCGCCGGTGGCGCCGCCGGCATCACTGGCTCGGCCGGCGTGGCCGTGGCGGTCCCCTCGGCCGCGTATCGATTCTGCGCCGGCGCGTCGGTCCGGGCATATCCCGTGGAGTCCGCTTCCTCCGCCATCTCCGGCTCCGGTGTGGGCGCGAGCTGCGCGGATACCGCAGCCGTCTCCTCCTGCGGCGCCGACGCGGGCTCGGCGTCCGCGCCGCGACACCCCGGCAGCGCGAGCATCGCGAAGCTCGGCGCGAGCGCGGGCACGCTCACGCGTTCGCGGCGCAGCGCGCGCAGCTCGTGCACGTCGCGGTAGAGCTCCTGCGCGGCGGGTCCGAGCGACGCGAGCTCCGCCGCCGAGGGCACGTAGAAGCTCGTGTACGGCGTGATGAGCCCGTAACGCACGCCGAGATCCGCGATCTCTTCGCGCTGCCCCCCCGAGAGCAAGAGCTGCCTCAGCCGCTCGCCGGCCCAACGAAGCCGAAGATCGCCCTCGTCGCTCACGCGCTGCTCGCGCAGCGCCACGCGCTCTTCGATCTCGCGACCCCCCACGGTGGCCTTCACCACGAGCTCGCTGGGCGTCGCGCCTTCGACGCGCCCGACCACCGGCAGCACCGCGCCGCGCACCACGTCGACCGCGCTGCGCGGGAAGACCTGCTCGACACCCTCGAGCGTCACGGTCACGCGCTGCGCCGAAGGCAGCCGCGCGTGCGCGAGGATCTTCAGCGCCGCCTCCGCCGCCGCCGCGCGCCCTTCGACGCGCAGCGCGAGCCCACCGCCGCGCGTGATCGCGTCGAGCAGATCGAGGTTGCCCTCTTGGCCGAGCGCGACGCCGTACGCGCGCACCGGATGCGGGAGGCGCGCGAGCTGCTCCAACAACGCGTCCGCCCCGAGCTCACCCACCGTCGGCGCACCGTCGCCCACGTACACCACCGCGCCGTGACGCGCGGGATCCAAGAGCGCCGCCGCGCGGGCGAGCACCGCGCCGAGATCGGTCGCACCACCGGCGGGCTCCCGAGCGAGCGCGTCGAGCACGCCGTCCATGCGCGCGCTCGTCGCGGGCCCGAGCGTGCCTTCACCGGCCAGCGGTCGCAGCGCCACGTCGCTCGCGAGCACCGCGACACGATCGTTCTCCCCGAGGTGCACCGCGAGCGACTCCGCGACGCTGCGCCCGAGCTCGAGCGCGGCCGGCTCGGTGCCAGCGGAGACGTCGACCACGATCACGAGATCGAGCCCAGCGGACACTTCGCCGAACACACTGTCCGGCAGCCTCAGCGGCACGTAGAGGTAGTCGAGCTCCTGCTCGTCGGGCATCGCGCCCTGCCGTGGATCGCGCGCGGGCGCCACGTGCGAAGCGCGCCACGCCGTCGTCGCCGCGGGTTGCTCGGCGCGCGTGATCTCGATGAAGAGATCCGCACGCGGCACGAAGTCGCTTCGGCGGATGCGCACCACGTGGCCTTCGACCTCCGCGCCGAGCCCCGCGCGCACGCTCGCGACCTCCGCCTGCGCGAGATCGGCCTCGAACGCGAGCTCCTGGATCCGCGGCCCTTCGTCACCGCCGCTCAGCGGAAGTCGATAGAGCGCGGGCCCGTCGGCCGACGGACGCTCGAGCCACGAGGCCCAACGCACCGCGATCTTGCGCGTCGCGCCCGGCGCGATCGGGTAGATGCGCGCTTGGTACTCGCCCGGCGCGATCCACTCGAGCAGCGCAGGATCGAGCGTGGAGCCGCGGTAGACCTGCGCCTCGTAGGCGGCCTCCGCCTGCTGCTTCTCGCGCACGTAGCCGTCCACGAGCCGCCCGTCGCGATCGACCGCGAAGCGCTGCAGCACCGCGCCTTCGGGCACGCGCAGACGGTAGAGCCCTTCGACCACCTCGCTCGCGGGGTTGAAGTACTCCTGCTCGATCTCCGTGATCGCGAGGTCGCCCACCACGCGCACGTTCACGTCCATGCGTCGCACGACGAGCGGCCACCGCGCGAGGCCGACCTCGTCCGGGATGCGCCCGGTCAACGCGCCGATCGCGCTCTCGTCCTCGACGCCCGGGCCCGTGCGCGCGAGGCCACCGGTCCAGTCCTCCCAGAGCACGTCGCTCGCGACGCGCAGATCCGCGATCGTGAGGTGCTCGCCCGCGCGCACGCGTCCGCGCGACTCGCCGCTGCGGTACGCGACCTCGCCGCGCAGCACGTGCACGCGTCCGTCCGCGGCTGACCCCGCGGACCCGAGGGGACCGCCCTCGATCGAGATCGCGGCGTCGCGCACGAAGAGGCGCGCGTCACCGAGCGCGATCGTGAGCGCGTCGCCCGCGGGCACTTCGACGAACGCGCGACCGCCTTCGATCGCGAGCTCCCCCTCGGCCGAGATCGTGAACGCGGTGCCCGAGAGCAGCGCGCTGGATCCGACGTCGAGCGAGAGCCGCGCGAGCCCCGCGACCTCCGTGCGCTCTCCCGTTCCCACCCGCGCGAGCGCGCCTTCCCCGCGCACCGGCTCGAGCGTCGCGACCGCCTCGACTTCCGTCGCGAGGTCGTCGCCTCCACACCCGATCGCCCACGAGCACAGGCTCAACGCACCGACCGCGACGAAGCGTCGCCAGATGTCCCTCCGCATGCGTGCTCCTCGTTGGCGACGCGCCGCGCCGCCGAATTTCGATGCCGGCCGCCTCGAAGAGCTGTCGCCAGCCCACGGCCTTCTGCTTCTCGACCGGGTCGGCGGGGTGAGCCGCCGACTTCTCGTCGGCGTGCGCCTCCCGCGAACGCCGAACCTCCCGACGCACGACGTGCCCGGAAGTTCCGCGCACGCCAGCACGCCCTCCGAC
>JALOQC010000015.1 GCA_025453555.1 Myxococcota bacterium | reverse complement strand
CTCAGGCGCCGCGCACCTCGCGCACCATCGCGAGCAGCGGCTCGTGGAGCGCGCCGTTGCTCACGAGGAAGTCGTGCGCGTGGATGGTGTCGCGACCTTCGAAATCCGTCAGACGCCCGCCCGCCTCGCGCACCAGCACCGCCACCGGCGCGACGTCGAAGGGCTGCACCGCCGGCTCGATCACCGCGTCCACGCGCCCCTGGAGCAGCTCGCGGTAGCTCGCGAAGTCGCCGAAGCCACGCTGGGTGTACGTCTCGCGCGCGAGGCGAGGCAGGAGCGCGTCGAGCTTCGCGTCCGCGAACTGCGAGAGCGCGCCGTGGCAGACACACGCGTCCTCGAGCGCCGAGATGCCCGAGACGCGACACGGGCGACCATTCACGTGCGCGCCGTGACCTCGCACCGCTACGAAGAGCTCTTCGCTCGCCGGCATCGCGGCGACGCCGATCACGGGCTCGCCGTCGACCTCGAGCGCGAGCAGGATCGACCAGGTCGGGATGCCGCGAAGAAACGCGCGAGTTCCGTCGATGGGATCGAGGATCCAGCGCATCGACGAGCCCTCTTTGCTTCCGCTCTCTTCGCCGAGGAAACCCGCTTCTGGATAGCGCCGCTCGACGTACGCGCGCAGGCGCTCCTCGATGCGTCGGTCGGCCTCGGTGACGGGGCTGCGATCGGGCTTCTTCTCCGCGCGTTTGCCGACGCCCGCGCGGTAGAGATCGAGGCCGAGCTCACCGCACGCGAGCACCTCGTCGAGCAGAGCGTCGAGCGCGCGTGGGCCGCCGATGCGGTCGAGATCGAAGGTCGTCATGGGCGCGGAGCATCCCACTTCGCGCGCGGAGGATCGAGGGTGGTGAGGTCACGAGCGTCGCGCGCTCGGAGCATCGGGCTTGCTCCGCAACGAGAAGAGTCGTTCGCGACGCGAGCGTCGGAGACGAACGTGATCGCTCAGCGCTCAGCGCTCGGCGCTCGCGCGTGCGAGCCGATCCGCGATCGCGACGCCGAGACCCGCGCGCACGGGCGGCATGGTGGCGACGAGGAAGTCCGCGTCGGACGCGTCGAGGCGACGAAGCGCACCGAAGAGTCGACGCGCGGCCGCGTCGACGTCGACGCCGAGCGCTTCGACCGCGGCGGGTGCGCCGAAGGCCGCCTCGAGCGTGCGCGTCGCGTCCGGTTCGAAGACCAAGAACGCAGCTCGACCTTCGGGTGGCGCGACGGTGAGTGCGCTCGACGCGTCGACGAGGAGGAGACGTTTGCGGGGCGCGTAGTGGCTCGCGAGCATGCCGGGCGCGTGCGGCGCGGCGGTGCGACGCGGCGGCTGCAGCGCGCGGCCGAGCGCGGCTTCGATGCGCTCGATCGGGCACGCGCCGGGTCGGAGCAGGCGCGGTGTCCCGTCGTCTTCGAGGCCCACGATCGTCGACTCGACACCGAGCGCGCAGGGGCCTCCGTCGAGCACCGCGTCGAGGCGTCCGTCGAGCTCGTCGATCACGTGCGCGGCTTCGGTGGGGCTGATGCGACCGAAGCGGTTGGCGCTCGGCGCGACCACCGGCGCACCGAGGGCGCGGATCACTGCGCGCGCGAGCGGATGCGCCGGCACGCGCACGGCGACGGTGTCGAGGCCGCTGGTGGCGAGCTCGGGGACCCGCGCGCCGCGGGGGAGCACGAGCGTCAGCGGCCCGGGCCAGAGCGGCAGCAGGCGCTCCACGTTCGCGCGTGCTTCGGGCGAGAGACGCGCGCCGTCGATCACGCCCGCGTCGACCGCGGCGTCGAGCGAGGGCTCGGCGAGGTGCACGATCAGTGGATCGAAGGCGGGGCGCTCCTTGGCGCGGAACACCGAGAGCACCGCCTCGGGATCGAAGGCGTGCGCGGCGAGGCCGTAGACGGTCTCGGTGGGCAGACCGAGCAGCCCGCCGCGAGCGAGGATTGCGGCCGCGTCGCGGACGCCGTCGTCGGTCGGAGGGAGCGTGCGAGTCCGCGGCACCGCCGAGGTGTAGCAGGCGTCGGCGAAGGGAGCGGAATCGTTCGAGGCGAAGCGCACGCCGGAATCGTTCTCCTTCGCGGACGCGCGCGGAGCTGACGATATCTCGATCGAACGAGGGGTTCGAAGGGGGCGAAGCCCCCTCGCCGCCGGAGGCCCGAAGTGGACCGACCGGAGCGAAGCGGAGAGAGGCCTCCGAGGAGGGAGGGGCTGGGGAGGTGGGGAGGTCACTCCCCAGACGTCGGCGGCTGACCCGCCGACCTGATCGAGAAGTCGGCGCAGCCGACCAGCAAACTGTCGTGAGACCCGTTCGCAAACTCACGCTACTTACGAGTGCGTCGCGAATCCGCGCACACTTTGTCGTGGCGCAGCGTCCCTAGTTGGGTATACCGCGCTCGCACGTGTCGCCCCCCACCGCACGCGTGCATCGGAGCGGCCGAATCCCCCCTCGGCCGCTCCACCTATTTGGGGGGTCCAATGAACCGGGGCCGTGCATGCCGCGCAGCCTGCGGGCTTCGCGTCGACGGGGCTGCGCGAAGTATGCTCGCGGCTCGGTCGAATGAGCGAGCTGCAGCGCGTGGTGGACGAAGCCGCGGTCGGACGTTTCGGCGCTGCCCGTGAGCACGCCGAGGGGCCCACGGGGCCGCTGCGGGACGTCGCGCGATGCCTGCTCGCGTCGGCGGGCTTCGACGTGCCGACGCCCGACCCACGCGCGGTCGCGCCCGAGCATCGCGCGAAGGTTCTCGAGCCGCTCTTTCACGCCGCGCTCGCGCGCTTCGACGCGAACGCGCGCGCGTCGCTGATCGGCGCGTGGGGCGACCTCGACGACGTGGACGGAGGGCTGCTTCAGGAGCGCATGCGCGTGTGGGATCGGGTCGCGCGTGGGGAGGACGTCCGCGACGAAGCCGAGGTGCTCTACCGACGCGCGAGCGAACGGCACGACTCGGCGTGCGCGGTGGAGGCGATGGTGATCCGAGTGTGGTCGAGCATCGCGGCGCGAGAGCACGCCGAAGCGCTGCGGCTCGCGCGGCTCGCATCGCGCATGGCGAGCAGCGAGCGCCTGCTGGTGCCGGAGTGCCTCGCGCACCTCGCGCTCGCGCACGTACGACGCGTACGGGGATCGCCGCACCTCGCGGCGCGCATCCTGAGCGCGTTGCGCGCGACGGTGCCGCGGCCGTGGCACGCGTGGCTCGATCTGGAGCTCGCGCTCGTCGCGAGCGGAGGCGACGCGCGCGTGGGGGCGATCGTGGAAGCGGCACGGGCCGGCGACCGACCAGAGCTGCATCGACGCGCCGACGCGTTGCGGACGGCGTGCGAAGGGTTCGCGCCGCTCGCGCGCGAAGTCGACGCGCTGCGGGCGGCGCTCGATCCGAACGAAGAGGTTCCCTCGTTCGCGGCCGCGTTCCTCCGTGGTGCGGAGGCGACGGCGTCGTTCCTCCACGCCGATGCGGGCGACACGGACGGTCACCTGGCCTACGTGCACGTGACGACGACTGGCGCGCGGCGCGTGCTCGCGGCCGGCGCCGCGCTCTGCGGCGACGCGCCGAAGGTCGGGGACGCGAGCGCGCAGACCCATCGCCCGCTGGTGCTCGCGTGCGACCTGGCGCTGAACGGAGCGAGCGAGGTCGCGGACGTGTTCCGACGCGTCTACGGCTTCGAGTATGTCGCGAGCCGACACGCGGGCGCGTTCCGCGTGACGCTGCATCGCGCGCGCGCTGTGCTCGAAGGGCTCGCGGAGGTGCGACGCGACGACGAGCGTCTCGAGCTGGTGCCCCGGCGCGCGTTTCTCCTCGCGGACCCACGCTGTCGGTTGGCGCTCGACGAACGCGTGCTCGCCGTCCTCGGACACCGGCGCGCGACGGTGGCCGAGCTCGCGGAGTCGATCGGCGTGACGCCGCGCGCGATCCAGAAAGTGATGCAGCGGCTCACGTCCGAAGGTGTGTGCGAAGCCAGCGACGACCGAGGCTTTCGGGTGGTCGACACGACCTTCACGGAGCCGAGCTACGAGGTCGACTCCGCGCTCTTCGGGCGAACGTGAGTGGGATCGCGCCGCGCCATCGATGGCTCGGCGGAGCGCGCCGCAGAATCGCGAAGTGGTACCTTCCGCGACGATGCGCACGTACCGACGGCTCGAGGTGCTCGCGCGCGGCGGCATGGGGAGCGTCGAGCGCGTGGAGCTGCGCGAGGGGCGCTTTCGTCGGGTCTTCGCGCGAAAGCGGCTGCTCGACGCGTACCGCGACGATCCCGACGTACGCGAGATGTTCCTCGACGAGGCGCGGCTCGCGGGGCTGATTCGCCATCCGAACGTCGTGTCGGTGGTGGACGTCGGCGAGGACGCCGAGGGTCCGTTCCTCGTGATGGATCTCGTGGAAGGCGTCTCGCTCGCCGAGCTGGTGGCGAGCTGTCGCGTGCACGGGCCGCTGCCGCTCGCGGTCGTGTTGGAGCTGGCGACGCAGGTGGCCGAAGGCTTGCGGGCCGCGCACGAGCTGCGGTCGCCGGAGGGAACGCTGCTCGGGCTGATCCATCGAGACCTCACGCCGGGGAACGTGTTGGTCGGGTTCGATGGGCTCGCGCGCATCACGGACTTCGGCATCGCGAAGGCCGCGGGGCAGTCGAGCGAGACGCGCGCGGGCGTGCTCAAGGGCAAGCCTTCGTACATGGCACCCGAGCAGCTCACGTTTCGTCCGATCGATCAGCGCGCGGACCTCTTCTCGTTCGGCTGTCTGCTCTACGAGCTGCTCGCGGGGCGGCGGCTGTATCCGCAGAAGGGCGTGGAGCTGCCCGAGCTGGTGCGGCGTGTGGTGCAGGAGCCGCCGCCCGATTTGCAGGACGTGCGCGCGGAGGCTCCGGACGCGCTCGTCGAGCTCGGGTTCGAGCTGCTCGCGAAGGATCCCACCGATCGCCCAGCGAGCGCGGCCGACGTCGCGGAGCGGCTGCACACGATCCACCGCGACGTGGTCGACGAGCGGGTCGACGCCCCCGGCGAGAGCTCGATCGTGGAGGTGCTGGAGCAACGCTTCGCGGAGCGGCGACGCGATCTAGAGGCGCGGCGACACACGTCGAGCGTCGAGGTCGCGGCGACGCGTGGGCGAGGGCACGGTGGTGTCGTGGTCGGGTCGATCGTGGGGGTCGCGGTGCTCGTCGCGGTGGGGTGGACGATCGTTCGGGTCGCGGCGGCGGGTGAGATGGAGACCGCGACCGCGGCGGAGACCGCGACGGAGACGGTGGCGGAGACGGTGGCGGAGACGGTGGCGGAGACGGTGGCGGAGACGGTGGCGGAGACGGTGGCGGAGACCGAGGCGGAGACGGAGTCGGAGACCGTGACGGAGACGGAGTCGGAGACCGTGACGGAGACGGAGTCGGAGACCACCGCGGCGCAAACCGCGACCGCGACGGCGACGGCGACGGAGGCGGAGACCGCGACGGGGGCGGAGGCGGAAACCGCGACCGCGACCGCGACCGAAGCGGGGACCGTGACCTCGCCCCCGAGCCCCATGACCAGTACGCGGGCTCGGGACGGGAGCACGCGAATGCGAGCGGAGAGTGAGCCCCCGAGCGAAGGAATTCGACGCTGGGGATGGGAGGATTCGCGTTGAAGGCGCTCGCCGTCGTCGCGTTCGCGCTCGGTGCGCTCCACGCGCCCGCGTTCGCCCAAGAGGCGCGCACGGACACACGAAGCGACGCACGCACCGAGGCTCGCGCGCTCTTCGAACGCGCGGACGCGTTGCTCACGCACGGTCGTTTCGCCGAAGCGCACGAGCTGCTGCGGCGATCGTTCGAAGTGCTCCCGACCGCGCCGACCGCCTTCAACCTCGCGGTGGCCGCGCGCGGCATCGGACGCAGCGTCGAGGCCGTCGCATGGCTCGACCGCCTCGCTCGTGCGGAGCTCGGGGCGCTCGACGAAGCTCGGCTCGCGGAGGTGCGCGCGCTGCGCGTGGAGGTGGAGCGCGAGATCGCGACCCTCTCGCTCGAGGCGTGTGGCGGCGAAGCGACGACGGTCCGCCTCGACGGCGACGCGTGGGAACGCTTCGACGGTTGCCGCACCTTCGAGCGTGCGCTCGATGCGGGCACGTACGTCCTAGAGGTGAGCTCGCCTCGTCACGTCGCCGCGCGACGTCGGATCTTCGTCGCGCGAGGAGAGCGCGTGCACCTCGCGCTGCGGCTCGCGCCGATCCCGACCGGGCGTCTCGTGGTGCGGGTCCCCGACGACCGCATCGTCGTCGAGGTCGAAGGCGTCGGTCGCGGCATCGGCGGGTTCCGACGCGAGCTGCCGGTGGGGCCCTACCGCGTGAGCGCCGCGATCGATCCGCGCGCGCCCGAAGTGCGCCACGTGAACGTCGAGGCCGCGCGCACGATCGAGATCGAGTTCGGACGCCGCGAGCGTTTGCGTCGTCGTCGCGCGGGGATCGCGGCGACCGTGGTGGGTGTCGTCGCGGGGGCGCTCGTGGTCGGCTTCGTGCTCTCGCGCGACACGCCCTACCGCGACCCGACGTTCGGGAGGACGGAGACGTGAGGCGCGCAAGCTCGCTGGCTGGCTGGCTCACCCCGTTCGTGCTCGCGTGGTGCGCCATCGTCTCGCACGCGTGCGGCGGAGACGGCGTCACCGAGGTGCTCGTGCGCGTGAGCGCGGACGACGAGGTTCGGGCGCGCGCGACGTTCCTGCGAGTGCGCGTGCGCGACACCGAGGGCGAGCTGGTGCGCGATCAGACCGAAGCCCTCGGCGAGGACGCGCTTCGTTTTCCGGCCACCATCCCGCTCACGCCGCGCGACGGAGAGCGCGGTCGTGCGTGGGAGGTCGAGGTCGAAGCGTTCGAATCCGTCGCGGCGCCCGGCGACGACGACGCGGGCTTCGTGCTCCGCCGCGTCGGGGGCCGCTACGTCGTCGGGCGATCCGTCGAGGTGCCCGTGCGCCTCGATCTCTCGTGCGGCGACGGGCGCTGCCCGGCCGGCCAGACGTGCGCCGAGGGCCTCTGCGTCGGTGCGTGCGTCGACGCGGCGGCGGAGGACGGCGTCGCGACCTGCAGCGAGTGCGAGGTCTGCGAGTCGGGTGCGTGTGTGCCGCGCGACGAGCTCGCGTGTGGCTGTCCCGGCGATCGCTGCACCGCGGGCGTGTGTCTGATCGACGCACGCCATCAGGTCGAGCTCGTCGGCGCGGGGCTCGACGCGACGTGCGTGACGAGCCGCCGCGACGACGCGACGGAGCTCTTCTGCTTCGGCCGCAACGCGGACGGCGAGCTCGGGCTCGACGGGGGCCCTGCGCAGGTCGCGGCGCCCACGCCGGTGACGCGCGCATCCGGCTTCTTCGACGTCGACGTGGGAGGCTTCCGCGTCGTCGATCAAGTCGCGTACGGCTGCGCGGTGACGCGCGACGAGGAGCTCCGATGCTGGGGGCGCACGGGCTCGGGACGGGTCGGCTCGGTCGACCTCGCGGTACCGACCGCGCTCTTCGCGGAGGACGACGTCCGCGAGATCGCGACGGGCGGCTCACACACCTGCGCGCGAACTGCGAGCCGCGAGCTCTTCTGCATCGGACGAAGCGTCGAAGGTCAGCTCGGACGCGGACCGGATCCAGGCGCGGGAGACGCCCGCGTCGCGGTGGCGCATCCGCGCGGTGGCGCGTGGGCCCAAGTCGACGTCGGGCACACCCACTCGTGCGCGGTCGACGACGCGGGCGAGGTCTACTGCTGGGGTCACAACGAGACCGGCCAGCTCGGCATCGCGGGAGACTTCGTGGATCGCGACGCGCCCGTTCGCGTGGAGCTCGAGGGGCGACGTTTTCGCGCGGTCACCGCGGGCGCGTTCCACACCTGCGCGCTCGACGTCGAAGGCCACGCGTGGTGCTGGGGCGGTGCGGGCGCGGGCAACCTCGGGCGGCCGACGGTGGCCGACAGCGCGGGCCCGGGCCTCGTGAGCGTCGACGAAGCGCTCAACTCGGTGTCGTGCGGCCGCAGTCATTGCTGTGCGATCGCACGTGCGGACGGCGCGCTGCACTGCTGGGGCCGCAACGAATCGGCGCAGCTCGGCCTCGGGGTCGCCACGGACTTCGAGGCGCTGCCGCAGCGCGTGGGACGACGAAGCACGTGGGCGTCGTACGCGGGCGGAGAGCGACACGGCTGCGCGCTTCGCAGCGATCGCGCGCTCTTCTGTTGGGGCGACAACACCGAGGGCCAGCTCGGGCTCGGCGACACCCGCGCGCGCTCGGTGCCGACGCGGGTGTGCCTGCCATGACGCGCGAGCCGCGCGGGTGAGAAAACGGGCGCGTCGGTGTGGTGGGTGCGTGTCGCTGCATTCCCGCGACGTGCCCCGTGATCGCGCGACGTGCCTCGCGAACGCGCTGTAACGCTCCGCCGGGTCGGGCTCCCGTAGGCTCGACGCATGCGTCTCTCTCCGCTCGCGCTGCTGCTCGCCTCGGCGACGCTCGGCTGCTCCGGTCGGCTCGGTGATCCCTCGGGCGGCCCCGCGGGCCCGGGCGCACGCGACGCCGGCCCCGGGGTCGACGCCGGCCCGCCCGTCGCGTGTGGCGAGACCGGCCAAGCGATCCTCTACTTCGAGCGCGCCTGCGCGACCTGCCATCAAGGCAGCCGCTTCCCCGATCTGCGGCGCGACGCGCTTCCACGTCTGCTCGAGCTCGAGAGCCGCCGCGTGCCGGGTGAGCGCCTGCTCGTGCCGGGCGATCCCGAAGCGAGCTTCCTCTACCGAAAGATGGCGCACACCCAAGGCGAAGGCGGCGGCGCGGGCATGCCGCTCGGGCGCGCCACCCCGGTGCCGGAGCTCGCGCTGGTCGAGCGGTGGATTCGCGAAGGCGCGCCGACGCGCTGCGAAGAGCTCGCGCCCCCCGAGGTGCCCTACGATCCGAACACGCTCGATCCGGCGGAGCTCTTCACGTGCGAAGACCCCGACGCGCCGCGCAGCTCGCCTTCGCGCGTGCGTCGCATCACCGACGACGAGTTCACGCAGGTCGCGGTGAACGCGACGGGCACCAACAAGAACCCGCTGCAGGCGCCGGAAGGCCTCCCGTACTCGACCTACGCCGAGGGCGTCGGCATGGACTCCGCGACGCTGCGCCTGCTCATGCTGCACCTGCCCGCGGCCTCGTCGAAGTGGACGCGTGGCGATCCGGGCGGCGGGCGGATGTACGGCCTCCACAAATGTTGTTCCGAGCCGCGCTCGCAGATCGTCGCTTGCATGGAGGACCAGGTGACGCCCACCGACGACTGCCTCGATCGCTACGTCGACACGCTTCTGCGTCGCGGTGCGCTCTTCCGTGCGCCGACCGAGGACGAGTCGTCGCGACTGCGCGCGTACCTCGTGGAGCGCATCGCCGCCGAGAGCGCGAGCGGCATCACGCGCATCGAGACGCTCTCCGAGGTCGCGCAGGCGGCGCTGCTCATGACCGGCGCGCTCTTCCGCTCCGACGTCGGCGACCCGATGACGATGGACGGAACGGTGCGCGAGCTCTCGAACACCGAGCTCGCGTTCGCGCTCGGCAGCGTGCTCACCCCCGCGCCCGTCGGCGCGCCGATCCCGCAGGGCTACGGCTCCGAGGACGATCCCGATCACGGCCTCTACGACGACGGGCGTCTCGCGCGCATCGCGGCCGCCGCCGCCGACGGATCCATCCGCGATCCCGAGACGCGCGTCGCGCTCTTTCGCCACTACGCGAGCGGGATCTCGGAGGTGCGTCCCGATCTCTACACCGGCTACCGCGACACCCGCGGCGACTTCTGGATCGCGCCGCGCTTGCTCGCGTTCTTCCGCGATTGGCTCGACTACGGCCATGCGAACAGCGCGTTCAAGGACAACCCCGCCGCGACGAGCGCGTTCCCGAGCACCGGCCTCCAATACGACGCCGCCGTCCTCGGCTACGCGTCGCTGCAAGGCCCGCCGCAACACTCGGGGGCCCACGAGAGCAACCTCGTCCAACAGCTCGACGACCTGATCGCGCGCGTCGTCGTGGAGACCGATCGTTCGGGCGACGACGTCTTCCGCGCGCTCTTCACGACCCGCCAAGCGTTCTTGCCATCGCACGGCGAGCCGAGATCGACGTGGGCCTACGGCTGGACGGAGCCCATCGCGCGCGACGACGCGGAGCGCTGGGTCACGTTGAGCGAATCGCGCCGCGGCGTGCTCACGCATCCGGCGTGGCTCGGCGCGCACGGCGGCAACTTCGAGGACGACGCGAGCCTCGTGCTGCGCGGGCACTGGCTGCGCACGAAGCTCTTCTGCCAGAGCTTCGGCGACCTCAGCGACGTGCAGGGACTGCAAGCGATGCTCGGGCCGAGCGATCCGACGCACTCCGCGCGCATGCGCGTGGCTCGCGCGACCGAGCCGGGCGTGGATCCCGACGCCGACCTCGAGACGGTCACGCAGTGTTGGGGCTGCCACCAGTACATGAACACGCTCGGCGATGCCTTCGAGCTCTTCAACCACGCGGGCTTCGAGCGCGCGACCGATCACGGCGGTGCGCCCGACGGAAGCACGGTGATCGACAACCTCCCCGATCCCGCGCTCAACCGCGCGTACTCGGGACCGGTCGAGCTGGTCGAAGCGATCGCGGGCTCGGCGTACGCGCGCCGCGGCATGGTGCGCCACGCGTTCCGCTACTTCATGGGCCGCGACGAGGTCCTCGCGGACGGGTGCACGCTCGTCGAGATGGAAGCGGCGCTCGATCGCACGGGCTCGTTCCTCTCGATGATCGAGGCGCTCGTGGCGAGCGACACCTTCGTGCGCCGCGAGCTCGCCACCGGAGACCTGGCGGAAGGAGAGATGCCGTGAAGCGCCGCGAATTCCTCGAGCTCTCCGCCGCCGCAGCCGCGGCGGCCGCCCTCCCCTTCGCGACGCGATCGTCGGCCGACGAAGGCGACGCGCCGCGCTTCCTCTTCGTGGTCGAAGGCAACGGCTTCGAGCCGGCGAGCGCGCTCTGCGACTCCGCGCGCGAGGCGATGGACGAGATCGCGGGCGCACCCATCGCGCGCTCGCGCTGGTGGTACAACCGCTACCGCAACGACGCACCGGTCGAGCTCGCGACACCGGATCTGGCGACCTCGCGGTACATGAGCGAGACCTTCGGCAGCGCCTTCCCGCTCGAGCCGCTCGCGGAAGAGGGCGTCGCGGACGACGCGACGGTGTTGCTCGGGCTCAGCTCGCGCATCGTCGGCGGCGGGCACTCCGGCTTCCACGGCGCCCTCAGCTCGACACGCACGATCGGCGGCCGTCCGGGCGGACCGACCATCGACGCGCTCCTCGCCGCGCTCCCGCACGTCCGCGGCGAGACGCCGTTCGACGCGTTCCGCGTGGGCGTCGGAGGAGGCAGCGCGATCGACTTCGGCACCTGCGCCTACGATCGCGCGCGACCGGCGCCGCTCATCCTCGACGTCGCGTCGGCCTACGAGTTCGCGTACGGCGCCTTCACCGAGGGCGACGCGCGGCTCGCGTTCGAGCGACGCGACCGCATGCTGCGCTTCGCCGCGACCGATCTCGCGGCGGCCGAGCGGACGTTCAGCGGAAACGCGCGCGAGCTCGCGAAGCTCGGCACCTACGGAGCGTCGATCGCGTCCCTGCTCGAGAGCCAGGAGCGTCTGCGCGGCATGGACGTCGTCGCGCCGCCCGCACCTGCCACGGACCTCTCGCCGATCCCTCGCTTCGAGGCGCTCGTCGATCTCGCGACGAGCACCCTCATCGACGGCCTCGCGCCGGTGGCGGTCGTCGGCTCCGGCACCGGCGGCGCGTTCGGCCTGCACTACTCCACGATCTCGGCCACCGCGCGCCACGACATGCAGCACGGCTCCGGCGGTGACCCCGCGCTTCTCGACGCGATCCGGCAGGTGAACCGCGCGCAAGTGGGCGCGATCGCACGCGCGGCGCGGCGGCTCCGGGACGCGGGCATGCTCGAGCGCACGGTGATCGTCTGGATCGGCGACAACGGCGAGCAGCACCACTCGACCGCGAGCGAGTTCCCGGTGCTGCTGCTGGGCGGCAGCGCGCTCGGGCTCCGGCGCGGCGGTCGGACCGTGATCTATCCGGGGATCGGATCGCCCGGACATCGCCAGGTCTCGAACCTCTGGAACACCCTCGGCTACGCGGCAGGCCACGCGCTCGACGACTTCGGCGGCGAAGAAGGCGACCTCCGCAGCGCGTTCGGCCCGCTCGACGAGCTGCTCACGCGCTGAGCGCGCGGCTTCGCTCGTTCGGCTTCGTTCGTCGGTGGCAACGGCGCGCGATCAAACCTCCATCACGTCCCCTGGCGCCGGCACACGCACGTCCGGAAACCCTCGCTCGCCGAGCGCGTCCGCGAGGCTGCGTTGCGCGGGCGGGTCGCCGTGCACGAGCGCCACGTGGCGGAGCCTTCCGTGGTCGCGCGCGGCCTCCGCGAACGCGATCAGGTCGTCGCGATCCGCATGCGCGGAGAGGCCGTTGAGGATGGCGACCTCGCAGAGCCGGTCGCGCTCCACTCCGAAGATGCGCACCCGCGATCGACCTTCGACCAGACGACGCCCGAGGGTGTGGGGCGCCTGGAAGCCGACGATCAGCACCGTGCTCGCGCGGTCCTCGACGATCGACTTGAGGTGATGGAGCACGCGGCCGTTCTCCACCATGCCGCTCGCGCTGATCACGATCGCTGGGCCCTTCGTCGCGGTGACGCGCTTGGAGTCCTCCACGCTCGATACGTAGGTCAAGCCTGGCAGATCGAAGGGCGAGTCGCCGCTCGCGAGCATCGCGCGCGTGTCCTCGTCGTAGCAGTCGGGGTGGAGCTTGAAGATCTCGGTGACGCGCACGGTGAGCGGCGAGTCGACGTAGATCGGGAGGCCCTTCGGCAGGCGACCCGCGTCGTGCAGACGGCGCAGCGCGAACACGACCTCCTGCGCGCGCTCGAGCGCGAAGCTCGGGATGAGCAGCTTGCCGCCGCGCGCGACCGTGCGGTCGATGATCTCCGAGAGACGATCCTCCATGGTCTCGATCGGATCGTGGAGTCGATCGCCGTACGTGCTCTCGAGGATCAGCGCATGCGCGCCGGTCGGGATCTCGGGGTCGCGCAGGATCGGCATGTGGCGGCGCCCGAGGTCGCCGGAGAAGACGAGGCGGCGGTTCTCACCGTCGTGATCGACGTCGAGGATCACGATCGCGCTGCCGAGCACGTGGCCCGCGTCGAGGAAGGTGAGGTCGACGCCGGGCGCGATGGTGCTGCGGTGTCGGTACGGCAGCGTGTGCATGCGCGAGAGCGTGTCGACCACGTCCTCCGGGCCGTAGAGCGGCTCGAGCACGTCGTCGTCGAGGTCGCCCTTGTCGCGCTGGCGCTGGAGGAAGCCCGCGTCCTGCCGCTGGATCATCGCGGAGTCTTCGAGCATCGCCGCGCAGAGATCGCGCGTGGCGGGCGTGCAGAAGATCCGGCCGTCGAAGCCGCTCTTGCCGAGCATCGGCGAGGCGCCGGAGTGATCGATGTGCGCGTGGCTGATCACGCAGACGTCGACGTCGCGCGCGCGGAAGGGGAGCGTGCGGTTGCGTTCGTAGGACTCGCGCCGACGGCCTTGGAAGAGGCCGCAGTCGAGGAGCACCCGGGCGCGGGGCGTCTCCACGAGGTGCATCGATCCGGTGACGGTCTGGGCGGCGCCGAGGAAGTGGACTCGCATCGATCCGATGCTCGCGCATCGACGTCGGGCACCGCAACGAATCCCGTGCGTTCGAGTCTCGGCGCGGAGTCGTCGACGTCGCGTGGTCGCGGACGTCGAGCGAGCCTCCGCGCGTCGACGAGCTCGAGCGCGCTCACGACACTTCGGGCGCGTCGCGTCCGTTCGAGCGCGCCGCACGTCGGAGACGACTCCCCACGCGCTCAACGACGTCGACGCGCGCGTCGCGTCGCTTCGGGCGCGCGCAGCACGTAGAAGACGATCTCGTACGCGAAGCCGTTCTCGACGACGTCGCCGTTGCCCACGAACGGCACGAAGTCGGGCGCCGCGAGCTCGGCCGCGAGATCGTAGGTGCCCTCGCAGAGCTCGACGATCGTCTCCGCGCGCGGTGCGAGCGCCGAGGTGCGCGCGCACGGACCGGCGAACCACACGACGAGCCCGTGATCGGTCGCGTTGCGGATGGTCACGGTCGGCCAGGCGTTCTCGGCCGCTTCGCCGCGGCGCTCGAGCGGAGGGAGCTGCCCGTGCTCGCGCGCGCGTCGCGACTGCACGACCTCCGACGCGAGCAGCCGCGCCTCGCGGTCGTCGAGCCCGTCGCCGTCGAGATCCTCGGCTTCCGAGGAGAGTGGCCCGATCTCGACCTCGAGGGGCGGCAAGCTCGGAGGCACGCTCGCCACGGAGGCGCCGCCACACGCGACGAGCAGGAGCGTCGAGGTCGAAGCCCACCTCATCGGACCTTCACCTCGATCCCTTCCCCGCCCGCGCAGACGAGTCGACCGCGCCACGGTGCACGTCCGCTCGCGCGCAGCTCCACCGCGTGCGCTCCGGGCGGCACGCTCGAAGGAAGTACGCGTCCGTCGAGCGTCGCTTCGACCGCGAGCTCGCTGCGCAGCACGACGCGACACGGCGCCTGCGCACGATCGATGCGCGCGACCTGCGCACGCCACGCGTCGCCGAGCGCGAGCGCGTCGCCGGCGGCGTCCCCCATCGCGGCGAGCGCCTCGAAGGGTGCGTGCGAGAGCTCGAGCGCGCTGTTCGCGCGGCGCGTGTCGTCCGGGTCGGGCCGCAGACGGAGCACCACCAGCGTGACCGCGCCCACCGAGCTCGCGACCTCGCGACGGCAGGGCGCGGACGCGAGGCAAACCTGGGGATCGCGGCCGTCCGCGCGCAGCACCGAAGCGGCGACCTGCGGAGGCACCACGGAGAAGCCGCGCTCGAGCAACGCGGTCGCCACGACCTCGTGGCCGAAGGCGGGGAAGAACGCGTCCGCACCGGGCGCGTCGACGAGCACCAACGCACGGGGCAACGCGACGTTCGCGTTCGGCGAGGGCGAAGGAGCGCTCGGGGTCGAGGCGGTGGCTCCATTCGACTCGGCGGACGTGGTCGAGACCTCTGGCGCCTGCGTCGAGGCGGTGCTCGCGAAGAACGCCCCCGCACCCACGAGCATCACAGCCGTCCACGACACCGTCCTCCGAAGCCGAGCGCGCGAGGTGGGGGTCAACGATCTCCTCCTTCGATTCCGTCGAGACGCCGCTGAAACGTCCGCGTCGCCGCGCGGTCGCGGCTCGCGTCGGCGAGCGAGAGTCGAAGCGCGCGCACCGCCGCCGAGCGCGCGGTGTCGGTCGGCGCGACGCGTGCCTCGACCGCGCGCAACCGTGCGTCGAGCAGCACCTCGTTGGACGTCGTGGCCGCGCCGTCGCGCAGGCTCGCGAGCGCGGTGGCCGCCGCGACGTAATCGCCCTCACGCGCCGCGCGATCCTGCGCGTGAAAGTCGCCGCGGAGCTCCGGGTGGTGACGCAGATCGCGAAGCCGAAGGCCACGCGTGGCGAGGTCGGCCTCCAGCTTCCGCCGCTCGGCTTCGTAGTCGCCTTGCGCGTCCCCGCCCGGTCGCGTGACGAGCGAGGGCGCGGTCGGATCGATCGCGGCGGGCCCCGCGCCGGCCGAGAGCTGAGCCCCGCTCGGTCTCCGCGACAGCTCGATCGGGAGCGCGAGCCGCGAAGGCGCTGGTTGCCGCGCCACGCGCCACGCGACCGGGATCGCGACCGCCGCGAGCGCGACCACCACGAGCGCACCGATCGCGAGCCGCGCACGCCGACCTCGCCGCGACGCGGAGAGCATCTGCTCGAGCTCCCGATCCGCGGCCGCGTTCCCGGTCACCTGCCACGCGGCCGAGGAGCTCCCGCTCTCGGCGCTCGGCTCCGCCGCGAGATCGATCGTCGGCGCCGAGGGATCGCTCGGGCCGAGCACCCACGGCAGCGTGCGCACCTCGGGCAGCCGCGGCGCGATCCGGCAGAGCGTGCGGGCCACCTCGGCCGCGTTCGCCGGCCGCTCGCTCGGATCCTTCGCGAGCAGCGCGCGCACCGTCGCGTCGAGCTCGCTCCGCAGCGACCGATCGAGATCACCCAGCGGGAGCGGAGGAATCGGAGACTGGAGGTGGGAGGAGACGATCGCGGTCGCGTTGTCGCCCGCGAACGGCGGCGCGCCGACGAGGAGCTCGAAGAGCATCACGCCGAGCGCGTAGAGATCGGTGCGGCCGTCGGTCGGCTCCCCACGAATCTGCTCGGGCGCCATGTACTCGGGCGTGCCCGCGACGAGCCCCGCGCGCGTGAGGCGAGTCGACACGTCGTTGCGGCCCGGATCGAGCAGCGCGAGCCCGAAGTCGAGGATGCGCACCTCGAAGTCGTCGTCGCGCGCGATCACGTGGACGTTCCCGGGCTTCAGATCGCGGTGCACGATCCCACGCTCGTGCGCGGCCGCGAGCCCCTCCGCGATCCGCGCGACGAGACGCACCGCGAGCCCGGGCGGGAGCGCGCCGGTTCCGTCGACGATCCGCTGCAGCGACGGGCCCTGCACGAGCTCCATCGCGATGTACGGGTGCTCGCCGCTGCCGTAGTCGAGCACCCGCACGATGCCCGGATGGTCCACGCTCGCGAGCGTGCGCGCCTCGCGCGCGAAGCGTCGCACCGCCGCTTCGTCGCGCGCCCGCTCCGCGAAGAGCATCTTCACCGCGACCCGTCGTCCGAGCCCGACCTGCTCGGCCAAGTACACGAAGCCCATGCCGCCCACGCCGAGGAGCGAGAGCAGACGATAGCGGCCGTCGATCTCGCGCCCCGCGAGCGGATCGTCGTCGCCTCCGAGCGACCGCATGGGCGAGCCGTCGGCGGGACAGAACTCGTGACCTTCCGCCCAGACGCGATGACAAGACGTACAACAGCGCATCGCTTCGGGAAGGATACCAGCGTCTTGCCCGCGCGTGGTGGTGTCTCGTGACGCTCGCGGCGCCACGCTCCTCGCGGTGACGTCGTCGCAGCCCTCGCGACTTCGTGATGCGAGGCCGCCGCTGCTATGGTCGCGCCCGTGCGGCTCTCCCGGCTCGTCCTCTCCGCGCTCCTCGGGCTCCTCGTGCTCGGTGTCGGTGCTCCAGCTCGTGCGCAGTCGTACGGGCAGTACCTCGTCGTGCTCGACGACTCCGGCTCGATGGACGGCACCGATCCGAGGCGCCTCGTGGTGCTCGCGGCGCACGCGCTCGCCGCCGCCCTGGAGGACGGCGACCAGGTGATGCTGGTGGGTCTGAACGAGCTCGCCGCAGGCGCACCGGCCTCGTTCCGATCGCCGCGCGAGCTGCTCGAAGCGCGCGACGGGGCGGAAGGTCCACGCACGCTCGCGACGCCGCTCGCGGAGCGCATCGGTCGGCACGAAGGCCAGACGCCGTGCCGCGACGCGCTGCAGAACGCGCGCACGATCCTCGAATCGGTCGCGAGCGCGGGCGCGCCGCAGACGCTGCTCTTGCTGACGGATGGCGCGTGCAACGGTGGCGCGACGGAGCCGGCGGAGCGTTGGCTCGGCGGCCTGCGCGCGCACCGCGAGGGTCGCTTCCGCTTCGTGCTCTTGATGCGCGCGGGACCCGAGCGCCCCGATCGTCAGCTCGTCGACTACGCGCGCCGCACCGGCTGGGAGAGCGACGTGCGCGTGAGCTTCGACGCGCGCGCTCTGGTGCGGGCGTTCGCGGAGGTGCTCTCGTTCTCGCGGGGTCTGCGCTTCGACGACGGCGGGCGCGTGGGGCTCGAGCGCACCTTCGCGGGCGCGCGGCACGTGCGCGTTCTCTCGCTCGCGGAAGGCGGCGCGGAGCGGCTCGACCTGCAACGCGTCGCGCTCGGCGGCGCGACGAGCGCGGTGAGCGGCGGCCCCACGTTTCGCTCGCCGCACGGCTGGGCGTTTCGCGCGACCACCACACGCCCCGACGCCACGCCCTTCGCGCTGCGCTCGACCACCGCAGGCGCGGAGGTGCTCGTGATCCCGGTGTACGGGCGCCTGCACGTCGAAGCGGTGATCGCGCCGTGTGGGGATCCCCCGCCGCTGCCGTGGGATCGTGAGCACGCGGTGCGCTCGGGGCAGCCCGCGTGCGCGTTCGCGCGGCTCGTGGGCGACGAGGACGCGATCCTTCCGGGACGCTCGTTCGACTTCGAGCTCTCGCTCTGCGCGGATCCCTCGTGCGCGGACGAGAGCCCGATGCAGCCGGGCGCGGACGGATCGTTCCAAGCGATGCTCGGCGATCTGCCGCTCGGTCGCCACGAGCGCACCTTCCGCGCGCACGGAGGCGCGCTCGCGTTCCCGGTCGAGGTGCGGCGCGGCACCGCGTCGGTGGCGTTCGGGGTGCAGCGCGTCGCGCGCGCGGAACATCCGGACGAGTCCCTCGCGGTGCTCGAGCTCGGCACCTTGCCGCGCGCGGATCTCACGCCGGCCACGCTGCGCTTCCACGGCGCGTACCCCGCGAACGGTCGGGCGGACGTGCGCTGCGTGGTCGAGGGCGCGGCGCGCGAGTGCTTCGCGTGTGTGCCGCGCGAGACGAGCGTGGCGCTTCAAGACCCTGCGCAGGTGCAGGTGGACTTCCGACCGAGCGCCCTCTGCGCGGCGGCGAGCGAGCACGGCGAGCTGCCGATCGACGCGCGGCTCGAGCTGGTCGCGACCGGCGAGGCCGCGAGCTCGGTGGGCTCGCACGCGCTGCCGATCCGCGGGCTCCTGCGCTACGCCGCGTCGTCGGCGATCGAGCTCTCGCTCGCAGGTGGTGGGCACGCGGAGACGAACGCTTCGGTGCCGGCGCCGAGCGCGCTCTCGGACGTGACGGCGAGCATCGAGCTGGACGCGAGCGACCTGGAGGTGAGCGCGAACGCGGGACGGCTGCGCGCGGACGGCGAAGGTCGCGCGCCGATCACGCTGATCGCGGACGCGGACGAGTGTTGCTCGGCGGGCGACTACGAAGGCTTCGTGATCCTTCGTTCGGGCGAGAGCGAGCTGAGGCTGCCGCTGCGCGTGCACGTCGACGATCCCGGCTTCTGGGTTTGTCCCGGACGCAAGATCCTCCGCTGGACGCTCGCGATCCTCGGGCTGCTCTTCGTGGTGTGGCTCGTGCGCGGGTTCCTCGGTCCGGCGCAGTTCCGCAAGGGTGCGCTCCTGCTCTGGGCGGAGAGCCACGACCAGCTCTTGCGGCTGCGCGAGGGCGACGACGGCTGGCGTCCGCTCGAACGTTTCGTCGAGACCAAGCGCGGCTTCCGTCGGCACGCCGCGCTGCACCTCGGCGGGGCTCGCGCGCCGCTTCCTTCGCTCAAGCGCCTCCCGCTCGACGGTCGCATCGAAGCGACGAAGGGCGGCGGCGCGACGTTGATCGTCACCGGCGGCGGCATCGAGCGTTTCACCGAAGCGAGCGGCTGGCAGGAGCTTTCGCCCGGAAGCTACCCGGTGAGCAACCGCGTGCAGCTCCGGCGCGGCGAGGACCTGTACCTCGAGCTGCGACGCTGACGGCTCACGTGAGCGCGGACGTGAGCGTGGACGTGAGCGTGGACGGCGACGGCGACGACGACTGAGGTCTCGCCGTTCACCTCGCCGTTCAGGACCAGGACCACGACCACGACCACGACCACGACGAACGCCGCGACGACGTTCACCTCGGCGACGACGTCTACTTCGACGAACCCGCTGAAGCGCGCCCCGAAAACCCTCGTGACCTCCGGGCCTTGGCGCTTCCGTAACCGTCGCCGGCCGTCGTATCGTCGCGCGCGCGTGACGTGGCGGTCCATGCGTCGCGCGTAGGGGCTCGCGGAACCCCGCGAAGTCAGCATCGGAAACCCGCAAGCCGCCCTACCGGGCGGCGCGCAACGAGCGAAGCGAGTGAAGGCTCGCGGGAGGGGCCCCATCGGGGCTTCACGCCCCGTGGGGGAGGGGCTGGCGACAGCCCCTCGAAGAGAGAGACACGACATGCCCATCACCACCATGCCTGGCGAGGTCACGCCCACCCTCTTCATCGGACTCGGCGGCTCCGGGGGAAAGGCCATCGGGCGCATCGCGCGGCGGCTTCGCACGAGCCCGGAGTGGGAGCGGAAGTACCGCGACCTCGTGCGCTTCGTGGCGATCGACACCAACGCGGCCGACCTCGCGAAGCTGCGCGGCGGCGAAGGCGACGCGGGGCGCGTCGATGCGACGATCACCATCAGCGACTTCGACAAGGTCGAGTTCACGCAGCTCCGCCGCGGCGAGAAGTTCGCCGACGCCGACCCCTACTTCACGCAGTGGGTGCACCCCTGGTATCGCTTCCGCACCGAGAGCGGCGCGGGCGCCGGGCAGATCCGCATCGAGAGCCGGCTCGGCTTCTTCCGCGCGGTCGAGGTCGGCGACATGACGCGCCAGCTCACCGACCTCGTGGCGTCGATGACCGCGCACGGCCACGGCATGCGCAACACCGGCGCCGCGATGCAGGCCTTCGTCTACTTCAGCGTCGCGGGCGGCACCGGCTCGGGCGCGTTCCTTCCCTTCGCGTACCTCCTGCGCGACATCCTCGGCGACAAACGCTCGCGCACCTTCGGCTTCGCGATCTTGCCCGACGCCTTCGAGGACAAGGTCGGCATGAACCGCGACGGCACGCTCGCGAACGGCTACGCGGCGCTCAAGGAGCTCGAGCACCTGATGCGCCTCGACGCGCAGGCGCCGCCCGACGAGGTCACCTTCCACTACGACCCGCGCAACAAGGCGAAGACCACCGTCACGCGCCGTCCCTACGAGCTCGTGTACCTCGTCGATCGGCCCGAGCGCTTCAGCATCGAGAACGTGGGCGGCGCCCTGGCGGACGCGACCTACGTGCAGATCTTCAGCCCCATCCTCGGTGAGCAGCAGGGCGACTACGACAACTACACCAAGGAGAGCCGCGCGCTCTTCCCCGAAGAGCTCGGCGACGGCGGCTACACCGCGTTCTACGGCACGCTCGGCGCCTCCGTGCTGCTGCTCCCGCGGCGCGACCTGCTCGCGTATTGCGCGCGACGCTACGCCGCGACCGCCGTGCGTCGGTACCTGCTGCTCGACGATCCCGCGCTCGTGAGCGACGCGATGCGCGAGCGCTTCAAGCAGTTCGCGGTCGATCGCGACGAGCTCGAGACGCTCTCGCCCGAGGTCCAGGCGGAGCGCATCGACACCTCGTTCCGACAGAAGATGGACGTGCTCGCGGAGCAGGATCGCGAAGGCGGCGTGTGGAAGCGGCTGCACGTGGTGCGCGACGCCGCGAAGGCGAAGCTCGAAGACCGTCTGCGCCAGATGGAAGACGAGCTGCGCGGGCTCTGCCGCGGGCTGCGCGAGATCAGCGCCGACCGCATCCTCGACGATCAGTGGACGCCCGCGACCACGGTGGGTGGGCTCGGTCGCGAGATGGAAGAAGCGCGGGCGCAGGTGGAGGCGCGCGTCTCGACCATCGTCGCGCAGCTCGAGAGCGGCGACTGGTGGTCGGAGTTCCTCGCGAAGGCGGGGCCCGACGCTTCGCCCGAGCTCGGACCCTACGAGCAGCGCTACGTGCTCTGCGCCTTCCGCGCGCCGGGCGGCCCGCTCGATCCGTCGCGCGCGGACGAGCTCGCGTCGACCGTGCAGCGCCTGCGCGCGGAGGCCGATCTCGGGAGCGAGTCGCGCTTCCGCAGCGAGATGGACGCGCACGCCGCGGAGATCAAACGCACCTACGGCGGCTTCGACAAGCTGATCAAACGCCGAGACGTCGACTTCGAAGAGGCGCGCGATCGCACGGTGGCGACCTTCAACGAGTTCGTCGACAAGGCGCGCGCGCTGCTGAGCCGCGGCGGGCTGCACGAGGTCGTGGTCGCGCTCGGGCGCGGCGCGGACGCGATGCGCGGGAGCTTCCGCAGCATCGAGAGCAGCGCGGGTCGGCTCGCGTCGGAGCTCGAAGAGAAGGCGCGCCGCTTCGAGTACGACGGCGGCGCGGGCGGTAGCCAAGCGAACGACTACCTGCTCGACGTCGAGGCGCTGCAGCACCCGACCTCGCGGCGTCGCTTCTGGAGCTGGTACTACGCCGACCAGATCGAGACGCGGCCCGAGTCGAACGATCAGGCGCAGATCCTCGGCGCCGTGCGCGACGCGCTGCGACCGAAGTTCGACGAGCGCGGCAAGCCGATGCGGCGCTCGGCGCGCGAGATGATCGCGGACATCGAGAACGCGCTGGTGAACGCCGCGAGCAACACGCTGAGCAAGGTGGTCCTCGGCGATCCGAAGAGCGACGATCCCTACGAGCGCGCGGGCCTGCGGCTCGACGACGCGCTCCTGCTCGAGGCGCGCTACTTCGGCTTCGATCAGGAGTCGCCCGGCGCGGACCCGAAGCGCGCGCTCGCCGGACACGCGCCGCTCTCGCCCTCGCAGCTCCGCGAGAGCGAGACGCTGCGGCACTACGTGCTCCAGAAGCTGCGCGCGGCGCTCGGCAAGGCGCAGCCGCTCACGCGCTACAGCCCGGAGTCCAAGAGCACCCTCAAGCACGCGGACATGCTGCTGATCGGACTTCACGAGTCGCTGCAGCGCGGTCTGCTCGGCCAGCTCTTCGAAGAGGCCTCGCGCGGCAAGCCGGCGAGCCTGCTCGGCAACTGGGGCGACGCGGAGCGCATCGTCTTCTACCACTCGATCCTGGGCGTGCCGATCTGGTGCTTCCCGCACGTGAACGAGGAGATGAAGCACGCCTACCAGCGCTTCCAGGCGCAGCGCGAGAAGGCGTGGCCGCTTCACGTCGATCACCATTGGGAGTCGCTGCCGGATCTCGATCCCACGGTCGCGCGGCGCGACATGCTCGCAAAGCAGGAGCGGCTGAAGGTCGCGGTGGGCGCGCTCGCGATCGGCTCCGCGGAGGGCAGCGTGACGAGCGACGCGGGCTGGAAGCTCGTGCTCGACGGCGTGAACCTCGACCTCGGCCCGAGCGCGCTCGCCGCGGCGGAGAAGCTGCTCGCGCTGCAGACCGAGAAGCCCGCCGTCTACGACCTCGCGGTGGCGCCGCTGGTGGACGCCGCGCGCAAGGCGACCGCGTCGGCCGCGGGGCGCAAGCCGCTGCAGGACGCGCTCGCGAGCTGGAAGAAGCGCTGCGTGATGCTGGAGCTGAAGGACACGCGCGAGGTCGCGGAGGAGCAGGAGTACCTCGAGCTGCGCGACGTGACGAAGCTCCTCGAGTCGCTCCTCGGGTGATGGCGTGCGCAGCGCCCGCGACTCCGAGCGCCATCGGTGCACGTCGAGCTTCGGCGCGCGCTGTGCCGTGATCGATCGCCGACGGCGCGCGGCTCGCGGCGTTCGTTTCGATCGGCACCTCGACGTGACGCGCAGACTCGGAGGCGCGCGTTGAGCGCATCGGCGCGATCGAACGAGAGCGCCTCGGCGGAGCTGACCGCGCCGACGGTCCTGCTCGGCGTCGGTCGCTTCGGCGGCGCGGTGGCGGAGCGGCTCGCGCACGAAGCGGCCGAAGCCTTGCGCGACGCGCACGGCCGCGCGCCCGATCCCTCGGAGTGGGCGGACGCGGTGCGCGAGCGCGGGCTCGAGCTGGTGAAGAGCCGCGACGACGAGGGCGCGAGCACGCTCGCGGCGCGCGTGAACGAACGCGCCCGCGCGCTGCTCGCCCACGCGCGCCTCGCGCCCCGCCGCGACGCTCCGGGTCGCGACGGACCGACGCGACTGCACGTGCTGGTGATCGCGCACCTCGGCGAGCCCAAGGTGCGCGCGCGCCTCGGCGACGACCTGGCGGCCATCGAGCGGCAGCTCCTGCGCGAGCTCGGTCCGCTCTTCTCGCCTCACCGCACCCACGACGGGCGCAGCCTGGTCGTCCTGCCGCTGGTGGCGATGCCGCACCCCGCCGCGAGCGCGGACGGAGACGACATCGCGACGCGCGCCAAAGAGCTCGCGCGGCGCATCGCGGAGACGCCTGCCCGCGAGCGCGCGGTGCCGCAACTCTTCCTCGTGGAGGACGTCTCGGAGCTCACGGTGCTCAGCGAGCCCGAGCTCGCGCAGCAGGTGCGCAACTTCGCGAGCTTCGTGCTCTACGCCCTGCCCTCGCTGGAGACGAGCGACGCGATCCTCTACGGGCGCGAGCCGAAGGAGCCCATCGCGACCTTCGCGTGCGCGACCGCGGAGATCCCACGCGCGAAGCTGCGCCGCTACGGCACCGCGCGGGTCGCGCTCGAGGTGCTCGACGCCGTGGTCGACGCGCCGCGCCAAGACGCGGAGCTCGCGCGCATCGACGTGCTCGAAGAGGTCGAGCTCGCGGGCCTCGACGCGATCGACTCGTCCGAAGGCGACGTGCGCGCGCTGCTCGATCGTTACGCGCCGACGGTGGAGCGCGATCCGGAGCCGCGCTGGTGGACGCGCGGCGAGACCCTGCGCGAGCGCTACGGGCCCGATCACGGCGACGCCGCGCGCGACGACGCGCAGCCCCCACCCGAAGTGCCGATGGGCTGGGCGCTCGAGCGCATGCAGGCGATCGAGAAGGGCTGGCGGCTCTTGCAGCGGCGCCGCTTCGACGACCTCGTCGCACGCGAGCGACGCGCGGTCGAAGAAGCGCGCGATCGGGTGCTCGCGCAGGTGCGCACCTTCGTGGATCGCACGCTCTGGCAGCGGCCCGATCCGGAGGCGTTTCGGCGCGCGAGCGAGCTCGTCGCGTTGGTCGCGCGTCACGTCGACGAGCGCCTCGCCGAAGCGGTGCGCGAACGCGACGCCATCGCGCCGCCGCCCGCGCCTTCGTTCGACGGCTTCCGTGACGCGCACGCGGCCTTCCTCGACTCCGCGCGCAGAAAGCCCGACCTCGGCCGCCTGCTGCTCTTCGGCACCCTCGCGATCGTGGGCTTCGTCTCGTTCGGGCCGGAGCTGCTCCTCGCGCTCGCGGACGTGCTCGGCGCCGAACGAGGCGACACGATCGATCTCGCGCTGCGCGAGCATCCGGGCTGGACCTCCTTCGGGCTCGGTTTCGTCTTCGTGCTCGCGAGCCTCGCGCCGCGCTTCCGGCGCGGCGTGCGCGAGGTGCGCGAAGCCTTCCACGCGATGTGGCGCGCGCTCGACGAAACCCTCGTGGGCGCGCAGGGCTCGCTGCTCGACTACTTCCGCTCGCGCCTGCGTCTCGCGCGGCAGGTCGCGCGTGTGGAGGCGCTGCTCGCGCTGCAGGCCTCGGTGCGTCGCGACGCCGAGCGGCTCGCGCTCCTCGATCGCGCGGCCCGGCGGGCACGCGCGGATCTCAAGGACGAGCTGCGGCGCCTCGGCGTGGTCGACGACGATCCGAGCGGTGTGCTCGGCGCGGGCGAAGAGAGCCTCGTCGAGCCGCTCGTCGGTCCGGAAGGTGGCGCACGTCTCGCGGCGCTCCTGCCGAGCAGCGAGCGACGCACGCGCGTGCTCGACGTGCTCGGCGCGCTCGCGAACGAGTCCGGGTTTTCGCGGCGCTGGCGCGAAGAGGTCCCCTTCACGGATCTCGCGGCGCTGCGGCGCGCGACGAACGAGCACGCCGAGCCGGTGTCGACGTGGGATCCGACGGCGACCCCGGAAGGCGCGGACGCGGTCGCGCGGCAGATCGCGACCTTCATCCGGCGCCAAGCGCGCAGCCTCGGCGTCGCGCTCGGATATCGCGCGAACGAAGCGCGCGATCGAAGCGGCGTGAGCGCCTTCGCGCGCGGCGACGCCATCGTGCCGCGCGCGCTGGTGGAGCCGGTGCGCCGCGCGCTCGCGGAGGATGGCGCGGCCGGACGCGCGGTGGTCGCGGTACACGCGGGCCCCGAGCCGGATCGCGCGTACTACCTCGTGGCCTACGGCGACATCGCGGAAGAAGCCGTCGCCTCCCTCGACCTGGCAAGGCCGACTCCGACTCCGACGCCGACTCCGACGCCGACTCCGACGCCGACGCCGACGCCGACGCCGACGCCGACGCCGACTCCGTCTCCGACGCCGACGCCGTCCCCCAAGCCGCTCGAGCTCCGCTTCGAGATCGAAGACGAGGACGCCGATGCGTGACGCGCTCCTCTGCCGGCTCCTGCAGCTCGCGCTCGACCTCGGTCCGGGCGGGGTCGCGCTGGTCGTCGCGGGCCTCGGCCTCCTCGGCTCCCTCGCGGTCGCGGTGGGCCGCTTCTTCACCAAGCGCCTCGCCCCCGGCAGCCCGACCCCCGGCGCGCCCTGGGTGGCCTCCATGCTCGTGCTCGTCGCGCTCTACGCCTTCGCGCGCGCGATCGATCCCCTCCTCGCGAGCCGCCTCGAAGTCCCCGCTGGCTTCGATCCCGAACGCTTCGCGCGCGTCGGCTGGTTCGAGTGGCGCCTCTTCGCGGAGCGCCGCTGGGCGTGGCCGATCCTGCCGCTCGCCGATCACCCCGCGATCGGTCTGCTCCTGCACGCGTTCCTCTGGCCCACCCTGCTCGTGCTCGTCCGTTGGATCCTCGTGCGCCTCCCGAGCGATCGACGTGAGCGCGCCGTCGACGTCGACTTCGAGACGCCCGAGGCCACGCTGCCGCGCTGGTGGCGCTGGACGGGCGCGACCACCCCGCGACGCGCCGACGATCGGTTCCGCAAGTGGTCGCGTGGGCTCGTCGCGGTGCTCGCGACGCTGCACCTCACCGCGGCCGGCCTGCTCGCGGCGGGCGCTCCTCCCGCGCGACCGCAGGCGCGCTGCGACGAAGGTCTCTCGATCGAAGCTCCGTCGGCCGCCGACCCGGCCGACGGAGAAGCTTCGCGCGCGCCGAGCGCGCTCGCGCTCCCCGAAGGCGCGCTCCCCCAAGGCGTGCTCCCCGAAGCACTTACGGAAGCACTTCCGCAATCGATCACGAATCCCTCGCGGCACGCGGGCGTCGCGCCCGCCCCCGGCACCTGGATCCTGGCCGCGCTGCTGCTCTTCTTCCTCTCGTTCCACCTGCTGACCGCCGGCCGCCCGCCGTCGACGCCGAAGAAAGAAGCCTCCGAACAAGAGGAAGAGACCGAAGCGCCGCCACCGCCCGATCCGCTCGCGAAGCTCGGCCTCGCGGTGCGCGCGCTCCGGCCCGGCACCCGCCTCGAAGCGCTCGAAGCGCTCCCGCCGAACGAAGCGAGCGCCACGACGCCGCCCGAGCGCCTCGGCCTGCTCGCGCGCGAGCTCCTCGTCGAGCTCACGGGCGGCGACGCGCTCTGGTCGCATCAACGCGAGGTCCTCGATCACCTGCTCGCGAGCTGGCAGCTCGACGCGGCCGCCGGTCGTGGCCCCTCGCCCGCGCTCGTCGAGGAGGTCTCGCGCTCCCCCATCCGCAAGACCGACGACGCGCCGCACGCGCTCGTGCTCGCGCCGGAAGGCTCGGGCCGCACCACCCTCGCCCGCCTCGCGCTCCTCCACGTCGCGTTCGATCGCGGCGCCACCACCTTGGTCGTGCTCCCGAACCGTCGCGCCGCGCGCCGTTGGGCGGAGCAACTCCGCGAAGCCCTCGAACGATCGAGCGCGCGGTGGACGCTGCAGGTCTGCGTGGCGGGCGAAGATCTCCAAGCCGCGTTCATCGGCGGCAAGACCCCCGGCGTGGTGATCGCGGATCTCGAGAGCTTCGAGGCGGAGGTGCTCGGCGATCCGCGAAGCGACGCGTTCTTCGATCGGCTGGGCCTCGTGGTCGTCGACGACGCGGACGCGTTCGTCGGCGTCGCGGAGATGCACCTGCACCTCTGCATGCGTCGCCTCTGGGCCCTCGCCGACACGCGCCGTCCCGCGGGCGACGCCGCGTATCCGATGGTGCTCCTCGCGCTCGCCGGCCCCGCGCACGCGAGCAGCGGCGCCTCCGCGTGGGCGCGTCATCTGCTCGCCGTGCCGCTGCGCGTCTTCGAGAGCGACGGCGCCCCCCGCGTGCCGCGCGCGCTGCTTCGTCGTCGCGATCTCGTCGACGGAAGCGGCGACGATCTCCCGCTCGCGCTCCTCGCCGAGGCCTGCGACGCGGCCGCCATCCCGTGGCACGCGCGCTTCTGCGGCGACGTGCTGCGCGAGCTGCGCCGCGTCGACGGAGACCTCGCGCGCTTCCGAAGACACCACGTCGACGATCCGCGCGACGCGGAGGTCGTGCTGCTCGAAGGCAACTACCCCGACGTGCGCCGCGAAGCCGATCGACTCGCCCACGCCGGCGTGCGGACGGAGGCGGGGAGCTGCGTGCTCGTGCTCGCGCCGCCCGCCGACGAAGAGATGGTCCTGCACGAAGAAGCCGACGACGCCCCCAACGGCGCGCTCACCCGCAGCCTCCCGCGCTTCGTGGTGCTCGCCGAGCCCGACGTGCTCCGACAGCGCCACTTCGATCGCGCGCTCGGCCGCGAGCACGACGTCGACGCGCTGCGCACGCGCTTCGGCACGAGCTTCGTCGACGAGACCCTCACGCGTCTCGACGCGAGCGGTCGCGTCGCGCGCCGCAGCGTGTGGCGCTTCGATCGCCGACGCGACGACGCGGTCGCCACCGAGCGCCTGCGCGCGGTCCGAGAGGCCGCGCTCGGCGAGCCCATCGACGCCGACTGCGTGAGCGACAGCGGCGCGCGCGTACGCCTCGAGGACGTCGGGACCGCGACCGAGATCGGCGTCGTCGATCGCGCGATCGCCCCCGCGCGGCACGCGCCGGGCACGATCTTCCTCGCCAGCAGCGGTCGCCATCGCGTACGCGCGTGGGTCGACGGCGCGCTGCAGGTCGAGCCGCTCGTCGAGCCGTGGCGCACCACGATCGATCGCGTCACCACCCTCGACGTCGGCCGCGTCGCCTTCGTCACGCGCCAGCTCGGCGGCGCGCCCTGCGAGCTTTCGCTCGTGCGCGGCGAGGTGCGCGAGAAGATCGTCGGTCTTCGCCGCTACGGACCGGCCAGCGAGCTGCTCGAGCAGCGTCGCCTCGAGCCGCCTTCCGAAGCTCGCTACGCGACCGACGTGCTCCTGCTCGCGACCCCGCTTCCGCGCGAGGCGTCGATCCCGCTCGCGGCCGCGCTGCGCATGTCGATCGGCTGCGCGCTCCGCGGCGCCGACACCCTCCTCGGCGTCGACGAGCTCGAGCTGCACGGCCGCACCTGCCTCGCGTTCTGGGATCGCACGCCCGGCGCGAGCGGCTACGCGTCCACCCTCGCGCGCGAGCTGCTCGGCGAGGTGCTGCGCCTCGCGCG
>JALOQC010000286.1 GCA_025453555.1 Myxococcota bacterium | reverse complement strand
GCGCCCTTCACGTGCCAGTCGCGATGCCGCGGCTCCTCCGCCGCTTCGCCGAACTCGCGCTCTGCCACGTCGAGCGCCTTCGAACGTTCGAGCGCGCGCGCGATGGTCGCGCGGCGTTGCTCACGCTCGCGCTCGAAGAACGAGCCCGTGTAGTCGCCGACGTGCACGGGGCCTTCCTCGGCGCTCAGCAGATCGCCGCACACGCGCAGCCGATCCGCGACCACGGCCGCGGTCGGCGGACGCGTCGCCGGCTCCTTCGCCAGGAGCTCGAACAGGAGCTGCACGATCTCGGGCGGCGCGTCCTCGCGCTCGTCGCCGATGTCCGGCGGCGGCTCGTGCAGGATGCGGCGCGCGCCTTCGGTCCCGTCGTGGCCGTGGTAGAGGCGCCGACCCGCGAGCAGCTCCCAGAGGACGACGCCGAGCGCGAAGAGATCCGCGCGCCGATCCGGGGTCTCGAAGCGGAGCTGCTCGGGCGCCATGTAGCCGACCTTGCCTTTGAGCAGGCCGGTCGAGGTGTCGCTCGTGCGTTCTTCGAGCGGGTTGAGCGGCTTGGCGATCCCGAAGTCCGCGATGCGGACGATGCCCTCGTAGCCGATGAGCACGTTCTGCGGCGACACGTCGCGGTGGACCACCAGGAGCCCGCCGACCTGTTCGTGGATGGCGTGCAGCCCGAGCGCCATCTGCCGCGCGATGTCGAGCGCGACTTGCAGGGGAATCTCTTCGTCGGCCGAACGCACCTGCGCGACGAGCTGCGCGAGCGAGCAGCCCTCGACGTACTCCATCGCGAGGAACGGCCCTTCGGCGTCCTCGCCCGTCTCGATCACGCGGAGCACGTTGGGATGTTTCACGCCGCCTGCGAGCTCGGCCTCCGCGACCAAGGTCCGCTGGGCGCGCGGATCGTCGCGCAGGTTCGGGTGCAGGCGCTTGACCGCGACCAGGCGCCGCTCGGGGTCGTCGCGCCGGATGGCGACGTGCACCGTCCCGACGCCGCCGCTGGCCAGCTCGAGCAAGTGTCGATATCCCCGGCTCTGCGCCATTGCGGATACTGTACCCTGTCCAACCGGTGGCTGAGAAACGCGTGTGCTCCGCGCGTCCTCTTCGCGTCGCCCCGCGCCCGCACGCGGGGCCTCGAAGGGACCTCCGAGCGCTCGCCTTCTCGGTTCGCGCGCGCGGTCGGTTCTTTCGAGGGTCTGTCGCCAGACCCTCCCCCACGGGGCATGAAGCCCCGATGGGGCCCCCTCCCACGAGCCTGGGTCGGCTCCACGCTCACGCGTGGCCCGACACTTTCGTGGAATCCTGCGGCTACGTGGACTTTGTCCACTCCGCTACGCACGATTCCACTTCTAACCGCTCACTTCGTTCGCTGCGCGCCGTCCGGTAGGGCGGCTTGCGGTTCGGCCATCAGCCGTGAAGTCAGCAGGGCGAGATCATCCGCACCGGTCGACGGTCGTGACGAGCACACGGTGAGCACAGATGGACGTCGAGACCACGGGCAGGGAGCTTCACGAGGCGGTGTGTCGCGGTGCCTTCCGAGGGCTCGAGAGCCCGTGGAACGCGCTGCGCGAGCTCGAAGGTCCCCACGCTGCGGCGTGGGCGCTCGCGGTGGAAGCGGCACGCGCGTTGGTGGAACCCGGCGCGATCGTGCCGAGCCCGGAGGCGATCGCGCGCTTCGCGTCGGAGGCGCCGGATGTGCGCGCGGCGGCCGCGATCGCGTGCGCGCATGCGGAACGTGCGGCGCTCGTGGCCTGGAGCGAGCCCACGCTGGCCGCGCTCTGCGCCGTGCATCGGACGCTGGCGACCGGTGACGCGGCGGCGGCTCGCACGCTCCGGCGCGCCGAGGCGTGGCGACAGCTCCTGCGTGGCGAGGTGGCGGCGCTCGAAGCCGAAGGCAAGGCGCTCTACGCGGAGGGCGCGCAGGCACAGGACGCCTCGATCGTGATCGACGCGACGCTGATCCGCGCGATGTCCGCGCTCACCCTCGGCGACGTGGAGGGTGCGACCGGCCTCGCACGTCGCGCGTCGCGCATGGCCCGCACCGAAGGCCTGCGCGCGGAGCGCATCCTCGCGAGCTTGGTGCTCGCGCGCGTCCGGCGTCGCGGCGGTCGCCCCCACCTCGCGACCCGCATCCTCGCCGCGATCGGTCCGTTCGCGTCGCCGCTCTGGCACGGCTGGCTGCGTTGGGAGCGCTCGCTCGCGGGCTGGCGTCCGGTGACCGAGCGGGGCGTCGAGGTCGATCTCGGTTTGGTCGATGCCCCGGATCAGCCGTCGACGCGTGCGGCGCGTGCGCTTCTACGCTGGCTCGCAGGCGCGCACGTCGGCGATCGCGCGGCGGCGGAAGGTGCGCGCGCGGTGGTGCTCGCGGAGGCGGCGGGCTTCGCGGACATCGCGACCGAAGCGCTGGCGCTCGCGGGCGCGCTGGACCCGAGCGTGGGCCTCGACGAGCTTCCCGAGAACGCGCGCGCGTGGGCGCGCGGCGACGTCGACGAGACGCCGGCCGGTCTGCACGGCATCGTCGGCCCGCCCGACGGCCCCGCGGACTCCACGATCGCGAGCGTGGTGTGCCGGCCGGGGGTGCCGCCGCGTCGCATCTTGCGCGTCGCGGTGCCGCTGCTCGGCGACGACGCGTCGATCGTGCGCCTCGAGCGCACGCGGCTGCGTCGAGGGCGCGTCGACACCGCGATCGCGGCGCTCGCGCTCGCGGGCGACGAGGGGCTCACCGACGCCACGCTCTTCGAGAAGGCGTACGAGTTCGAGTTCGTCCCCGCGCTGCACGCGGGCATCCTCGACGTGCTCGTGCATCGCATGCGCGCGCGGGTGGAGGACGCGGCGACCGTGCATCGGAACGCCGGACGACTTCGCCTCGAGCCGCACGGGGGGCTCGTGCTCCCCGATCCGCGCTGCGTGGAGCACGTCGAAGATCGTCTGCTGCGCGTGATCGCGCGGCACGGCGGGATCACGACGCGCCAAGCCGCGCAGGAGCTCGACGTCAGCGTGCGCACCGCGCAGCTCGCGCTGCGCCGCTTGCTCGCGAGCGGCGACTGCGTGCTCAACCGCGACGGTCGGCGCGTGCAGTACTTGGTGGAGGACACGACCTTCACCGAGCCGACGCGCTACTGAGCGACGCGGGTCGAGCGTGGCCCTCGGCCACGGGCTCGCAGCCACGGGCTCGCAGCCATGGGCTCGCAGCAACGGAGGCCGACGCGAACGTTGCTATTGAAGCCGTCTGCGAGGCGCTGATAGCCTGCCGGCTCCCGCAACGTTCAAGGGGGTCATCGACTATGCCGACGTGGGCCGAAGTTCAGGAATATGCGCGCTCGAAGTACAAGCTCGCGGACGATCGCGAGCACAGCTTCAAGCTCGTGTTCGAGTACGAGACGCGTCGACTGCAGGCGGTCATCATCTCGAAGTTCGAGGCCATGAACCGCGAGTGGTGCGACTTCGCGAGCGCTGCTTGCAAGCTCAACCAGATGGCCCCCGAGGTCGCCCTCCGCAAGAACTACCAGTTCGCGGTGGGTGGGCTCGCGCTCGACGGGGACATCTACATCGTTCGCTACAGCGTTCAGATGGGAACGATGGACATCGAGGAGTTCGAGCTCCCGCTGCACGTCGTCGCGAACACCGCGGACAAGCTCGAGCAAGAGTTCGCGGGCGGCGCCGACCAGTTCTGAGCGCGTCTGCGTTCGACGAAAGGAGCCCCTCTGCGCCACTGCCGAGGGGCTTCTCTCGTTTCGGACGAGTGGAGACGGAGACGGCGATCGTGCGCGTCTCTGGCAGCGTCGTGAGAGGGGTGCGGCCGAGGCCGCGGGGAGGGTGTGAATGTCGTCGTGGACCAAGAAGCCTCACGAGCCCGGTGCAGGAGCGCTCGACGCGCCGCCAGCGGCTCCGCCCGTCGCGCCGCCTGGGGCGCCCGTCGCCGCTCCCGCTGCGCCAGCTTCCGGGGCCGCCGCTCCCGGGGCCCCCGCGGCGGCGCCGCCTCCGCCTGCGCCGCCGCCCGGACCGCCGGTGCTCCCGGCGAGCTGGGGTGCGAGCAAGGCCGTGAAGGCGTGGTCGGAGGGACGTCGCCCCGACGATCCGAACAAGCGCGCGGTGTTTCCGCCCCTCGCGTCGGGCATCGGGGATGGCCGTGTGTTCTCGTTCCTCTTCGGTCTCAAGATCCACTCGCCGAACGATCGACAGCTCTTCGCGAAGGCGCGCGAGCACATCGACGACGACGTCGAGGCGCTGCGCCGCGCGGGCTTCACGGTGGTCGTCGACGAAGAGGCGGTGCGCGAGGACTTCCTCGGCGCGGTCTGCGGCAACGCGCCCGACGTCGCGGGGCTCGCGCCCGCGGGCGTGTTCTGGCTCGCGCACGGCCACGAGGATGGCGCGGTCGAGACCTGCGAGGGCGGAAAGATCATGCCCTCCGAGGTCGATCCTTCGACCGTGCATCCCGGATTGAAGCTGATGATCTTCGCCGCTTGTTACACCGGCGCGAGCTCACGTACGTGGCGCGCCGCGCTCGGCGGTCGTCCGCTCGTGGTCGGCTGGGGTCGCCCCGTCACCATCGATCGCGCGGTCGACTTCCTCACCGCCGACGAAGCCACGGAGAACGATCTCGACGACCTCATTCGTCGCTACCTGCTCGGCAACGCGCCGGTGCCCGCGGAGGTCGAGGTTCGGCACTCGCCCCTCGCGCCGGCCGCGGGCGTCGGGCGCAGTGCAGACCTGCCGACGCGCCTCGAAGGTGTGCTCGCGATGCTCGCTGCGCGCCAGGTGCCCGCGAAGGAGCCTGCTGCGTGCGTGGAGCTCGACGTGCCGCTCGGCGCCGAAGCGACCGGTCGCAAACGATGGCACCGCGCGAAGCTCTTCGTGCTCGATGGAACCGAGGCGTACTGCGAAGGCGAGCTCATGCTCGGCATCGAGTGCGACGTCGGCGAGCTCTCGAACGTGGTCGACGTGCCGATGCTGCTCGCGGGCGTCGCTCGAAACCGCTACGCGCGCGTCACGCTGGTGTCCGGGACCAAGGAGATGCCGCGCATCGTGACGCAGGGCTTCTTGCCCCTCGCGCGGGTGCGCGACGCCGACATCGCGGCGCTCGTCTACCAAGTCGCCGACTACGCGGACGTGCTCGAGAAGCGCATCTTCGGCGGCGACATGGGTTAGCGGGCCCTTGCGCGAGCCGGGGTGAGAAGCGCGTGCTGAGAAGCGCGTGCTGAGAAGCGCGTAATGAGAAGCGCGTGCTGAGAAGCGCGCGCTGAGAAGCGCGTGCTGAGAAGCGCGTGCTGAGAAGCGCGTGCTGAGCGTGCTGAGAAGCGCGTGGAGAGAGCGAAGGGTGAGAGCGCGTGGTGAGCGCGTGCAGACGCCGCGGACACGACGCGCGCACGCTCGGTAAGGATTCACTCCGCGGTACCTCGAACGTGTGTCCTCGATCGTGGACTGCGTCGTGGCGATGCGACGTCGGTCTGACACGGGAATCTCCGCGGCAGCGACGGCGGGTCGCGAGCCGCGTCTACCTCGTTCGGCGTAGTGGAGATCCCCCTTCATGGGTGAATCTTCTTCGCGCTATCGTTGCCAGCGATGGGGGCCGAGCGAGACGAAGAGGCGACACGGCGCGCGAGCGAGCGGCCGACGAGCGAACGTTCGGGCGAACGCACGACGGATCGCCGCGAGTCCGCGCGTGTGCGTCGCGAGAGCATCACGGTCAGCCACGATGCGGAGACGCACCTCGCGGCGTTGCCGGCGGACCCCGCGCTCGCGGTTCCCGCACGCGCAGTGCTCGAGAGCGCGCTCGGGCTCGTCTCCAGCCAGCGCGTGGTGCTCGTCGTGGAGGTCGGCTGCGAGACCTTCGGACGCGCCCTCCTCGCGGAGGCGGTGGAGCTCGGGCTCGAGACCCGCACGTACCTCTTGGACCTCGTGACCTCGCGTTCGGTGCCGTTCCGCGCGCGTCTCGAGACCCACCTCGCCGAGGCCGACGGCTCCGTGATGGTCGGCACGGTGGGCGGGCTCGACGCCGAGCTCCGGCGACGCGTGTGCACCTTGCCGGGCAAACGTCGTCACGCGCACATGGTCGGCATCACGGACGCGATGATTCGTCAGTCGCTGCGTTCCGATTGGAACGACGTGCACGCGGTCGGTGAGCGGCTGCGTGCGCGGCTCGCGATGGCCAAGCGCATCGAGGTCGACTCCGGTCCGGGCTGCGTGCTCCGGGTGGAGCTCGGTGACGAGACGCGCTGGCACAACGGCAGCGGTCGTCTGCGTGAGCCTGGCTTCTCGAACCTGCCCGGCGGTGAGGTCGTGACCTCGCCCGCGCGCGTCGACGGCGCCTACCGCGCCGATGGCGGCCTCTGGCTGCACGACGGCTCGGCGATTCGTGGCTCGCACGTGCTCCGCTTCCACCGCGGCTCGCTGGTCGACGTCGAAGGGCCCGACGCGGCGGCCGTTTGGGCCGCGGTCGACTCGGATCCGCACGGTCGGCGGGTCGGGCAGGTCGCGTTCGGCACCAACCTGAACGTGCTCACGCCGATCGGCGCGATGCTCCAAGATCTGAAGATGCCCGGCCTGCACCTGGTGCTCGGGTACAGTTGCCCGGAGCACACCGGCGCGACCTGGTGCGCGAGCTCGATGGTCGCGGCGCTCGGTCGGCGTCTCGACGTGATGGTGGACGGAGAGCCCGTGCTCGTCCGCGGTCGCTACGCGCGCTGGGTGGCCTGAAGGTCTGCGTCGCGACGCCCTGCGCGGCGGAGAACACCTCGCGATCCCGACGTTCCCACGCGATCGCGAGGCCTCCCTCTCGGCACGCGCTACCATCCGCGCATGAACGACGACGGTGCGAGCCTCGCGAGGCTCGTCGACGTGATGCGCGCCCTGCTCGGGCCCGAGGGGTGCCCGTGGGACAAGGAACAGACGCTCGAGACGTTGCGGCCCTACGTCGTCGAAGAGGCGCACGAGGTGGTGGAAGCGATCGACGGCGGGGAGCCCGAGCCGCTGCGCGAGGAGCTCGGCGATCTGCTCTTCCAGGTCGTCTTCCTGTCCGAGCTCGCGGCGCAGAAGCGTTGGTTCGGCATCGACGACGTCGTGCGTGGCATCGCGGAGAAGATGGTGCGTCGGCACCCGTGGGTGTTCGGTGACGAGAAGCCGAGCGGCGGCGGTGCCGAGGCGCTCGCGCGTTGGGAGGCGCAGAAGTCGAAGGAGAAGAAGTCGGCGGCTGACCCCGCCGACCAGGGGAAGAAGTCGCGCGGCGCGCTCGGCGGGGTGCCGGCGTCGTTGCCGGCGCTGCTCCGCGCGTGGCGGGTCGGCGAGAAGGCCGCCGCGCACGGCTACGATTGGCCCGACTCGGGCGGGGTGCGCCTCAAGGTCGACGAGGAGCTCGCGGAGCTCGACGAGGCGGTCGCGTCGGGCGTGACCGAGCGCATCGAGCACGAGCTCGGCGATCTCCTCTTCGCGCTCGCGAGCTACGGCCGCAAGCTCGGCGTCGATCCCGAAGCCGCGCTCCGCCGCGCGCTCGATCGTTTCTCGACCCGCTTCCGTCACGCCGAGCTCGCCGCCGAGGCCGCGGGCACCGAGCTGCGCGCGCTCGATCCCGAAGCGCTCGACCGGCTGTGGCAGGAGGCCAAGCGAGACGGATGACCGCTGTCCGGGCGAGTCGAGGGATCGGTCGCGCGACGGGGGCGCTCTCGTGCGGTGCTTCGCTCGTGCGCGCGGGCGGCTCCCGAGCGGCCATCGTGATCGCACTGGTCACGCTCGCGCTCGGGTGCGGTGGGCCCACCCTCGAAGCGCGCGTGACGACCCCGGCGACGGTGCCGCTGCGTGCGTTCCCCGAGATCTGGATCGCGACCGCGGACGAGCTCGACGCGATCGCGCTCGGAGAGCGGCTCGCGGCACACCTGCAGAGCGACCGTGTGGAGGCGCGGCGCGTGCGCGTCGCCGACCTCGAACCGATGCGCAGCAGTGGACGCCTCCGGCGTGCCTCGGTGGTCGTCATCTTGGAAGCGCGCGTGCGCGAGACGACGGTGCTGCGTTACGACAACCGACCCGAGACGATCTGCGGTCCGAGCGGATGCTTCACGCGCCAGCGCCGCGACGCCTACGACGTCCCGATCGTCGAGGTGCGCCTGCGCGTGAGCGTGCACGAGGGACCGACCGGACGCGCGTTGCAGCGGGTCAGCTTCGGCGTCGAAGAAGAGGGGCGCAGCTACGATCGCATGCGCGAGCGGGCGTTCGAGCGACTCTCCGCGCGGCTCGTCAGCCTCGTCGACACGCGCGAGGAGCTCGTGCGCACGCGGCTGCCGCGTCCTCCCCTGCCCGAGGTCGAGGTCGCGGTCGACGAGCTGCGCGCCGGACGTTGGCGCGAAGGCCGCGCGCGCCTCGAGCGACTCGCGCGGAGCGAAGAGGTCACCGCGCTCCCACCCGACGAGCGCGCGCGGGTCTACTTCACGCTCTCGATCGCGCGGCGCTTCGATCCGGTCTCGCTCGAGCGCGACACCGACCGTCACTTCCGCGCCGCGGAGTCCGCGCTGCGGGCCGCGATCCGCGACGATCCGCAGCTTCGCTACCAGCAAGCGCTCGACGCGCTGATCGCGCACCGCCGACAGGTCGAGCTGCTCGAGGCGCAGCGCGAGGCGGCGGAGCACAACTTCGGTCTCGACGCCGAGCCGGCGGACACGGGCGTTCCCGCGCCGCCGCCGGGCTACGGGACGCGTTGAGGTCGTCGCGCTTCGTCGGTGAGACGAAGGTGCGATGCCATCGGCGCACGGTGTCGGCGCACGGTGTCGGCGCATGGTGT
>JALOQC010000690.1 GCA_025453555.1 Myxococcota bacterium | reverse complement strand
CGAGCTCCTCGCCGCGGCCTCACACCTCCGCGTCGTCCTCGTGCTCTTGCTCCGCGCCCTCGTCGAGCCCGTACGACCGCATCTTCCGCCAGAGCGTGCTGCGGCTCATGCCGAGCATCGCGGCCGCGCGCCCGCGGTGTCCGCCCGCCCGCTCGAGCGCGCGCCGGATGCGCTGCTCCTCGGGCGTCTTGGCGCTCATCGGCGGCGGCACGTTCGCGCGCACCGCGTGGCTCTCCTCGCCGCGCAGCTCGGGTGGCAGGTCGGACTCCAGCAGCACCGGCCCGTCGCCCATCACGAACGCGTGCTCCACCACGTTCTGCAGCTCGCGCACGTTGCCCGGCCACTCGTAGGTCTCGAGCAAGCGCAGCGCGCCCGCCGACACGTGCTCGATCGTGCGTTCGTCGTCCGCGAGGCGCGACAAGAAGCGATCGACCAGGATCGCGACGTCCTCTTGGCGCGCGCGGAGCGGCGGCAAGAAGAGCGGCACCACGCGCAGGCGGTACATCAGATCCGCGCGGAAGCGGCCCGCCGCGACCTCTTCGCGCAGCGACTTGTTCGTGGCGGAGACGATGCGCACGTCGACCGGCACCGGATCGCGCCCGCCCACCGGGATGACCGAGCGCTCCTGCAGCACGCGCAGGAGCTTCGCTTGCAGCTCGAGGGGCAGCTCGCCGATCTCGTCGAGGAAGAGCGTGCCGCCATCCGCTGCGCGGAAGTGGCCGAGGTTGTCGCGCACGGCGCCGGTGAAGGAGCCGCGCACGTGACCGAAGAGCTCGCTCTCGAGCAGGTTGGGCGGGAGCGCTGCGCAGTTGATCGCGCGGAAGGGACCCTTGCTGCGTTTGGACGCGAGATGGATCGCGTGCGCGACGAGCTCTTTGCCGGAGCCGGACTCGCCCCGCACGAGCACCGTCACGTCGCGCCGCGCGACCTTCGCGAGATCGCGGAAGAGCGCCTTCATGAGCGGCGAGCGCGTGAGGATGCCCCAACGCTCACAGGCGCCGTCGCCGAGCGAGCCGGGCGAGACGTCGATCTCTTCGCTGACCACGAGCAGCCAGCCGATGCCGCCGTCGAGCGGCGTCGCGCGCACGCGGAGGCTGCGCGGCGCGCCGTCGATCCCGATGCGCGCGAGGCTCGCGGCGGTCGCGCGCCCCTCCGCGAGCGCTTCGGCGATGGGGCGCTCGGTGCCTTCGCCGCAGAGCAAGCGCGGCGCGGGCACGTCGCGCTCGAGCGGTCCGGTGAGCGTCTCGGTGCCGGGCGTCCACGTGACCACGCGCAGCTCCGCGTCGAGCACGATCGCGTGGCCGGTCACGGTGCCGAGGGCGCGCAGGAGCAAGTCGTCCATCGCGCGCGAGGATCGCACGCGCGGCCGAGAGAACGAAGCCGAGAACGTTCACTCCGCGCTCGAACGCTCCCGGCGCCGCTCAGGTCCGCGCGAGCCAGGCCGGTACCACCAACATGCTCAGCAGCGTCGAGCTGCAGAGGCCGGTGAGGATCACCCACGCCATCGGGGCTTGGAGCTCCGCGCCCGGCTCACCGAGCGCGAGCGCGAGCGGGACGAGACCGAGCGCCGCGGTGAGCACGGTCATCGTGATCGGCGAGAGCCGCTCCAGCGCCGCGCGTCGCACCGCGTCGTGTCGCTCGACGCCCGCGAGCTCCAGATCGCGCGTGCGCGTGGCGAGCAGGATGCCGTTGCGCGTCGCGAGCCCGAAGAGCGTGAGGAAGCCGATGCCGGTCGCGAGATCGAGCGTGCCGCCCGCGATCCACACGCCGAGCACGCCGCCCGCGAGCGCGAGCGGCACGTTCGTGAGCACCACCAGCGTGCGCCGCAGGTGCCCGAGCGTGCTACCCACCACCACGCCGATCGCGACGAGCACGAGCAGCACCATCGCCGCGAGGCGCGCGCCGCTCGACTCCTGCTCCACCACGCGCCCTTCGAGCTCCGGTCGCACGCCGTTCGGCAGATCGAGGTCCGCGAGCGCATCGCGTACTCCCGCGAGGATGGCGCCGAGATCCTCACCTTCGACGTTCGCGGTGACCACGAGCCGGCGTCGCGCTCCGTCGCGCATCACGAACGCGGGCTCGTGCGTGCGCACGAGCCGCGCGATCGCTTCGACCGGCACGGTGTGACCGTCGCCGGTGGGCACGAGCGCCTGCGCGCGTCGCGATCGGTGCGCGTCGCTTCGCCGTAGCGCACGACGATCGGCGTCGTGAGGCCGTCTTCGTACACGCGGCCCACCTCGCGCCCCCACGCGACGAGCCCGACCAGCCTCGCCGCCTCCCCGCGCGAAAGCCCGTGTCGTCCGGCCGCCTCGGCGTCCACGTCGACGAGCAGCGTCGGCACCTCCACGATCGGCTCGCTCGTCACGTCGACGAGGTTCGGTACGCCGCGCAGCGCGCCGATCACGTCACGCGCGGCGGCGCGCAGGCTCGGCAGGTCGTCCCCGACGAGCTTCACCGTCAGCGCCGCGGTGTGCCCGCTGATCACGTGGTCGATGCGGTGCGAGATCGGCTGCCCGATCGCGAAGGTCGCGCCGGGCACGCTC
>JALOQC010000285.1 GCA_025453555.1 Myxococcota bacterium | reverse complement strand
GATCTCGACGAGGTCGCGCGCACGCACTTGCAGATCGAGGCGCTCAAGCTCGCGTTCGCGGACGCGTTCGAGCACGTCGGCGATCCCGACCGCAGCGACGTGCTGCGGTTGCTCGATCCGGTCTACCTGGAGGGCCGCGGTGCGACGCTCCAATCCTTCGCGGAGCGCGCGAACGACGCGCCGCGCACGGGTCTACCGCGCGATCTCGCGATGGGCGGCGACACCGTCTACGTCTCGGTCGTCGACGCGGACGGCAACGCGTGCTCGCTCATCGCGTCGATCTACGAGCACTTCGGCAGCGCGATCGCGGTCGACGGAATCGTCCTGCAGAACCGAGGCGCGCTCTTCGTGCTCGACGACGCGCACCCGAGCGCGCTCGCGCCGGGACGTCGCCCGTACCACACGATCCTGCCCGCGATGGTGTTTCGTCACGACGCGCCGTGGCTCGTCTTCGGAGTCGTCGGCGGCTACCAGCAGCCGCAGGCGCAGGTGCAGCTCCTCGTGCGCACGATCGATCTCGGCGAGTCGATCGTCGACGCGGTGAAGGCGCCGCGCTTCCGCTGGCTCGAAGGCGCGCGGGTGCGGCTCGAGGCGGGCGTCTCGCGTGAGGTGATCGACGGGCTGCGCGCGCGCGGACACACGATCGTCGAGGCGGACGCGCATGGCGGCTTCGGGGGTGCGCAAGCGATCGCGCTCGAGCCGGAGGGCACGGTGGGCGCGAGCGATCCACGCAAGGACGGAGTGGTCGGTCAGACGCGCGAACGCGTCGAGGCTTGAGGGAGTCGCGACGATCGCGGTCTCGACCGAAGGTCTCGACAGGTCTCAACGGAAGGCGCCGCGCGACGGATCGCCGCCCACGAGCTCGGCCAAGAGCTGCGCGCCCGCACGAAACGTCCGCGCGTCCGGCACGCCGGGCCACGTGAGCCACACGAAGCCGTCGTGCGTGGCGACGCGGCAGTTCCCGACGAGCGGAAGGAGCGCGCGCGCCGAATCGGTGAGCAGACCCGGTGGCAGACCCTGCGGTTCTCCCTGCGCGATCGACGCGTGCAGCGACGGCAGACCTCGCGCATCGACGAGCTGGAGCACCAACCCGTCACGCGCGAGCCCCGCGGTGACGTCGCCGCGCGGCGTGGCGAAGCGGAGCATCGGCGGTTGCCCGCTCGGGGGTTGGAACGTCGCTTCGACGGCGCGCGCCAGGTCGGCGAGCTCGGCGACGCGGTAGCTCGCGACCTCGCCGACCAAGGCGGTCAGCGCCTCCAGCTCGTGGTCGCGTAGGAGCACGCCGAGGGCGAGCGCGACGACCTCACCACCATCCGACGTCACGCTCGGTCGGTCGAACGACAGCGCCGCGTGACGCGCGCGCGGCGTCCACGCGACGCGGATCGCGGCGAGCGACTCGCCCTTGATGACGAAGCGTGCGTCGAACGCCGGATCGTCGAGCAGGAGGTCCTGGGCGCCGAGCGCCTTGCCCACCGCGCTGAGCAGACCTTCGGAAGAAACACGAAAGCTCGGTCCGAAGCCGAGCGCGTAGCGGGCGCGCGCGCGGGTGTACGTGGTGGACGTCTTTCCGTGGCTGACGACGTGGATGTCGATCGTCACCGAGGCGTGCGCGTGCGGCACCACGATCGAGGCGGGGCGACGAAACAGCCAGCTCCCGGTGGCGGGTACGAAGAATCCCCCGCGTGCCTCCGCGAACTCGCGCCAGAGCATCTCGCGGCCGGCCTCGCGGCGTCGCATCGCTTCCGTCGCGAAGTAGACGATTCCGAGGACGAAGAGCGTGCATCCGACGAACGCGAGCAGGTTGGTGATCAAGGCCTGCATCGTTCGGCTCCGCGGTGGCGCCGTCGCCGTGCCGTTCGGTCGACGGAGAGCTCGAGAGAGCGTTCTTCGGACGCGCGCACTCGACACAGACTACGCGATTCGAGGGTTCGGTGGTTTCGTGGTGTCGAGAGTGAGCGCGAGCAGGTCGAGCGAGTGTCGAGAGCGAGCGTTCGAGCGAGCGGTGTCGGAGCAAGCCACGGACTTCGCGGGCGCGTTTGACCGCGACCCGTGTGCGGGGGACGATCGAGTCACGCGCCGTCTGGGTAGGCGCGGGGGTGGTGCACCATGGGCAACTGGCGTTGGATCAGCGAAGGGCAGCCGGCGCATTGGGACGCCGACAAGAAGCGCATCGTCGGATCGGAGGCGCCCGGCGTCTTCGACTCGCGCTACGCGGATCGCCGCGAGGGAGACGTGGTGCCTGGTCGGTGGTGGCGCTGCGAAGAACCAGACGGCAAGGTCGTCGGCTACGGCTGGATGGACGTCGTCTGGGGTGACGCGGAGGTCTTGCTCGCGGTGTCGCGCGAGGCGCGCGGCCGCGGCGTCGGCAGCTTCGTGATGGAGCAGCTCGAGCGCGAAGCCTTCGAGCACGGCATGCAATACGTCACGAACGTCGTGCGACCCACTCATCCCGAGAAGACGCGCATCGTCGCGTGGCTCGAGAAGCGTGGCTTCCACAGCGGCGAGGACGGGCGTCACTTCCGAAGCGTGCCGACGCGTCGTGCGTCGGTTCCGCCGAGCGCTGGATCGTGACGCCCGGTGAGAGTGAGCGAGTGGGGCGCTTCTTCCACGTCGCGAGCCTGTCCTCGAGACGTGCGATGTCGCGCGACGTGGTCGCTCCGCGCGGCATCGTGAACGCATGCCCGTGAACGCCCGTGATCGCGTGCCCGTGAACGCATGACCTCCGAGCTCGACGCGACGATCGACGCCGCGCTCGCCACCCTCGCGGCGGCGGGCTTCGACGCGAGCGGCGATCTCGCGACGATGGCGCAGCTCACGATCACGCCGCCGGTGTCGCTGCGACCCGGGCTGATCGAGCCGCTGAAGACGGGCGAACGCCTGCGCCTCGGCCGCACACTCGGCGAAGGCGGCATGGGGATCGTGCGGCTGGCCGAGCAACGCGTGCTGCACCGCGAGGTCGCGGTGAAGACGCTCAAGGAGCACCACGAGCTCTCGATCCGGAAGCTGCTCCAAGAGGCGTGGATCACCGGCTCGCTCGAGCATCCGAACGTGGTGCCCGTGCACGACCTCGGGGTCGACGAGGACGGCGTGCCCTTCCTCGTGATGAAGAAGATCGAAGGCGAGGTGTGGTCCGAGCTGCTCCTCGCGCCCGAGCGCGTGCGCGAACGGTTCGGCGCGGACGACGTGCTCGAATGGCATCTGCGTGTGCTGCTGCAGGTGTGTCGCGCGCTCGCCTACGCGCACGCGCGCGGCGTCGTGCACCGCGACCTGAAGCCCGAGAACGTGATGGTGGGCTCGTTCGGCGAGGTCTACGTGCTCGATTGGGGCATCGCGGTCGCGCTCGCGGATGACGGCTCGGGGCGGCTCCCGCTCGCAGCGCACGCGACCTCGGTGGCGGGCACCCCCGCGTACATGGCGCCCGAGCAGCTCGGCGGTGCGGATCCCCGCATCACGCCGCGCACGGACATCTACTTGCTCGGCGGCATGCTCTTCGAGCTGCTCACCGGACGCCCGCCGCACTCGGGCGATTCGCTGCGCGCGATCCTCGCCGCGCTCTTCGCGCCGCCGGATCTGCCGGACGACGCGCCGGAGGAGCTCGCGCGCATCGTGCGGCGCGCGATGGACGCCGATCCGGAGGGGCGCTTCGAGAACGTCGACCAGCTCCGGCTCGCGATCGAAGGCTTCTTGCGGCACGCGGACGCGCGCCGGCTCGCGGCGAAGGCAGACGTGTTGCGCGCGCGGCTCGAGATCGTGCAGCGCGACGGCGCGGACGAGGCGGCGGAGACGATCTTCGCGGAGGCACGCTTCGCGTATCGAGCGGCGATCGACGCGTGGCCGGGCGGCGACGAAGCGCGCGAAGGGCTCGACGCGCTCGTGCTCGCACGCGCGACCCACCTGCTCGACGCGGGCGATCTCGCGGGTTGCGCGCGTCTGCTCGGCGGTGCGCGCGAGGTGCCCACGGCGCTGCAGGAGAAGCTCGCGCGGGCCCAGAAGGACGAACGCGCGGCCAAGGATCGCGCGGCGGCGCGCGAGCGCGACGAGGATCGCGACAAGGGGCGTCGCACACGCGCGTTCTTCGCGGCGGTGCTCGGGACGCTCTGGGTGATCTTCCCGCTCACGCCTTCGCTGATCGGCCGGCGCGAGCTCACGAGCGCGACCAACGTGGCGCTCGTGGCGTCGTTCTTCCTCGTCGTGGTCTCGGGGCTCACGCTCTGGGCGCGCGACTCGATGCTCGGCACCCGATTGAACCGCGCGATCGTCGGCATGCTCTTCGCGCTCCTCGTGATGCAGCTCGTGTTCGCGATCGGGTTCGGCGCGTTCCTCGAGCTCCCGCCACCCCAGCTCGCGGTGGGGCTCATCTTCTTTCACGCCACGCTCGCGGCGTGTGCGGTGGTGGCGGTCGACTTCTGGCTCGTGCCCACCGCGATCGCCTTCGTGGCGGCGTTCTTCGTCGCGGCCGGCAACCCGGATCACGCGAACGCGTGCATGAGCGCGGCCAACGGTGTGCTGCTCGTGAACGCGCTCGTGATCAACTACCTCGACCGCTGGCGTGGGATCGTGGATCGCGCGAAGAGCGAGCGAGATCCGTCGAGCTCGTGAACGCGCGTGACGAAGCGCGCATGACGAAGCGCGCGTGACGAAGCGCGCGCGACGAAGCGCGCGTCGCGCTCACTGCGCTTCGAGCGCGCGCAACACCGCTTCGAGCCGCTCGCGCTCCACCGGTCGTCGTGTGGCTTCGGCGGCGGCGCGCGTGGCCTCGACCGCCTCGTCACCCCAGATGCGGACGATGTGCTGCGACGCCTCTTCGTGCAGCGTCTCGCTCGCGGCCATCTCGAGGAAGTCGCGCAGCATCGCCGGATCGCCGCGGCAGCTCGGATCCTTCGCGTAGCCTTCGAGGTACTCCGGCAGCGCGCCCGAGAGCCAACGCTGCGCGACGTACGCGCGGCCGAGCAAGAGCGGCGGACGGCAGTCGTTCGGGTTTTGCGCGCCCACGGAGCGGATCGAGCCGATGTACGCGCGTCGGAGGCGTCGACCGTTGTCGAGCATGCGTTTGATCGGCACGAGATCCGCCGGGACGTCGTCGGCGGTCCACGGATCGCGCGCCTCCGGCAGCCCCTCGGGCTGGTGCAGCTCTTCGAGCGGTGTCCCCGGCGCGACCACGGGCAGGAGCTGCGCGACCGCCAGGGGTTGCGCCGGCGGCGCGTCGTCGCCTCCGAAGATCAGCGCGCCGAGCCCGATCACGACCACGAGCGCGATCACGGCCATCCCACCGAGCAGCGCCACCGGCGGCAGCTCACGCAGCGGCGCCGGCAACTTGGTGCGAAGGCGCTCGAGGCGAGCCTCCAGGTCGAGGCGCGCGGAGACGTCGCGGACCATCACCGGCACCTGGGCGCTCAGCGAGTGGAACGTCTCGCGGAGCGCGTCGCTCGCATCGAGGAGGCGCTCTCCAGAAGGCCGCGCGTCGACCGATTCCAGCGCGGCGAGCATCGCGGCGCCGTCCGCGAAGCGTTCGTTCGGATCTTTCGCGAGCGCCTTGTCGACGATCGCCTCGAGCGCGGGCGAGGCGTCCGCGCGCAAGCTGCGGAGCTTCGGCGGTGTCTGCACGAGGTGCGCGCGGAGCATCGCGGCCGGGTCCTGCATCGGGAAGGGCAGCTCGCCCGTGAGCAGCTCGAAGAGCATCACGCCCGCTGCGTACACGTCGGTGCGCGCGTCGCAGGTGCCGCCCGACGCCTGCTCCGGCGCCATGTACGCCGGTGTCCCGACCACCGTGCCTGCGCGCGTGAGCTTCGGGCTGCTCACGGCGGCGGGCGCGTCGTCCACGAACTTGGCGAGCCCGAAGTCGAGCACCTCGACGTGATCGCTGCCGTCCGGCAGCACCTGGAGCAGCGCGTTTCCGGGTTTGAGATCGCGGTGGATGATCCCCATCCCGTGCGCCTGCGCGAGGCTGCGCATCACCTGGATCATCAGCCCGATCACGCGCGCGATCGGGAGCGGTCCCGCGTGCACCTCCAGCAGACGATCGAGGTCCTGGCCCTCGACGAGCTCCATCACGAGGAAAGGCAGGTCGTCGTCGACCCCGTAGTCGGTGATGGTGACGATGTTCGGGTGCCGCAGCGCGGAGAGGGTCTTGGCCTCGCGCTCGAAGCGTTGGCGGACGTCGACGGAGGTGCGGAAGCCTTCGTGCAGGACCTTCAGCGCCACTGGACGATCGAGCTTGAGGTGCGTCGCGCGGTAGACGCGACCGATGCCGCCTTCTCCGAGCAGCGTGTCGACGCGATAGCGCCCTTCCAGCACCCGACCGACGAGCGGATCGGCAGCCTCGAGCGGGAGCGCGTCGACGGCGCGAGGCGTGGCGGCGTTCGCCATGAGCGACCGCATGGTAGTACAGCCGGAAGGAAGTTCGAGCCAGGCCACCACGTCGTTTCGAGCAGCGACGCAACGCTCCGTTCTCTCCTCCTCGAGGGCCTGTCGCCAGACCCTCCCCCACGGGGCGTGGTTCGAAGCGGAATCTTGCACAACACCGCCGTCCGGTAGGGAGGCTTGCGGTCATCGGTCATCAGCCGTCTCGCCAGCGCATCACGCGCACGGTGTAGCCCCGCGCGCGGTCCTCAGCGCACCGTGAGCACCGTGTAACGGCGCTTCTTCTTCGCCACCTGCACCTCGGTCTCGTCGCCTTCGAGCTTGCCGACGAGCGCGCGACCCACCGGCGACGCGGGCGTGATGAGCCGGATCTCCACCCCGTTCGACTCCACGATCCGCCCGCCGGCCACCGGCACCATCATCCAGAGCTGCGCGGCGTCGTCGTCGATCTCGACCTCGATCAGCGCGCCCGCGCCGATCGGATCGTCCGGCCCGAACCGAGGCAGCTCCATGAACCGAAGACGCGTGATCGCCTCGCCCGTCTCCTCCACCCGCTGCGCTTGGCCACGCGCGAGGTACGACTGCTCGAGCCCGCGCGTGTCCTTGTCGTTCTCCGGCTTGGCCTCTTCGTGCGTCGCCGCCTCGCGCGTGGCCTCCGCCTGGGCGACGAGGAAACGAAGCTCCTCTTCGAGCTGCGCGATGGCCGCGGCGATCACCGCGCGTTTGTCGATCGTCTCGATCGTCATGGTCCCGCACGATAGCAGGCTCGCGGGAGGCGCTCGCCGCGTGCGACAACGTCGTCATGCAGCGCCTGACCCTCGATCGCCAAGGACACGTCTTCCTCGTCGGCTTGAACCGCGCCGACAAACGCAACGCCTTCGATCTCACGATGCTCCGCGAGCTCGCGGAGGCCTACACGCAGTACGAGGACGATCCGGAGGCGCGTTGTCTCCTGCTCTTCGCGCACGGCGAGCACTTCACGGCGGGCCTCGATCTCGCAGAGGTCGGACCCGCGGTCGCGCAGGGAGCGCCGCTCTTCCCCGAAGGCAGCGTCGATCCGCTCGGGCTGCGCGGACGCGTTCGGCAGAAGCCGGTCGTGATGGCGATCCAAGGCTGGTGCCTCACCATCGGCATCGAGCTCGCGCTCGCGTGCGACATCCGCGTGGCGTCCGACGACGCGCGCTTCGGTCAAATCGAGATCAACCGCGGCATCTTTCCGTTCGGCGGCGCGACGATCCGCCTCCCGCAGATCGCGGGTTGGGGCAACGCGATGCGCTGGCTGCTGACGGGCGACGTGTTCGACGCGCGCGAGGCGCACCGGATCGGTCTCGTGCAGGAGGTGACCGCGCCGACGAACCAGCTCGACGTCGCGATGGAGATCGCGGAGACGATCGGCAAGCGCGCTCCGCTCGGGGTGCGCGCCACGCTCGCGTCGAGTCGGCAGACGATCGAAGAAGGACCGCGCGAGGCGGCCGACGCGCTCCTCGAGCACGCGCGCGCGCTCATGAAGTCCGAGGACGCTGCGGAGGGTCTGCGCTCGTTCGTGGAGCGACGCGAGGCGACGTTCCGGGGTCGCTGACGGACGCTACGGCGTCACCGCAACACGAGGTTCGCTTCCTCCCATGCGATCGGGATTACGTCGCACACCCTCTGAACGATGGCCGGATCCACCGAGCGCAACGCCTCCCAATCTCCGGCCTCGACCGCGATCGCGGTCCGCAGCGGAGGTCCGAGCGGTCCCGTCCCGTCGACGAGGGACTGCCGTGCGTCGGGGCACAGCGGCAGATCCTCCGCCCACTCGGACATCGGTCGACCCGTGAGCGTGTCGAGGAGGCTGAAGAGCCCGAGGAGGTAGAGTTCGTCCGCTTGCGCGGGGTCCCCGCACGCCATGCAGAGCTTCGCCCGCACGAGCGAGCGTCGAAGCGCCTCGGGCGCTCGCGCCAGGTCGAGCTGCGCGATCGCGAGGACGATGGCCCAGCGTCGAATCTGATCGACTCCGAGGAGCACGAGGGCCTGCTGCACGGAGGTGACGGGGCGACGCAGACCGAACGCCGGGGAGCTCACGAGCCGCAGCAGCCGGACGACCAGCGCGGCGTCCGAAGCGAGCACGGCTTCGATCGACGCGACGCTCGCGTCGGGCGCATACAGCCGCCTCACGAGTCGGAGCACCGAGCTCGCCGCCAGCGGCAGCGCGTTCGATCGTCGAGTCTCCGGACGCCCGCGAAAGTAGCCTTGGAAGAGCTCGAACCCCAGCTCGCGCGCTTCCGCAAAAGCGGCTTCGGACTCGACCTTCTCGGCGAGCAGCACGGGCTGGTGGCCCATCTCCGCGCGGCGTTCGAGCAGCCCGCGGATCGCGGGGGTGATCCCGTGCAGGACGTCCACCTTCCAGACGTCGCCCAAGGCGAGGAGCG
>JALOQC010000284.1 GCA_025453555.1 Myxococcota bacterium | reverse complement strand
AATGGTTCCGGCGCGCATGGAGACGGGGGTTCAGCCGGCGCAGTCGGCGGGGGAAGACGCGCTGCCGCGCTCGTTCGGGCGCTACGTGCTCTTCGATCACATCGGGCGAGGCGGGATGGCGGACATCTACCTCGCGCGGATGCGCACGAGCCTCGGCGGCGGACGCAACGTGGTGGTGAAGCAGATCCTCGCGAAGCTCGGGGACGATCCGGCGTTTCGCGCGATGCTGACCACGGAGGCGAAGCTCGCCGCGCACCTCAACCACGCGAACGTCGTGCAGGTCTTCGACTTCGGCGAGGAGGGCGATCGGCTCTTCATCGCGATGGACTACGTCGAGGGCTTCGACCTCGCGCAGATGCTCAAGCGGCTCTCGAAGGGGAAGATCCCGTTCCCGGCGGAGTTCGCGATCCTCGTGGTGCGCGAGGTGTTGCGCGCGCTCGACTACGCGCACCGCGCGAAGGACGACCGCGGCGCGTCGCTCGGGATCGTGCACCGCGACGTGTCGCCTTCGAACGTGCTCGTGTCCTTCGAGGGCGAGGTGAAGCTCTGCGACTTCGGCATCGCGCGCGCGCTCGATCGCGAAGGCGACGAGGGCGCGATGCGGCGCGCGCGGGTGGCGGGCAAGAGCGCGTACATGGCGCCCGAGCACGCGCGCGGCGATCGCGTGGACGCCCGTTCGGATCTCTTCGCGGCGGGAATTCTGCTCTGGGAGCTCTGCGCGGGGCGGCGCCTCTACCGCGGCGACGACGAGCAGATGCTCGCGCTCGCCCGGGCGGCCGAGGTGCCGCCGCTGCCGAACCGGAACCTGCCCGACGCCTCGGGGCTGCAAGTGGTGCTCGACCGCGCGCTCGCTCCGAGCCCGGACGATCGCTACCCGTCGTGCGCGGCGTTCCTCGAGGCGCTCGAGACGTGGGCCATCGGCGCGAAGCTGATGGCGTCGCCGCTGCGGTTCGGCGCGTTCCTCACGGAGCACTTCGCGGAGGACATCGTCTCGCTCCGACGCGCGCGCGAGAAGGCGGCAGCGGAGATCGTGGACGACGCGGATCCCTCGACCTTCGGGCCCTCGTCGGCGCCGCCGCCTCCGAACGGCGCGCGCGCGGTGAGCGCGCCGAAGCCGCCGAAGGTCCCGAAGGACTGGATGCCTCCGCCGCCGGACGAGCTGCCGTACGCGCGTACGGAGGAGCTCGACGCACTGCCTCCGCCCCCGCCGCCTCCGAAGGTCGCGGCGCTGTCGAAGAGCGGCGCGCAGAAGCCGAAGGGCGACGCGGCGACGAGCGAAACGACGGCGAGCGGCGCGCACAAGGTGCCGGCGCTGTCGAAGAGCGGCGCGGCGAAGCTCGCGGAGCTGACGAAGAGCGACGTCGCGCGGGCCGCGAAGGTGGACGCGGTGAAGGCCGAGCTGTCTTCGAGCGCGACACCGTCTTCGGGCGCGACACCGTCTTCGAGCGCGACACCGTCTTCGAGCACGACGAGCGTGACGCCCGTCTCCAGTGCGACGCCGACGCCGAGTATTGCGACGCCGAGCGTGACGCCGGTTTCGAGCCCCACGCTGACGTCGTCCTCGGGCCCACGATCGATCTCGGTCGATCTCGCGCTCGACTCCAGCGCGCGCGCGACCCCGAGCCCGCGCGTCGCGACCACGAAGGCTCCCGGTGCGTTCGAGCCGTTCTCGCCCGCGTGGCTCGCGCTCGTCGTGAGCGGCGCGGTGGCGTTCGGGGTCGTCGTGTACTTCGTGGTCAGCGCGCTGGCGCGATGAGCGCGGCTTCGATCGCGCGTGCGTGCTCTTCGGGGAGACCGAGGCGACGTGCCGTCTGCAGCACGACCGGCGCGATCGCGTCGTAGGCGGCGAGCACGTCGGCATCGTCCGCGAGCGCGGCGCGATGGCGCGCCACGGTGTCGGCGTCGCCTCGTCGAATGGGGCCCGTGAGCGCGTCGGGGACGCCTACGTGCACGACGTTGTCGGCGACGGTGCGGAGCAGCGTGCCGAGAGCGTGTGTGGCCTCGTCCGGTGTGAGCCCGAGGCGCACCAAGAGCGCGACACCGACCGTCGCCAAGCCGGCTGCGCCGTTGGCGACGAGCGCGGCGGCGGCGTGGTAGGCGCCACCGTGGAGCGCGCGACGAAGCGGGCGCGCCCCACGTTCGCGCGCGAAGCGTTCGGCCAGGTCGCAGGCGGCCTCGTCGCCGTCGATCAGGAAGACGGTGTCGTCGAGGCTCGGCGGGTGGTCGACGCGCGCGAACGAGACGAGCGGGTGCATCACGCCGCGTGGACGCGAGAGCGCGCCGAGCGCCTCGGGACCGAGCGCGCCCGCGCAGTGCACGAAGGGCACGTGGGTCGGGACGTGGGGGTCGAACGAACGCGCGACCTCCGCGACCGAGGCGTCGGAGACGGCGAGCACGACGAGGTCTGCGTCGAGGTCGTGCGGCACGCGCGACGACACGCGCCGCACCTCGGCGCTGCGTGTGCCCTCCACGAGCCCACGCGCGACGCGACCGGAGCCCACGACCACCACGCGCGGCGAAGGGCCCATTCCTGCGTAGAGGTGGCGAAAGAGCGCGTGTGCACGCACCGCGGGGGAGAGCAGCGCGTCGGTCGAAGCACCGCGCGCGAGCCGCGCACGGATCTCGGTGGAGCTGATCGCGGGCATCGCGAACGGACATTCGGGCGGCAGCGGGTAGCCTCCGCGTCCGACCACGAGCGGACGGGCGAGGCGCTCGATCTCGTCCCATCGACGCCAGCGGTGCACCTCGGCGAGGATGTCCGCGCCGATCACGAGGCGCAGCGCGAGCTGCGGATGCCTCGCGGCGAGGGCGCGAAGCACGTCGACCGTGTAGAGACGCTCGCCGTCGCGCGCGAGCTCGGCTTCGATCGGATCGACGGTGACGAAGTCGAGACCCGCGAACGCGAGCTCGCACATCGCGACGCGATCGGGGAACGGCGCGCTGCGCTTGCCGAAAGGATGCGCGTACGCAGGCACCACGTGCACGTGCGCGGCGCCCGCGGACGCGCGAGCCCACGCGGCCACGAGGACGTGGGCGACGTGGGGCGGATCGAAGCTGCCGCCGAGCACCGCGAGGATCGGGCGCGCGTGAGAGGACGACCCGCGGCCACTGGTCGCTTCGGAACCCTGCGATTCGGAACCCTGCGATTCGGAACCCTGCGATTCGGAACCCTGGGATTCGGAACCCTGCGATTCGGAAGAAGGCTTCTTCGGAGTCGACATGCGCGGTCACCCGCTCACGGAGAGCTTCGAACGTTTGCCCTGCAGCACCTCGCGCCAGAGCGGCTCGCCGGAGGGCGCGAACGCGGAGAGCGCGATGCGGCCGTCCTCGTCGGCTTCGAGCAGCCCGACCTTGCCGCCCGCGAGCGGACCGGGGCTGAAGAAGTAGCGCGGGCCGAAGCGCTTGAGCAGCAACTCGTCGGATCGGCCGTAGACGATCATCGTCGCGTTCGCGATGTCGTCCTCGTCCAGGATGCGCTTGTCGTGGACCATCAGCACGATACGGTCGCCGACGATCTCGACCGCGCGCGCGGGCGAAGGCGGCAGCGCGCGCAGACGCTCGAGCCGACGGAGCTGGCGATCGGAGTCGAGCGCGTCGAAGAGCTGTTCCGGGGTGCCGGTGCACGCGAGCTCGACCGCGCGGTCGAGGAAGGGGCGCGCGTCATGGCCGCGGAGCTCGACCTGCAGCCGCGCCGCGAAACGATCGGCGGCGTCGTCGTCGCCCAGGTAGATCGCGTGCTCCGCCTCGGCGTCACCGAGGAGGAACTCGACCGCGTCGCGGAGCGCGTCGTCGTCGCTCGCCGAGGCCGGTCCGATGAGCCCGATGCGCACGTTCCGTCTCTCTCATCCGCGCCGCGGCATCAGAGTCGGTCGGCTCCCGCGCGATGACGCGCGTCGAAGTGAGCGTCCGAGATGGCGAAGCGCACGAGCGACCACGCTTCGGGCACCTTCTTGGTCGCCGCGACGCGCTCCGCCGAGCCCGCGGCCTCCGGAAGGCGGGTGTTCGCGAGGGCGAGCAGCGCGGAGAGCGCGGCCGGCGTGGCGCCGAGCGCGAGCAAGGCGAGGCGATCGCCGAGCTCGGCTGCGTGGAGCCCGAGCCGCGACGGATCGAAGCCGGGCGCGCCGCCCATCTCGATCGCCAGCGGCACGAGCGCGTCGCGGTTCTTGCGCGGGATGTTCTTGCCGATGCGCTTGGCCATGTCGTCGAGCACGCGCGGATCGAGCTGCGCGTGCGCGTACATCGGGTCGATGCTCTTGAGCAGGCCGCCGACGAGCAACAGCACCGCCTCGGGCTGCGAGCGCATCACCACCGCGAGGCCCGCGTGGATGATCCCGAGCGCACGCGTGAAGAGCACGGCGCGCTCGGCCTCGGTGGTCGAGGCCGCGAGGTCGTGGCCGACCAGGATCGTGGCCGGGCGGTCGCCCACCGCGACGCAGAGGCGCGGCGCGGCGGAGGTGACGAGGACCTGCACGTCGGGGATGCCGAAGACACGCGCGACGCGCATCGCTTCGTCGCGGAGCGAGGGGCCGCGCGTGGGCAGCTTCTCCGCGCGCCAGGCCTTCGCGTCGAAGGGCAGCGCCTTGTCGAACGCCTCGCCGCCGAGGCGGAAGACCTCGAAGACGGTGCGGTTGAGCATGCGCGGCGCGATGGCGTCGCGAAGATCCGGGTCGGCGGCGGCGGTGCCCGCGCCCGGGATGCCGCCCGCGGAGTCGAGGCGACTGCCGAGCCCGACGTCCTGCACGCCGAGCGCGGTGGCGACGGAGGCGACTGCGCGCGCGGCGTCGCGGCGGTCCTTCCAGTCGAGCACCTCGACGAGGCCCGACCACGAGTCGACGGAGGTCGCGTCTTCTTCGACCAAACGGCGGAAGTCGCCCGCCGCGCGCCCGAGGTGCATTGCGAGCGCGGCGGGAGCGCGCTGTCGCTCGTAGAGATCGACCATCGCGCGGAGCACGACGAGATCCGTGGGCGCCTTCTTGCGCGCGTCGTCGAGCACGTGCTCGGCCGAGCGCGGATCGCCGCGGCGTTCGTGCGCGATCGCGAGGCGCAGCAGGTGACGGTGACGCTCGTCGGGATCGATCTCCTTCGCGAGGAGCTCTTCGATCACGGGGACGGCGTCGACGTACTGGTTCTCGCGCTCGAAGAGCGACGCGAGGCGATCGAGGGCCTCGAGATCGTCGGGCAACAGCTTGAGCACGCGGCGGAACGCGGCCTCCGCGCGCTTGGGCTCGGGCAGGTGTCGATCGTAGATGTCACCGAGCGTGAAGAAGACCCAGCGGAGCTCGTCGCGATCCTGTCGGAGGCGCGCGATGCGGATCAGCGACTCCGCGGCGCCGCGCCAATCGGCGTCTTCGAGCTGCAGGCGCGCGAGGCGACGAAGCGCATCGACACGTTGCGGATCGAGCGCGAGCGCGGCCTTGAGCGCGTCGCGCGCGCCAGCGCGATCGCCGAGGCCGAGCGCGAGCTGCGCGCGGTTCTCGTGGAGCTCGACGAGCGTGCGAGTGTCGGCGCCCGCGTCGACGCGTTTGGCGACGAGCCGCGCCAGCCGCGCCGGCTCACCCGAGGCTTCGAGCAGCCGTCGCGCGCGATCGAAGAGGTCGTGGTAGCGCACGTCGAGCTCGGCGGCTCGTTCGTAGGCGTCGGACGCCGAGGCCGCATCGCCCGCGTCCTCGAACGCGCGGCCCGCCTCGTAGTAGAGGCGCACCGCGTGGATCGGATCGCCGACCGTGCGAGCGGCGACGGAGAGCGCGACGCCTGCGTCCTGATGCTCCCCGGCGGCGCGGAGCCAGGTGCCCCGCCGCTCGGCGGTGATCGGATCGTCGGGGCGGAGCTGCGCGGTCGGCGCGAGCAGGAGCGCTGCGGCGCCTCGGCCCTCCGCGATCGCGACGGCTTCGGCCGCGTCGAGAAGCTCGGCGCTCCGCTCCGTAGCGTCGCCTCGCGCGAGCTCGGCGCGATGCGACTTCCAGCGCGCGCGACCCGCGTCGTCGGCGGCGCTCGACGCGAGGTGCCGCAAGAGCCAGTCGTCGGTCACGTGCTCGACGCGTGCACCGACCTCGCGGAGCAGGCCGTCCGCGGCGTCCCCCGGCACTTCGGCGCGTGCGAGCGCGAGTCGAGCCGCTCCCCGCGCGTGCGCGACCAGCTCGGGGCTCGCGAGCCGATCGATCGGCAGGTGGAGCGCGAGCGCGCGCGCGACGGACTCCAGGCCCTCGTCGTCGCCTTGGGCCATCGCGTGGTGTGCGAGCGCGCGGAGCGTCGGTAGGTGACCCGGCGCGTCCTCGAGGATCGAGCGCAGCGTGAGCACTGCCGAAGAGGTGTCGCTGCGATCGTACAGATCGAGGCTCGCGAGCGCTTCGAGCGCGGGGAGTCGCTCCTCCGCGGTGGGCGCCTCGCGTACCGCCTCGAAGCGGCGATCCGCGACGCGCGCGTGCTCGCCCGCCGCGAGCTCGACGCGATCGAGGGCGCTGCCGGCCAGCGGATCGGGGACCAGCTCGCGCACCGAACGCAGCGCCACTGCGGCCGCGCGTGGATCGCCCGCATGCTCGTGCGCGATCGCCGCGCGTAGAAGGTGCAGGCGCTTCTCCGCCGGGCTCTCGCACGTGGTCGCGCGCGCCTCGGAGAGCGTCGCGACGGTCGTGGCGTCGACCGCGACGTGACCCGCGACCGCCGCGTCGAGCGCAGGATCGGCCAATCCCGCTCGCTCGGCGTGCTCCAGAGCGCGTGTGAGCGACGGCGCGTCGTCGCGCGCGATCGCGACGGAAGCCGCCGCCTGGGCCGCCGCGCGGACGCCGGACGTGACGTCGAGCAGGCGCTCCGCGAGAGACGCCGCGTCGACCTCGGGATCGCGCTCCAGCCCCCACGCCGCCGCCGACGGTCCGGGCTGCTCGTCGAACGCGCGCTCGAACGCGCGCCGCGCATCCGCAGGTTCGGTGTGCGCACGACCCGCCTGGATCCACGCGTGGAACGCGGGCTCGCCCGCGCTCGCCTCCGCCTCTCTCTCCCAGGTTCGGGCACGCTCGGTGCCGCGCTGCTCGCGCGCGAGGGCGCGGAGGACGACTGGCATCGGTGCGGTGTCGGCGGCCTCCTGCAAGGCGGCGATGCGCTCGTCGCCTTCGACGAGGCGCGCGAGGGCCAGGAGCGCACCGACACGGCGCTCCGGCGGGAGGCGAGCAGCGTGACGACGCAGGCCCGCGACGATGGCGTCGCGGTCCCCCCGTTCGGCGGCGGCGTCGAGCAACGCGAGCTCGGACGCGAGGGGCGACTCGCCGCGCTCGCGGGCCGAGTCGAGCAACGCCCGCTCGCGGTCGCGATCGTCGCCGCGCGCCACGCGCGCCGCGAGGGCGATCGCGCTCGTGTCGTCCTCGGAGGGGCCGTCCGAAGCCGCCGGCGCGAGGCGGGTCGGATCGTCCGCGCGGCGCGAGAGAATCTCGCGAACCACGCGGATGGTGTCGAGGCGCTCGTCGGCGACCGCGGCATCGCGCAGGGCGACGCTCGCGGCTTCGAGATCACCGAGCTCGGCGCGCGTCTCCGCGAGCTCGACCAGCGCGAGCGCACGTTCGGTCCCGCCCGTCGCGGCGGCGAGCGACTCCAGGGTCGTCGCGCGGGTCTCGCGATCGCTGGCGAGGCGCGCCGCGCGGGCGCGCGCGCGGAGGCTCGCCGGTCGTGTCGCGCCTTCCAAGACGTCGCGTGCGATCGCGGCGTCGAAGGGGAGGCGGGTGCTGGCCGCGACCCGACGGAACGCCTCCGCGATCGATGGTGCGTTCGACGAGCTCGCGAGCGTGACGAGCGCTTCGGCGCGCGCGCTCGGCTCGGACAGGCGTGCGACGCCGAGCAGGCCAGAGGCCGCGAGCGGGGAGCTCACGATCGATCGATGCAGCGCGGAGCTCTCGTCGCGGCGCCCCGCACGTTCGGCCGCGAGCGCGAGGGTGACTTCGAGGGCGGCGCGCGCAGCAGGATCGGTCCACGCGTCGCGCGCGGAGCGCATCGCCTCGAGAGCGCCTTCGACGTCACCGAGCGCTTGGCGTGCTTCGAGGCGGAGCAGGGCGCTCGCGGGGGTCGGGCGCAACGCGTGGGCGGCGGATGCGCTCTGCTCCGCGGCGCGAGGGTCGGCGAGATGCACGAGCTGCAGCTCGGCGAGCAACGAGAGCGCGTGCGCGCGATCGGTGGCGCCGAGGGGGAGCGCAGCTTCCGCCGTGAGCAGCTCCGCGGCTTCGCCGAAGTCCCGTCGGCGCAAGGCGTCGCGACGCAGCGCACGCAGCACGAGCACGTCCTCACGATCGGCTTCGTGCGCCGCGAGGTAAGCCTCGCGGGCCGCGTCGGGCGCGCCGAGGCGCTCGTGCAGCTCGGCTGCGGCCGTCAAGAGCCGCGCTCGAGCCCCGCCGGTCGCTCGCTCCGCCAGCTCGTGCAGCAGCTCGGCCCGTCGGCGCTGCGTCTCGGCGTCGCGCCCCACGAACGCGAGCCGCTCCGCGCGCGGCTTGCGCTGACGAACCGTGCGCTGCGCGGTCGCCGCCCCGTGATCGGCGGTGGGCTCGTTCGCTGCGGGTGGCGGCGCTTCGCTCGTCGGCGGCGCCAGCGCAGTGAGGCCGGAGTCGCCGCCGAACGGTTCGACGTCGGAGGCGCTCTCGTCGAAGGCGAGCTCGGGCTCGTCGTCGTCCGCGCTCGCGCGTGACGCAGGAGTAGGCGCGCCGTCGGAGGGCTCGTCGAAGGCGAGCTCGGGCTCGTCGTCGTCCGCGCTCGTGCGTCGCGATGCCGTTGCAGGCGCGTCGTCGTCGTTGGGCTCG
>JALOQC010000283.1 GCA_025453555.1 Myxococcota bacterium | reverse complement strand
CTACGTCGCGATCTCGTTCGAGCACGTGCCGGTGGTGAGCGACGGCGCGACGAGCTTCGGGCGCGTGCGCGAGCGCGCGTACAAGACGCCGACCCACCCCGGCACGAAGGTCGACGACTGGCGCGCGCTCGATCCGGTGCTGCGGGAAGCGAGCTTCTGAGCGCGCGAGTGCTCCGGCGCGGCGCGAACCGCCGCAGGCCGCGCAGACGTGGGTGAGCGCGACCTCGCCCTCGTGTCGAGGAGACCGCGGGCCGCGCTCGCCGCGCGCGTCGCCGCGCTTCATCGTGGGTCGGGTCGCCGAACACGGGTGAAGTTGGCGGCCTGGACCGTGAACTTTCCCGCGGATGTTTCGACCGAGTAACGGTCGCCGTCTCGGGCGACGATGGGGCCACTGAGTTTGGTCTTCCCATCGGGGCCCCAGAACTCCACGTGGCAACCGACGATCGGTTTCACGTACGTGAGCTGCTGGAACACTGCCACCGGAAGCGAGAGCAGTCCGATACCGAGGAAGAGGTAGGCCGCCGCCTCTGCCTTGGGGAAGCGCATCGTGGTCAACGACTGGGTGTAGAGATGCAGAAAACCGCCCAGCAGGATGAGCGCGAGCGGGAAAGCAAATCGGCGCGCGACTTCCCGCATCAGCCACGCTCGCAGGTGAGCTCGATGCCGTTGGCTGGCCACACGACCTGGGGCAAGCGCGGAGAAGGGCATGGGATCAGACGCGCGGGGCGCGCCGCAGCTGTGCCCGCTCCGTCGCCGCGCTCACGACCGCGCTCGCGCGCCCGAGCTCGTCGGCACCCAGCGCACATCCGAGCAGTAGCGGCGGCGAGGTGACGACAAAAAGCCTTCGACCGAGTCAGCCGTGACAAGAGGGCGTGCTTTGCCATGAGCCAGTCCTACCGCCACACCCGCACCCTTCCGCTTACATGCGGTTACGTCCTCCTCGTGGTGTCGCCTGCTCGACCGCTTCGTGCTCGCCTGAGCGGCGAGCACTCCCGTCGTTCTCAGCATCGTGAGCACCCCTGAGCCGAGGCGAGCCAACGTTCGAACGCGCAGAGCGACTCGAGGACATCAGCGGACTGGTGACGCGGCGACGCTTCGTCGAGGATGGCCGGCGGCGTCCGGGCCGGGTCACGTGGTTCAAGTCACGGCGCCGAGCTCGACCGCAACGCCGAGGCGATAGCCGTCTCCGTCGAGCACCACGATCCGGGGCGTTTTGGGATCACGCTCGAGGAGCACGCGCAGCCGGTGTACGGCGACCTGGAGACGCTTGTCGTCTCGCAGCGGGTGGTAGGTGGACTGGGACCAGACGTCGCGCACCAACGCTTCTTTGCTCGCGCGTCCGCCGTGGCGCACCAGGTGTCCGAGGATCGCGAGCGGCTGCACGCTCCGCGAGAGATCCACGATCGCGCCGTCGGGGTGACGTACCGCGCGACGCTGCAGATCGAGCCGGAGCACCGAAGCGTCACCCAAACGCGCGCGATGCGCGGCCACCACGAGGCGATCGAGCGCGTCGAGCGGTACGTCGTGACCCGCGATGGCGCGGGCCCGGCGCACCGTCACGGGGGCCGAAGGTTCTTCGGTGAGCGCGATCAGTTGGGCGGTGGTTCGTCGGTCGTCGAGCATCCAACGACCGAGGCGGGCTTCGGCGGCGAACCTCGGCGAGCCTAGCTGCTCGCCGAGGTGACTGAGTCGGCCGAGCCTCGCGTCGGCGTCGTGGTGGCGCAGGTAAGGGCGTGCCGTGCAGACCTCGACCACCCGCCCCGTGACGAGGGTCGAACAAACTTCGAGCGCCGCAACCTCCGCGCGCTCGAGCTCCATCCCGAGCTCGACGGCGAGCACCCGCGCCGCTGCCACTGCGTCTTCGGCGCCGACGAGGTCGCCCGCCAGCAAAGCGGCCTCCGCGCGCACTCGAAGCGCGACCAGGTGGACGTCGGGCGGTGCACTGCGGGTGTCGGGAATGGACGCCGAAGCACCTCGGCGAATCGCCCGGTGCGCGCGCACCACGTCGACCAATGTCTCGAGCGCGTGGGGCGGTCGCGCGCCGAGCGCGGGGGGCGGTTCCGAAGGGGCCGCGGGGTCGAGCACCATCGCGAGCTGTTCGGCATCGGCCCAGGCGTAGGCCGCCAGCTCGGGGACGACGCAGATCTGTTCGTGGCGCGCGGTCGCGCGAGCGCGCTCCAATGCGGCTGCGTCGGGGCCAGTGGCGGCGGCCATCCGTGCGTCGGCATGGGCGGTGACGAAGCGAAGCGCGCTCGAGCTCTCCGCGAGCGGCGCGACGACCGAAAGCAGCGAGTCGAGAGCCGGACGCCGACCGCGTTCCAACGCCACGGCCACCACGGCGAAGAGCTCGTGCGCGCTGGCACCAGGCCGCGCTTGCAGCGGCCCCAAGACACGATCCAGAGCCGAGAACCGAGCACAGGCGAGCAACGTCGTGAGCATCTGCGGTCGCAACGACTCACGCTCCTCCGGGCGGAGATCCTCGATGGCGGGCTCGAGCGCGTCGAGGTGCGCTGCGGCCTCCGAGTATCGGCCGAGGGCGGCGAGCGCCGCGATCCGTCGCAGCGCGCCGTCCACCGCTTCGGTTGCGCGGGTGGGCACGAGACCCTCCAACACCGTGAGCGCGCGCTCGGGCTCGCCCCGACACCGCTCCACTTCGGCGAGCAGCAGACACATGCGCGCACGAAGGGCAGCGGAAACGGGTGGCGCCGCGCGCTCGAGCCGACGGCGAAGTGCCTCGGCGGCCTCGTCGGGGAATCCACCATGCGCTCGCGAGCCGGCCCAGACCACGAGGTCCGCATCGTCGTGGGGCGCGGGTTGATCGAGTGCCCATCGATGGGCGGTTCCGCCAAGATGCGCCCACCCACAGCGGAGACGGGCGAGGTCGAACTGCCGCGCGTTCGCGCGTGAGGACAGCAGCGCGAAGACCTCTTCGCCGAGACCCGCGGTGAGCAGGTGATCGAGGTGATTCGACAGAATCTCGAGCGCTCGGTCCGGCCGGTCGAGCACGAGCGCGAGGCGCAGCGCCTCGAGCGTTCCGGATGCCTTGCCACTGGCCAGGGCGAGCTCCAGTGCGTCTGCCTCACACGATGCACGACTGAGATCGTGCGAGGCCGTGTCGTGCCAGAGCTCGGCGCGGATCAGTTGCGCGAGGTCGTCGGCGACGACCACCTCCGTGGCGTCGCGAACGACGAGCCCTCGCTGCTCGAGTGAGTGGAGCGCGTCGGAGCCTGCGACCGTGATGGGTCGCTCGAGCGCCGCCAACGCCCCCAGCAGCCCTCGTTCGCGTTCATCGAGCGGTTCGACGAGCTCCCTCCCGGCTTCACTTCCGCCACTGAGCGAGAGCTTTCGCGCGCGCGCGGGAAAACCGTGCGCGCCAGCGACGAGGTGGGTGCGGAGCACAGCCGACAGGTGAGGTGCGCATCGCGCGACGATCCTCTCGATGTCACTCGCAGGGAGAGGCTTCAGGCACAGCGTGCGATCCGCCAGGTCCGGGTCGATCGGGCGCACCCGGCTGAGCGCGACCAGCCGAAAGTCCGAGCCGAAGCGCGCCGCCGCAACCAGCAGCGCCTCGCGGATCTCGGCCTCGATCGCGTCGAGGTCGTCGAGCACCACCAGCCCGCGGGACGCGAAGGCCTCGGGTCGCCCGCTCCCCGAGAACGTGACTCCGAGCGCCTGCGTCACGTTCGCGAGACCACTCCGCCCCGACACGTACGACGCTTCGCGACGTCCCGTCAGCGTTTGGCTGACGAGGGCGGTCTTCCCCACGCCGGGGGGGCCATGGACGATCGAGAGCGGCGCCCGATCGACGCGTTCGAGAAGCCACCGCAGCTCGCTCCGGCGACCCTCGAAGACCTCTGGCGGATTGGGCAGCCGCAGCACGCGCGATCGAGGCTGCCCCAGCCTGCGCCGACTTCCAAGCCTCCGCGTAACCGGACGTTACCGACGGAGACCAGAGGGCCTGCGTACACCGAGGGGGTCGAGCGGTCGCCAGTCCGCACGAAATCGGCCGGAGCTCTCCGGCCAAAGGAGCCCCGGAAGATGAACCGAAGTCGATGGGTCGTCGCCGTTCTCGCGAGCGGTTGCGTGTTGGGCGCTTGTGGAACGGGGCCGTGCGAGAGCCCGAAGTGGGGAGGCCCTCCCGGGCCGGCGGGCGTCTCGGCGGAGCTGCTGGCTCTGGTCCCGACGGGGGCGACCGTGTGTGGAAGCGGTGGTGAGGGCTCCCTTCGCTTCGACATCCCGCGGGATGCGAATGCGTTCGTCAAGGTGGTCGATCATCTCGAAAGTCAGGGCTACCACGTCACCTCGGATAGCCCACCGGAAGACTCGATCCAGCACGTCACCTTCGAGCGAGAAGGAATACGAGGCTCGGCCGCGATCGCGGACTCACCGCGCGGCAACTTCTCCTTCGTCGTCGTGAGGTCCCGGTAACCCATCGCCCGACGCCTCCGGCTGCTTCGCCTGGGGCCCATGTGTCGAAGACGATGAGAATCGCCCCACCGTGGGCAGCGTGGCCTGGAATGTCTTGCGGATTTCGCCGTCGGATCCGGCCGATTCAGTGGTCTGAGGTGCCGACACGGCCCGATGACAAACGTGAAACATGCGCAAACCGCTGCAACAAGGAAACAAGAAAATGCTTTCGATTCGGCGCTCCGTCCTCTTGCTCGTCCGGTGGTTCGTGGTGGCGGTGGGCCCCGCCGGGATGTGGGTTGCCGGGATGTGGCCCGTTCGAGCATCGGCACAGACGGTCGACGACGAGGTGTCGTCGTTGAGCGCGAGGCTCGACTCGGCCTCGGGGGAGCTCGGGGACGACTGCCACGAAGAGCGCGACGGATCGCGTGGTCATCTCGACTCGTTGCGCGAAGCAGCGGCCGAGATGAATCGGCCAGCGTCGGCGGCAGAGGCGGAAGACCGTATCGCCGACTTCGAGAGGGTGCGCGCCGTCGCACGTGAATCCATCGACAACTACGTCTCGTGCGCAATGAAGATTCGCTCGGAGCGTCGCATCCTCGTCGCGGTCATCGCGGTGGTACTCACGATGGGAGCGGTCGCGATCTATTGGCTTCGTCGGAGGAGACGCGGGTCGAAGGAAGGCATCCGCTGAGGTCCAGACGCAACTTCCGCCACGGAGTCCGATGCCGCGTCGATCGGCGCGCATCGAACGCGCGCCGCGAGCGGATCGGCGTGCGTCGAACGTGCACAGCGCGCGTGGTCGGCGCGTCGCGTCGATCCCCTCTCGCGGTCGGGCGGCCCAGGCGTCGGTCATGGGACGATGCTCGCGCACTCCGTGCCGCAGAGGAACACCGACTGACTGCAGCGCTGGATGCGGTCGCGGGTGTCGTAGTCGGAGTCGACACAGTCCTCATAGCCGTTGAAAACGGCCAGGCAGTTCAAACGTTCTTCCACTTTGCTTCCGCAACCGAGGCTCACGCTGAGACCGAACGCGAAAAGGAAGGGTGCGACGAGGCGCGAGAGGGAGATGGCATTCGACAAGGAAGCCTCCAAGGCGTGCGCAGGCCGGTGTGGCCTGCGAGCTGGTCGGGGCTGTGCAGACGTGGTGCCGCCTTTGGTCGCGGCGTGAGCACGTTCGCGAATCACTCGCAACGCTCAGGGATCCGAGGCCGATGGCAACACGCGACGTGACGAGGGACGCCGTGTCGAGCGCAGGGGCGTTCCGCCACGGCGAGGCGGCTCGGTTCGGAGACTCCCCTCTCGAGGCCGATCGCGGCGACCGCTTCGGAAACGCCTCGACTCCTCAGCTCTTTTGATTGAATCGCACGATCTTCTCGATCAGATCCACGGGGATCGGCTGATCGAATGGAACCCGGATCGTTCCCTTCGACGTCTCGAAATCTTCGAGCTCTTCTGGGAATGCCGCGATCGCGTCGGGCCCCGGATACAGCCCTACATGCTTCTTGGAGGCGGCGAAGTGGAAGAGGTTCTTCCCCTGCGTGAACGTCGGGATTCCGTAGCTGATCTTCTCGGTGGCCTCGGGCGCGGCACGCCGAACCACCTCTCGCACTTCGCGCAGCTTCGCGCGAACCGGATCGGGGAAACGTTCGATGTACTCGTCGATCGTCCGAGGGGACGACACGTTTGGTTTCTTCACGGTGACGACTCGCGCGTGGCGGGGAGCGCGTGGCGCGTGATGCTTCCGGGGCGCGGGAAGCCGGGGTCGAGCGCGTAGAGGAAGCCGTCCGGCGCGTAGGCGATGCGCTGCGAGGTGCCGAGCTCGACGAAGGTGCCGAGGGTCTCGCCGTCGCCCGCGAGCTCGAGCACGTCGCCGCCAGCGAGCGCCACGAACACGTGACCCGTGAGCGGATCGCGCACCATCGCAGTCACCTCGCCTTCGACGGTCGCGAACGCGCGGCGCGCCGAGGTGGTGGACGAGGCGAGGAAGATCGTGCCGCCTTCGAGTGCGACGAGGAGCGTGCTGCGTCCGAAGACCGCGGTGGCGATCACACGCGCGTCGAAGCGGTGCAGCTCTTCGGAGGTTCCGTCCGCGAGGCTCGCGCGTACGAGGTCGCCGTTGGTGGTGACGTTGCCGACGTAGAGCGTGCGATCGCGGCCCCAGGTGAGCCCGTACGGCCCGGTGTCGAGGGTCGCGGTGCCCCAGGGCGCGCCGCCGGTGCTCGGCGTCGCTTCGACCACCATCGGCAGCGAGGTCGCGCCTTCGCGATCGAGGCGCGCGACGCCTTGCGGATCGGCGCCCACGCAGCCGCAGCTCGCGCAGCAGACGTAGGTGAGCGCGACCTCGCCCGGATCGTCGTCGCTGCCGAACTCGCCCCCGATCGCGCGGAGCACCGCGACCTCGCCCATGTTCAGGTTGGTCACGCCGTCCCACACGGTGAGCGTGCCGTCGGGGGCGAGCTGTCGCAGGTAGTCGGTGCCGCTGATCGTCGTGACCGCGTAGGCGTTGCACGCGTCGTCGAACTCGAGATCGAACGCGCCTCCGTCGCCGCCGAGGAGGAAGTCGTCTTGGTTCAAGCGCTCGAGGCTCGCGGGCGCGCAGCCGCCGGTCGGACGCGCGAAGGTGCACGAGCGCCCCCAACACACCGCGTCGTCGTCGGTGCAGCTCATGCGGCCACACGCGGGGATCGACTCGCACACGCCATCGACGCTGCACTCGGTGCCCGCGCGACAGAGGCCGTCGCCGCACGGCACGTCGTCGCCCACGAGGATCCCGGGCGTGCCGCTCGCGACGCACACGCCCGCGCCTACGTCGCAGACGTCGCCGTCGCCGCAGGGCAACGCGTCCGGGTGCGCGCACTCGTCGAGGCAGCCGCCGGAGCGCGCGAGCTGACCGGGCGCGCAGCTGCCCGCATCGACACCCGCGTCCGGTCGCGCGCCGCCGTCGCTCGGCGCGCGGCACTCGCCGTCGAGGCAGACGAGACCGGAGGCACACTCGGAAGTGCTCGTGCACTCGGGCTCGCTCGGAGAGGAAGAGCCGCAGGCGACGAGGAGCGCGAAGGCGAAGCGAAGGGCGCGTCGAGACATCGCGGGGAGGGTAGCCGGTTCGACCGGGTGCGTGTCGGTGACCGAGACCGCGACGACCGAGCGGGAGGGAGACGGTGACGGTGACCGCGACCGCGACCGCGACCGCGACCGCGACCGAGACCGAGACCGAGACCGCGACCGCGACCGCGACCGCGACCACGACCGCGACCGCGACCGCGACCGACGAAGATCACACCACATACTGCGCAACCTTTCCGGAAGAGGCGTTCGAGCTCGCCCTGTTCGCCGAGGCGGAGCGCATGGGATTGCTCCTCGAGGCGGTCGACGACGCCGCTCTGCGACGTGAGCTACGAATCCTCGCGCACGAAGCTCGTGAGCGCGGTCGAGTCGAGATCCTCGATGCTTCGTGAGCTCGCCACACCGGCCGCGGTGACGTTGGACGACGACGAGTGATCCGAGCCCCATGCCGGGCTGTGGGGCCTTCGTACGAAGAACGGCTCGAAGGGTCTGGGACATCGGGTGCGTGGGCCATCAACCGTCGATCGAATCGATGAATCCGAAGGTCTGGAAGGCGATTGATTTCAAGGGTTTGCGATCGGATCCAGGTCGAGCCGAACCGACATCGCGCGTCGTTCACTGGCCCGCGCCGGGGAACCGTGCTTCAAGGCCGCCGTGCGTCTGAGCGTCGTCATCCCCGTCTTCAACGAGATCGCCACCCTCGAAGAGATCGTGCGCCGCGTGCGTGCGGTCGAGCTGTCGCCGCCGTTCGTCGGCAAGGAGATCCTGCTGGTCGACGACGGCTCCACCGACGGCACGCGCGACCTGCTGCCGAAGCTCGAAGCCGCGCACGACGACGTGCGGGTGATCCTGCACGAGCAGAATCAAGGCAAGGGCGCCGCGCTGCGCACGGGCTTTCGATCAGCCACGGGCGACGTCGTGATCGTCCAGGACGCGGACCTCGAGTACGACCCGAACGAGTACCCGCGCTTGCTCGAGCCGATCGCGGACGGTCGCGCGGACGTCGTGTACGGCTCGCGCTTCATCGGCGGCGAGTCGCACCGCGTCCTCTACTTCTGGCACACCGTCGGCAACCGCGTGCTGACGCTGCTCTCGAACATGATGACCGACCTGAACCTCACGGACATGGAGACCTGTTACAAGGTCTTCCGCCGCGAGGTGATCCAGGGCGTGCTCATCGAAGAGAACCGCTTCGGCTTCGAGCCCGAGATCACCGCGAAGATCGCGAAGAAGGGCGTGCGCATCTACGAGGTCGGCATCTCGTACAGCGGCCGCACCTACGAAGAGGGCAAGAAGATCGGCTGGAAGGACGGCGTGCGCGCCCTCTGGTGCATCGCGAAGTACAATCT
>JALOQC010000282.1 GCA_025453555.1 Myxococcota bacterium | reverse complement strand
TGGTGCCAGCGCATGAACACCGTGTTGAACCCGCTGCCTTGCCACCCTTCGAGGTTGGGCGCGATGGGTGGGTTCCCGTCCGGCACCCAGCCGTGGACGTAGATCATCGTGGGCCGCGCCGGGTCGAAGTACCCGACGACGTAGAGCCCCTCTGGGGCGGACATCGGAATCGGTTCGCCCACGCCCGCGAAGTGCAGCCGGTCCGTGTAGCTGCCGAGCTCGTCCTCTGCGAGCTCGGCCTCGCCGACCGTTCCGAGCTGCATCGTGCAGCCCGCGGTCAGCGCCCCGACGACCAGCACCCAAATCCCACGACGGCAGTGTTCGTTCATCTCGTGCCTCCCCAGTGGCTTGTCCGGAGTCGTGAGCAGGCTTCACGGCGCTGGACGATTTTTACGCAGCACGGGAGAGACGCGATGGAGACGGAACGAGGCTCACAATTCCGGCTCCCATGGGTCGATTCGTTCGTCGCCGCCTCGGAGCACGACCGCTCTGCGAACGGGGTTGGGTCGCGAACGACAGCTCCGAGATTCTGGATGTCATCCCACGGGGAAACAGAACCCGATCTCGCGCGCCTCGAACACCACGGGTGGGTCGAACCCTCGGCAACGTGATCCTTCGGAGCAACCGCCAGCGCCAATCTCGCAGAGGGACTGGCATCGACCGGCGATGCACGCCCCGCTGAGGCACGTCTCGGCTTCGTCGCAGGCGGCACCGAGCTCGGCACCTCGCGCCGCACGGCAGCCCGTGTAGGCGCTGCCGGTGGCGGCGTCGGCCCACAAGCCGCAGACCGCTCCGTCCACGCAGCCGCCGCCCGTCACCGGATCGCACGGTTCGGTGCAGATGCGACCGATGACGCTTTCCCCACCGGACGTCACGAGGGTCAGGGACTGACACGAGGCACCCGCGCCAGGACAAGGACCCGCGCAGTACGCTCGGCAGACGCCGCGGCCGGAGTCGTCGAACGGGAAACACGTCGCACCACGCGCACATTGGGCTCGGCTGTCGCACGCCTCGCCCGGCGCGGCTCCGACGGTCACGGGACGACAGACGAAACGAATCTCGGCGCCGTCGACGGAGTAGTCGCACGCACGATCGGCGGAGCACTCGCGCTGCGTGACCAGATCCTCGTTGGTGCACGTGGTCGCGACGGACGAGGCGTCTTCTTCGACCGCACCGTCGACGGCTCCGTCGAGCGTGTCGCTCGACGACGCATCCAGCACCGAACCGTCGGTCGAGACGGACGCATCCGAGCCCGACGCATCCGAGCCCGCCGCGCTGGGCGCTCCATCCGAGCCACACGCGGATGCGAGGCCCAGCACGATCGACCACACGCACACGTCAGCGACACGTGCCATACGTGACTCCGGCGACGACGAGCGGGGTCGAGAAGCCGAGGCAAGTACCTCCCGCCGTACACTCGGTCCCGACCACACAAATCTCACGGCATCGGTTCGGCATCCCGTCGACGCTCGTGCAGAGTGATCGCGGTCCGCAGTCCGCGGGGCTCGCACACTCGGATCCGAACCCGCCCGGTCCGGCGGAGACGCAATTCGTCTCGAACACGCCGCCCGAGGTCTGCGTGATCAAACAGCTGGTGCCGACCACACACGGCGCACCCACCGAACGTGGATCGCACACGTTGGGATCGGGCTGGAGGCACGCCGAGACCCCCGAGCTGACGGTGCGGGTCGCGCCGGTCGAGGTGTCGGTGACCTGAATCTCGAAGGGCTGACACTGACCGCCCTCGGCTGCGTTGCAGCCGACCGCCGGATCACACCACCGAACGCAGCGCTCTCCGATGCAGGTCAGGCCACGATCGCAGCGGGAGCGCGAGTCGCACGAAGCACCGACGCCACCCGCCGCGAGCACGGGTCGGCAGGTCACCGTGATGCTCGCGCTCGCATCGTCGTAGCCGCTGAGGTCGCAGCTCAGCCCCTCGGGGCACGCGGTCTGTGGCAAGAGGTCGCTCACGGTGCAGAGGGGCGGTCCGACGGGTCCCGCGTCTGGCGCGAGCGCCTCGGCGTCCGTGCCCGCGTCGAAGGCCGGCTCCGCGTCCGACGCGGGCTCACCGCCGTCCGCCGACGGGGCAGCATCGAGCGTGGGATCGCCTCCGTCCGCCGACGAGACGGGACCGGCGTCGCGGTGCGACGCAGTGCCCGAGCCGCACGCGATCGACGCCAGCAGGCACGTGGTCCAGACCGATCGTGCAACGCTCACGGCGACTCCTCCATGCGCGGCGGCTCACACGTCCAAGGCAGCTCGCTCGGACGGTCGTCCGTGTACTGGACGGGCCACGAGAGACATTCGGGCGAGAACGCGAAGGTGTCGAAGGGGTCCACCTCGGGCAAGCAGCGCGCGCGGTACAGCTCGGCCACCGACTCGCACGCGTCGTCCGCGCCGAGCTCACGCAGGTGCGCCGTCATCCGCTCCGTGGCGGCTTCCTCCGCCGCGACGTCGTCGACGCCGAGCTCCACGTAGCGCGCGATCAGCTCCCCTCCGCGATCGGCTGGGCAGCGGTACTCGCACACCGCGACGTAGGTGCTCTCTTCGTGCGTCTTGGGCCCACGATCGGACCCATCCGGGGAAGCGCACGCGACCGCGAACAGACCAAACGACAAAAATCCGAACTTCGTCATGGGAACGCCGTCCTCTTCGAACCGTCGCGTCCCTTTGCAGCTTCGATACCAAGCCCAAACCGCCCCTTGGCGCCGACTTCCTCCACTTCGGTGGCGGCGACGCCCCCCTCTCTTCCCTGCCCAACCTTGGTCGCTCGTATGCCTCTCCCGTGGAAGACGAAGGAACACGAGGTGAGGTGTTTCGACCTTGCCGATCACGCACGGCGGATCGAACACGTTGCGCGGCAAGAACTCGAATGACTTGCCACATTGAGCCACCGAAACGGCACGCCTTGTGCGACTCGACTCCGCATGAAGCTTCGATGGATTGCCCTGTGTTTGGTCGTATCCACCTCGTCGGTGTCCCTTGGACAAGATAGGACAATCGACGAAGAAAACCTGACGCGCGAACGCGCTTCGGGTCAGGTCTTCGCGACTGAATTGCCCCCTCGATCGTCGCTCGTCGGTCCCACGGTTCTGATGTCGGTCGCCGGAACGGCGACGTTCGGGCTCGCGCTGACGATTCCCTTCATCCACGGCGACGGGCCGTGCACCGCACCCGACCCCGACGACTTCTGCCCGCCGGAGGCTCGCGACGGCAGAGACCCGATGCGGCTCGTCCTCGGAGGCGTCGTAGCCTTGACGACGGCAACGCTCGTGGCGGGGATCGTGTGGTTCGTCAGTCGTCGAGTCGCGCGTCGTCGCGCGCACGCGAGGCTCTCGACGCATGGGTGGCTCGACGATCTGTCGATATTTCGGTTCTGATTCCTCGGCGCGGATGCCGCCCGAACGCATCGATGCATGCCGCAGCATCGATCGGGTTCCGTCGGGAGGTGTCCGCTTCTCCGAGGTCTGTCGTCCACGGCCGACGCACGAGCGCCACCGTCCCTCGTGCAGGCGACGTCCTCCGCCTCGCAGAGGGGCGCGGGGTCGCTGCTCGCGGCGAAGCACGTGTCGAGCGTCCGACACGCCTCGGCGGAGACGTCGTCAGGGGAGCGGTGCCGCGAGGAGCGCGTCCACGTCCAGCATCCCGGGCCCGAATCGATCCGTCGGCCAGTCGGGGAGCTCGCGGTAGCCGCGCGTGCGGAGGAGCTCTCGAAACACCCGCGGAACCCCGGCAGGCCCGTAGCGCGCGACGAGGGCCTCCTTGCCGTGAAGGGAGAGCCAGAGCGCGGCCGCTCCCGCCACCATCGCCGTGGCGTCGGAGGTTCCGGACGCGAGGCCGACCCGGTACTCGCGCTCCCCGCGCGTCTCGACCGTGCGAGCGTGGCGGACGTCGACGGAGGGACCCGAGATGTCGACGCGCGATCCACGCGCGCTCCGACCCCAGGGCTCGAGCTCGGGCGTCACTCCGGCCACGCACACGACGCCGTCGAACGTCGAAGGCTGCACCACCAGACGTCCGGTGAAGTTGCCCGCCGCCGCGACCACGATGATTCCTTGCTCGAGCGCGCGTTCGATGGCGGCCTGCAGTCGAGGCATCTCTCCCACCCCTCCCATCGAGATCGAGATCACGTCGGCGTCGAGGGTGGTCGCTCGCTCGACCCCTTCGGCCACCAGGTCCCCCGAGAGGAGCACCACCGAGTCGGAGACACGAAGAGGCACCAGACGCGCTTCGGGGGCCACGCCCGTGACGCACGGCGGCTCGGCGCCGACGGGACAACCGGGGGGGCTCACGATCACGCTCGCGGTCTCGGTGCCGTGGCCGTGGGTCGGAGGGATTCGATTGAGCGCGGTGAAGTCGTGGTCGGGGTCCGCATCGCCGTCGACGAAGTCCCAACCGAGCTCCCACGCGATCGGGCTCGCGAGGTCGGCGTGCGCGAGGAGCTCGGGATGCCGACTGATGCCGGTGTCGGCATGCGCGATCACGACGCCGAGCCCACGTCCTCGGCCCGCACGAGCGAGCCGCTCCCACGCTTGTGCGACCCGCGTCTCGCGGAGCGCCCAATCGTCGTCGAAGCTCGGCATGGGGCCGGCGTCGAGACTGGACGCGTCGGCGACTCGGGCGTCGATCATGCCCGCGTCGACGGCGGCGTCCGACGTCGAATCCGAGGCCGCATCCGCCGAACCGTCGGTCGGTGAACCGTCGGCACGAGCCGCGTCGAGCGACGAACCGGCCGCCGCGTCGCCCGGGAGCTCGCGGGGGAGATCGGAGGCGCCGCACCCCGTCGCCATTTCTACGACGAACGACGAGACGATCGCGATCACGACGGCGCGAAGCGCACTCTCGACGATCGGCGGCACCGGAGGAACGACGAAGGGCCTCATGGCGCCAGCATCGACTCGTCGATCGGGAACGGTCGACGACGAACCCGTCCACCCCGCGCTTCGCCGCGACTCGTCACCTGGGTGTCCAACCCTGCCGAGCGAGTCGCGGCCGCAGGACGCGACCCCGCATTGTTGGACGCGTGCGACGTCAGATGGGATCCCCCACGGTGTCGAGGACGATCGTGTCGATGACCTCGTCATCGCGGAGGATCTGCAAGGAGGTCGTTCCGCCGGAGAGCACGACGAAGCTGGTCCGAGCTCGCCACACGTCGGATCCCTCTTCCTCCCCTTCGAGGAGCTCGACCTCTCCCACGACGAGCTCCGAGAGGACTCCACCCTCCACGAGCCTCGCGCCGTCGAAGGGCACCGACGACAGGATGGATCCGCGAAGAGGCTCGGCCGCCGCGGCATACGGGTAGCTGACGCAGCCTTGGTCGTCCTCGCAGGCGACGAACAGGGTCTCTCCGCTGTCGCTGGCGATGGACGCGTCGAACACGGGCTCGAGCACCTCCCCGATGGCCGCTGCGAATGCCTCTCCGAGGGTACGCCCGAGCCCATCCGCCGCCTCGGACGAGATGCAACCTCCGAGGAGAACCGAAGCAATGAATACCGATTGAAACTTGGACTTGATGTTGATCACGATGGCCTCGACCTCTTGAGGGTGACGATCACCCGTTCGACGACCTGCATATCAACGCCTGTGCCAATGCCTTTTCCTACGAAACGTGCAGTTTTTCGTTCCACAAGACGCCCATCCACACGAAGCGGCGCGGTGTGACACACTCTTTCGTGGCGTGATCTTCACAGAATGTCGAAGGCCGATGCGCTCGAAGCACGACGAAAGTTTAGGGAAAGAATCGCGCTCTCGAAACGGCTCGCTTCACGCGCTCTCCAGCCACGGAGGACCCGCGGATGTCTGGGATCGCCCGCCGCCCGCCTCGAGCTGCCGGACCTCACCCGAGCACCGACGACCTCACCCGAGCACCGACGGAAAGCGAGTCGCTCGACGCACGAGTGCTTCGAGCGATCGACCGGTGCGCGTCTGCACTCGCGACGAACGACGTGCTCGGCGATCGACGCGACGCGTTCGTGGCTGGCCTCGACCGATCCGACGACCCGCCTGCCCGCCACGCCCCCGAGCGCTCCATCGAGCTCGATCGAGTCGACGACAGACCCGCCACGACTCGACTCCCGAGAGCCTACGCACACCGCACCGACACGATGCGGGTGGGCCCACAGGTCGTCAGCTCGCACGCGGCGTTCGCTCAGCGCGCGGCGTCGACCGCATGCTCGAGCGAGCACCAGCCGCGATCGCGCGGCAACGTCCGACCGCGGAAGGTGCCGCCGACCACGTTCGGCCGAAGCGTCGCCTCGATGCGCCCCTCCACGAAGAGGTAGCGTCCGGGGTCGAACGTGTCCCCGGCGCTGCGATACGGGAACGAGCCGTCGACGGTGAGGCGACACGTCGCCGTGTCGAAGCTCCCGACGAAGTCGACCGGCCCTTCGTAGATCACTCGTCGATCACCGGTGGTGGGCACGTCGGCATCGCGAATGCGCAACTCGACGCCCGCCGCGGTCGCCGCGAGCTCCACGTCGAGGTCGAAGCTCGCGTAGATCGCGCGTTCGCAACCGTCGCCGCCGTCCGCGGTGCGTGTGAACACCAACCGCCACGCGCCGAGCCCGCCACACCCGGGCTCACACACTCCGTCGTCGTCGACCGCACCGTCGCAATCGTCGTCGACCCCGTTGCACACGTCGGTGCTCGGCGCGCCGGGCTCGCACGTCGAAAGGCTGCCCGCGACGCAGACGTCGACGGTTCGCGCGCACGCCCCGACGCCACACGTGGTCGCGCCGAGCGCCTCGTCGACCATCCCATCGCAGTCGTCGTCCGCTGCGTTGCACGTCTCGCTCGACGGGATGCAGACGGGGTCGGTTCCCCCGTCGAGAGCTCCACCGTCGAGATCGAGCCCCGCGTCGACGTCGTCGATTCCGGAATCGTCTGCGACGGGTTCCTCGGGCCCTCCCGCGTCCGTGCGGGGCTCGCCCCACGGGCCGGAATCGTCGCGGGCGCCCCCATCGACCGGCGCGGTCCCGTCCGAGCCCGTCATCTCGCCCGCGCAGCCTCCCGCCCACACCAGAGAGACGAGCAGGGCGAGCGCAGCCGCTCGCAAGCGCGTTCCCGGCTTCTGTGGACGATCGGGACTCGGGAACGTTCGGTTCGGCTTCGGCGCGAATCCACTCATGTCCGTGGGAAGACGCGGTAGGCGCAGGGGTTGGCTCACGATTCGTTCCTTCCTCGAGACCGATCGACCTCGCGCCTGCCGCCGGGGCACCGGCTCACTCCACCGCGCGGCGCGGAAACACGTCCTCCAACGTCGGGATCGCGACCCACTCGTCGCTTCGGGTCGCCGAGAGCCCTCGTTCGAGCTCGTCTTCGGTCTCGATACGGATTCATCGACCTCCTGCGGAACGTCGACCGTCGATCTTCCTTCGTCTTCATTGTCCGTTCATCGCCCCGTGTTCATCGCCCCGTGGCTCTCGATCTCTCACGACTCATCGGCGCCGCCACAGGCTCTCCGAGCCACACAGCGCACCGCCGCCGTGCTGCTCGAAAGCGCATCGCGCGAGCGCGACCCTCACTCGGTCGCCTCCCGCCGAACCCGCACCACGCCCCGCACCCCGTACGCGCTCGGCGCCGTGATCTCGAAGGGGATCTCCGCCGAGTCCACGTGGGTCGGGATCTCGATCGTGGCCGACGCGAACGGAACGTTGTCGCGCGCCGTCACGCGTCCCGCGACGTCGCCGACGATGCCGCAGCGAAGCGTTCGGCCGCCGAGCATGCCGCCGCGCGCGGTGCTTCCCGGGAGCTCGTAGATGCCGGGTCGCACACCGGACAACACGACCGGCGCGAACGGTGTCCCGAGGCTCACGCCCGGTTCGACCTCACACACGGGTCGGAGCGCCCACTCGGGGTCCTCGCCGAAGGGCTCGGCGACGTCGAGGGAGATGAGCTCGACCTCGGTCTCGAACGGGCGCGGGCGATCCACGCGCCGGTCGGGGGGCACGCAGCGCGTCGGCACGTTGCGGAGCGTGACCGAGAGCAATGCCGGCTCCTCGCTCACCTGGAAACACCCGCCGAGCGTGTCGCCGGTGCTCGAGCGGAAACAGTCCCCCGCGTCGTTCAACCGAAACCCGCGGAGCACGGCGGAGAGCTCGTAGCCTTCGCTCGACGCGAAGTCGCGAAAGCCGGCGCCGATCGCGAACGTCTCCCGCTCCCCGAGCACGTGGCGGCCCGGGCTCTCCGTGCACTCGCGACCGGTGCACGGGGTGCCGGAGCCTCCGATCGTCGGGAGGCCGAGGGAGATCTCGAAGCCACGCACACGGGACATCTCGCGGGTCCACGCGCGCAGATCGACGGAGTGGCCGAGCTCGATGCCGTAGTAGTACCAGAGCGCTTCGGTCGGTACGCGCGACGGGTCCAGACGCCCCGCGAGGTCGTCGACGTGCACGAAGCGGCGTGAGCTGACGAGGTGGACCGCGCGGTAGTCGAACGCGCTCGTGGAGCCGGACTCGAAGCCGATGCAGGCGCTCGTGCCGGGAAGGACCGAGCCACCGTCGACGCACGCGCGCGCGTGGGCGTCGCGGCCACGCTCGCTCTCGAAGTCGTGGATCTCGGCGCGGGTCTCGGAGGTCTCGATCTCGACGAGCTCGGGCTCGTCGAAGAGCGAGCCCGCGCCGGGGATCGGCCGGAACGTCGCGTCGAGCGGGTACCCGAGGAAGCTTCGGGAGAACCCCGATGGCGCGGGCATGCGCACCTCGAGGATGCGGCCGACGTCTCCGGCGCAGCTCGGCCGCACGTCGGCGCACGGCACGCGGGGATCGCGACCGTCGGAGGGACGACACGTCGGTGCCACCACGACGGCGTCCTCCGTCGCCGCGTCG
>JALOQC010000281.1 GCA_025453555.1 Myxococcota bacterium | reverse complement strand
CTCGAGCCAATCCGTCGCGACCATGCCCGCGTCGGGCAAGCTCGGATCGAGCGAGATGGTGACGTAGTCGTACGGACCCACGCGCCCCGCGTCGATCACCTCCACGGGGGACATGCCCGCGTCGGCGAGGCCGATCGTCCCACCATCGGAGAAGAACGCCGGGCTCTCGTCCGCGTCCGCCGAGCAGCCGATGCCACCTCCGCTCGAGGGCACCGAGCAGTTGCCCTCGGTGGTGGTCGTGAGCGTGTAGGTCGGCGTGGTGCCCGCTTGGAGCCGGTCGAAGACGATCGCCGACGAGATGCCGACCTCCGGCCGTCCCGGCACGGGCAGGATCCACGCGAAACGATCGCCCTCCCCTTCGTAGAGGATCTCGACGACCGAGGTCACGGTGCCGTCGCCGTTCTGCACGAAGAGGATGCGCTCCGCCGTCTGCGCGACCGGCTGACCGACCATCGTGTTGCAGGCGAGCCCACCGCACGCGCGGGCACGCGGAACGAAAGCGAAGCCGATCACGCCGAGCAGCACGAGGAAGATGGCCAGACGCATCAGCTCCTCCGCCGACGACGCGAGAAGCCGAGCGCCGCCAGCACGATCGCGAACCCGCTCGCGCCCGCACCACCTGCGCTGCATCCACCGCCACCACCGCCGCCCGCGAGCGTCACGCCGCGGATCGGGTCGGGTCGACCGTCGCCGTCGATGTCGCCGGGCGGGTTGGCGGCGTTGTGATCCGCGATGGAGCGCGAGATCGCGCTCGAGTTGTTCGAGATCTCTTCGGGCTCGCCTTCGGTGCCGGTCTGCTCGACCACGCGCACCGCCGGCATGTCCGTCCCGAGCCCGAAGGGCCACACGTTGCCGCGGCCGCGCACGATGGTTCCGTCGGGCAGCGTGGTGCGCCACGGCGCCTCCCACGAGTAGACGTCGCGACGGCACTCGATCACGCGATCGGCGTCGTGCTGATTCGAGTACGCGCCGAGGTCGGGGTTCAGATCGAACTCCGGATCGATCGACATCTCGCCCGCGCTCATCGTGGTGTACATGCGCGTCGAGAAGGGGCGCGAGCGGAGGAGCTCCTGCGTCGAGCGCATCGGCGCGACCACGTCCTCTTCGATCGCGGCGAGGAAGGCGTCGCGATCGAGGCCCGCGAGGAGCTCCTCGCTCAGGTAGCAGAAGAGACAGCCGTAGAAGACCTCCGGCTCGATGCCCTCGGGCGGCGAGATGAACCCACGCACGACCTCGTTGACACCGTCCCAACCCGAGTAGGTGCTCAGCACCCGCTGCACCATCTGGAAGTTGCTCAATCCAGCAAACGCGCTCTCGTCGAACGCTTCCCAATCGAAGAAGACGGGCGGCAGCTCCGAGCTCGGACGCGCGTCTTCGGTCACGAATCCTTGGCCGCCTGCTTCGTTCGCGGCCTCCGTCACCACGTCGTCGTAGTTCGCGGCGGGGGTGAACCAGTTCAGCAGCGCCTCGTTCAGCACGAGGTGGCGGTAGTTGGTCGGCACCGCGCGGTGCGCGCCGAGCACCCACACGAGCACGCCCATGTCGTCGGTCGCGGCGACCGCGGTCGGACGGATCGGGATCATGGGGCGCGTGCCGGTGTAGGTCAGCACGATGGGACGAATGGTGCCGTCGCTGTTGCCCTTCGTGAGGCGGAACGCGATGAGGTTCATGCCGGCCGAGAGGTACGGCCCGAGACGTTCGCGCCCGAGGTCGTTCACGTCGTAGCCGTTGTCGAGCAGCCACTGCACCGCGACGTCCGCCGGATCGTCGAGCTCGGGATCGAGCGCGATCGTGACGTAGTCGTAGGGGCCGACGGATCCGGAGTCGACGACCGTGACGGGCGGTGCGGCGCCGCCGTCCGTGGCGGCCGCCGCGTCTGCGCCGAAACCGGGCGACGCCGAGGGACCACGCCCGAAGCTGTCGGACTCCACCTCTTCGCGACACTGCCCTTCGCGCGAGGTGTTCAGCCGGTACGACGGGTTCGTGCCCTGCTGCAGGCGCGAGAACGCGAGGTTCGACGACACGCCGACCTCCGGACGCCCCGGGACCGGCAGCACCCACGCGAAGCGCTCGGCCGGACCCTGGTAGAGGATCTGCACGACCGAGGTCACGGTGCCGTCGCCGTTGTGCGTGAAGATGATGCGCTCGGCCGCCTGGTTCACCGGCTGCGCGTTGTCGCAGAAGAAGCCACCGCACGCGTGCACGGGCTGCGGAGCGAGCGCGACGCCACCGGCCGCGAGCGCACCCGCGAGCCACAAGTTCCTGACCTTCATCGAAGCCTCCCTTCGTGCTCACGATCGCGACGAGTCGTCACGCCGAGCCACGGCCCGCCCACCGATTCGACACGATGCGGCACGCCTTCGTCCACCACGCGACCGACATCGCAGCGTCCGTGCCAAGGTGCGGAACGCTGTCGTTCCCGGAGGTACCGAGCCTCGCAATCCTTGCGCGAGCTGCCGTGGACCGGACGACTCGAGCGAAAGAACCGCGTCGAATCCGTCGGCGGCTGACCTCGCCGACTCGACGAATCCCCGCGTTTGTCCGAAAGACTCCGACGGCACATCCTCTGCTGAGGGGGACGGCATGGAGCTTCGAGGGGAACCGGTTGCGCCGGAGGCGGCGCGTCACGTGCGACAATTCTCCGAGCTGTCGCTCGCCGACACCGACGTCGCGGGCGGCAAAGGCGCGAACCTCGGCGAGCTCACGAAGGCGAAGCTGCCCGTGCCGAGCGGGTTCGTGGTGACCGCCTCGGCCTACCTGCGCGCGGTCGACGAAGCGGGCCTGCGCGCGCTGCTGCGCGACGCGGCGAGCGGCCTCACCGACGGAGATCCGAACGCCTACGAGGAGGCGTCGTCGCTCTTGCGCGCGCGCTTCGCGGGCGTCGTGGTGCCGGACGAGGTTCGCCGCGCGGTGCTCGACGCCTACGCCGCGCTCGGACCGGACGCGCGCGTCGCCGTGCGCTCGAGCGCGACCAGCGAGGACTCGGCCGAGGCGTCCTTCGCGGGCATGAACGCGACCTTCACCAACGTGCTCGGCCCGGACGCGTTGCTCGCGCGCCTAGTCGATTGTTGGGCGTCGTTGTGGAGCGCGCGCGTGCTGGCGTACCGCGCGAGTCGCGGCCTCGCCGACGAGCCGGCGATCGCGGTGGTCGTGCAGCGCATGGTCGCCTCCGATCGCAGCGGCGTGATGTTCACGATCGACCCGACCACCGGCGACGATCGGCGCATGCTGATCGAGTCCGCCTACGGGCTCGGCGAGGTCGTGGTCGGCGGACAGGTCGAGCCCGACACCTACGTGGTCGACAAGGCGACGCTGCATCCCGTACGGACGCGCGTCGGCAGCAAACGCGAGCGAATCGTGCGTACGAAGGACGGCGAGCGCCGCGAAGACGTGCCCGAAGCGGAGCGCGCCGTGCCGAGCCTCTCGACGGGTGAGCTCCTGGAGGTCGCGCGCCTCGGGCTGGCGATCGAGGCGCACTACGGCAAGCCGATGGACGTCGAGTGGGCCTTCGAGGGCGGCGCGCTGCACCTGTTGCAAGCGCGGCCGATCACGACGCTCGGCGAGCGCGACGCGACGGGCGCGGTGCTCCTGCGGGGGCTCGGCGCCTCGCGCGGTCGCGTCTCCGGTCGCGCGCGTGTGTTGGAGGGCGTGCAGGACGGGACGCGCATGCAGACGGGCGACGTGCTCGTGGCGTCGATGACGAGCCCCGATTGGGTGCCGTTGCTCCGGCGCGCGAGCGCGATCGTCACCGACGGAGGCGGCGCGACCTGCCACGCCGCGATCGTGAGCCGCGAGCTCGGCGTGCCGTGTGTGGTCGGCACCGGCGACGCGACGCGCCGATTGCGCGAGGGCGCGTGGATCACCGTCGACGGCTCGACGGGCGAGATCTTCGCGGGCGATCTGGTGGGCGCCAAGACGCAGCTCGCGGCGGCCGAGAGCACGCTGCCGACCGCGACGGAGACGTCGACCGCGGTCGCGACCTCGCTCGCCACCCTCCCACGACCCACGGTCGGACCGTCGGCCTTCGCGCTCGCGGCCGCGATCGAGCCGCTCGCGACGAAGCTGCTCGTCAACGTCGCGTTCGCCGAGAAGGCCGAAGAAGCCGCGGCGCTCCCGGTCGACGGCGTCGGCCTCTTGCGCGCGGAGTTCCTGCTCACCAGCGCGCTCGGCGGCGAGCACCCGAAGAAGCTGCTCGCGGAGGGTCGCCGCGCCGAGCTCGTCGACAAGCTCGCGGGCGACGTCGCGCGCATCGCGGCGCCCTTCGGTCGGCGTCCCGTGATCTACCGGACCTACGACTTCCGCACGAACGAGTTCCGCGCGCTCCAAGGCGGCCACGAGCACGAGCCGCACGAAGAGAACCCGATGATCGGGTTCCGCGGTTGCTACCGCTACGTGCGCGATCCGGAGCTCTTCGACGTGGAGCTCGACGCGCTCGCGCGGGTCCGCGAGCAACACCCGAACGTGCACCCGATGATCCCGTTCGTGCGCACGCTCTGGGAGCTCGAAGCGTGTCTCGATCGCATGGACCGCCACGGCCTCGGCAAGCAGCGCGGCTTGCAGAAGTGGATCATGGCGGAGGTACCGAGCGTCGTGTACCGGATCCCGGACTACGCGAAGCTCGGCATCCACGGGGTGAGCATCGGCAGCAACGATCTCACGCAGCTCATGCTCGGCGTGGATCGCGACTCCGAGACCTGCGCGGAGCTCTTCGACGAAGCGGACGACGCGGTGCTCTGGGCGATCGGCGAGATCATCCGCAAGGCGCACGAGCACGGCCTCAAGGCCAGCTTGTGCGGGCAAGCGCCGACGAATCGCCCCGAGATCGCGGAGCACCTCGTGCGCCTCGGCATCGACTCGATCAGCGTGACGCCGGACGCGGTGCTCGCGGCGCGGCAGGTGATCGCGGCGGCCGAGCGGCGCTTGTTGCTCGAGTCCGCGCGCCGCGGCTGAGCCGAGCGGCACCTTCCGCCAACGCGCGATTTCACCACGCTCCCGGCTCGCGCTCGCGATTCCCTTGCGTGCGCGAGCGTCCGGCCGCGGACTTCGCGTTCGGGGCTTCCCATCGCGCGAGGCATGGTCATCCTCCGCGGATGTTGCTTCGCTTCGACGACGCGGACGCGTTCCTCGCGCGGCTCTCCGATCACGACGAGACCGAGACCTTCGGGGTGCTGCGGATCGCACAGCAGCTCGCCCAGCAGACGCGCACGAACGCGTTCCTCGCGCTCGAGGTCGACGGCGACGCGGTGGTGGGGATGGCCGCGTGGACCCCACCGTGGCCGCTCACCATCCCACGCTGGCCGAGCGCGCGGCTCCCCGAGCTGATCGAAGCCGCGCGCGATCACGCCGAGCTCGGCTCCGTCGTGACGACGGAGGAGCTGGCGAACGCGATCGTGGCGCTCCATCGCCCGCCGACGCGACGCCTCGGCCTCGTCTTCCAGGTGCTCACCGCCGTGAGCCCGCCCGCGCCCGGCCCTGGTGTGCGGCGCTTCGCGGACGACGACGACGTGCCGCTGCTCACCGACTGGATTCCAAGCTTCCTGCACGAGGTGAAGCTGCCGCTCCACGGCGACCCGATCGACACCGCGCGCTACTTCGTGCGCAGCGGCCGCATGCACCTCTGGATCGAGGACGACCGCCCGGTGGCGTGCACCGCGCACTACGACTTCGGTCACGCGAGCACCCACCTCGGCATGGTCTACACGCACCCCGAGCTGCGCGGACGCGGACGCGCGTCACGCCTCGTCGCTGCGGTGTCGCAGCACGCGATCGATCGAGGGCGTCGGCGACTCACGCTCTACACCGACGAGGACAACCCGACCTCGAACGCGCTCTACGCGCGCCTCGGCTACGTGGAGCGCTACCGGCACGTGGAGCTCGGCTTCGAGCGCGACGTCGGGGGCTGAGCGCACGCGCCGCCCGCGACCCGCCCGAGCCATCGAGCAAGATCGACCGCGCTCGAACCACCGCGCGCGCGATCAAGCCGCCGCGGGGCGCTCGCCGTCCTGCGGCGGCGCCTCTTCGCGCGCGGGCGGCCAGAGCACGAGCAGCAGGTAGCCGAGCGCGGCGATGAAGTAGTTCCGGATGCGGCGCAGGATGCCGACCGTGAGCCCGGCCGAGAAGCCGAGGCCGATCGCCTCGAAGACGAACGCGTGTCCGCCCTCGAAGGCTCCGAGGCTGCCGGGGATGAAGACGAAGCTCGCGCTGCTGAGCATGCCGGAGGCGGCCGCGAAGTACGCCTCGAAGAGGTGGATCTCCTCTCCGAGCAGGATGACGCAAACCCAGACGTCGACCGCGCGCAGCAACCGTCCGATCAAATGCGCGGTGAACGAGAGGTAGAAGCGGCTCTTCTTGCCGCGCCATGCCTCGGCCAGGATCGTGTCGATCCTCCGCAGCTTGCCGAGGGTCTTGTCGGACAACCGCACCCGGAAGATCCGCGTGATGCGCATCACCTGGGTGACGAAATCCCCTTTGTATTGGCGCCAGACGATCCAGGAGAGCGCAGCGAGCCACGGCACGATGAGCGCGATGGTCGTGATCACGAGCCCCGTGGTGTCCGCGAGCACCCAGACCCCGGAGAGGGTGCCCACGACCATGAAGACCATGCTCGCGAGGAAGAACACCGTCTTGTCGAGCAGGACGAGCCCCGTCGCCTCCGCGCCGCCGAGATCGCGCTTGAGCAACATCGCCTTGATCGGCTCGCCCGCGACGTTCCCGAAGAACGAGAGCATGTTGACGGACTCGCCCGCGGAGCGGATGAGGAACATCTTCCCCCAGCTCACGCGGCGCTCGCCCGCCTGCAGGACCCACGAGCCGGTGGTGGCGCAGGCGCGCCAGGTGAGCGCGACCGCGACCAGCCAGAAGAAGCCCCAGCCGACCGTGCGGATGTTCTTGGCGACCTCGGCCGGCCCGGCTCCCCACAAGAACACGCCGAGCAGCGCGACGCCGAGCAGGGTCAAGAAGGTCTTGACCACGATGTTCTTCCACGACCGCGGCGGCTTGCGCTTCGGTCGCTCGAGCACCTCGACCTCCGGCGGGGAAGCCGTCACCGCGGAAGAGTCGCCCGGCCCACCCGATTCATCGGGCGCATCGCCGGACGACTCGGGGGATTTCTCTTCCGCGGAAGCCACCGAATCCGACCCTTCGTCCGCGGCGCTCAAATCGGGTATCCGTACCAGGGGTCCATCTCGTCTCGGAGGATCTGCGTCATCTTCTCGACGTCCTCCGGACGAAGAACCTCCCGGAACCCGCCGACCTTGCCCTTGCGGGCCTTGAACGAGTCGGGGTCGTTCGGATCGCCGGGCTGCAGGCGCCGCGTGTCGTACTGACCGGCCGCCTCGCGCTCGCGGAGCTTCTCGATCTGGTTGAACTCGACCGCCTCGCGGATCAGCTCGTCGGTCACGTCGGGCACGCCGACGAAGTCGATCATCTTGCGGACCGCCGCGTGGGGATCGGCGCGCATGTCCTCGTAGCGGAGCAACATCAGCTCGGACGGAACGTCGCGGTTCTTCGCCCAGATGTTGTAGTAGCGGATCATCGTGTGGAACGAGCCGCGCGGGTTCCAGATGAACTCGTCGAGCGACATGTTCGGGTCGACCTTCCACCGCTTGGTCACCTGCAGGTGGAGCGACACGATCGCGTCGCGCGGATCGCGCACGAGCAGCATCACCTTGCGGCCGGCGTAGCGGCGCTTGTGCTCGCGCAGCTGCTCGGGGGTCTTCCAGTGGGGCGCGTCGTCGTGGAAGGGACGAATGCGCGGGATGCGTGGCTCGAAGTCCTTGAGGTGCTCGAGCTCCAGCGGTGGCGCGCCCACGACCCCGTAGTGTTTGGTGAGCGCGGTGTGGAGCTGCAGCTTCGCCCAGGTGCCGCCGCACTTGGGGAACCAGAGCATGAAGACTTCGGCGCGGCGGTTGAGGTAGTAGCGGTACGGCGACCACCGCTCCACGAAGCGCGAGGTCACCGGATGGACCGCGGAGCGGAACCCCTGCGGCGCCAGCGCGACCAGCTTCATCGTGACCTTGTCGATGGGCCCGGACGTCATCGCGCGCGAAGTTAGCAGGCGTCACCGACCCACGCACGCTGGCCACCGAGACACCGGAAGCATCCGTAAACACTCGCGTTTTGACAGGTCCAAGCCCCCGCCTATACTCGCGCCTTTTCGAGCTTTCCCGTTTCGATCCCACGCGCGCGACGACGAAGCGTGAGCGAGCCGGGTCTCTCTCGAACGACGTCTCTCGCGGACGACGTCCGAGAGAGAGACCGCGCTCGAACGGACCGCCCTCGAGGAAACCGCGCATGACCGAGCAGACCGCCGCCACGGCGGCCACGAAGAAGGCACGCATCGTCGGCTCGTCGACCACGAAGGTCTGGACGCTGAGCCCGGTCGAACGGCTCGCGCGGCTCTTTTCGTCGCACCGCATCCCGGTGGCGGCGACGGAGGCGGAGCTGGAAGGCGCGACCGACGTGATCGGCGTGCTCGGCGATCACGTCTACGAGCCGACGCTGATCGTGAACCTGATCGGCGATCCGAACACCGTGCTGTGCACCGAAGAAGGTCGCCCCGTCGCCTTCCACGTGCCGGCGTCGCTCGCGCCCGCGGCCTTCGAAGCGCTCACGTCCGGCACGATGAGCGACGCGCTCGCGGCGGCGACCAAGCGCGTCGAGCCGAAGGACCTCGCCTACAACAAACAGCTCCGCAAGCGCGCGACGCCCTTCGTGCTGTCGGTCAGCGAGGACACGAAGCGCGCGATCGAGAAGCGCATCTTCGCGGGCTCGTACAAGGGCGTCACCGACCTCGCGACGAAGTACCTCTTCCCGTGGCCGGTTCGTCAGCTCACGCACCTCGCGGCCGCGCTGCG